>JBPOHC010000586.1:0-45332 GCA_052035985.1 Myxococcota bacterium | reverse complement strand
CCGCGATGCCCTTGTCCTCGGTGTCGCGGTTGTAGACCTCGTCGCGGTAGATGAACATCACCACGTCGGCGTCCTGCTCGATGGCGCCCGACTCGCGGAGGTCGGCGAGCATGGGGCGCTTGTCCTTGCCGGGTCGCGTCTCGCAGCCGCGGTTGAGCTGCGACAGCGCGATGATGGGGACGTCGAGCTCCTTGGCGAGCCCCTTGAGCCCGCGCGAGATCTCCGAGATCTCCCGCTCGCGGGAGTCCATGCGCTCGCGGCTGGCCTTCATGAGCTGGAGGTAGTCGATGATGATGAGCGACATGTCGCGCTCGCTCTTGATGCGCCGCGCCTTGGCGCGCAGCTCGAGGAGCGTGAGGTCGCCCGAGTCGTCGATGTAGATGGGCAGCGAGTGGAGCTTGTTGGCCGAGGCCGTGAGCGCGGTGACGTCGTCCTGCGTGAGGAGGTTCGAGCGCAGCCGCGACTGGTCGATGCGCGCGTCGGCGCACATGAGGCGGTTGGCGAGCTCGATGCGCGGCATCTCGAGCGAGAAGAGCAGCACGGGCTTCTTCGACGTCTCGGCCGCCGCGCTCGTGATGTTCAAGACGAAGCTGGTCTTGCCCATGGCGGGACGGGCCGCGATGATGATGAGCTGGCCGCCGTGCATGCCCGAGGTGAGCGTGTCGAGGTCGCGGAAGCCCGTCTCGGTGCCCGAGATGCGCGCCCCTCGCACGAGGGTGTTCTCGATGCGTTCGAAGGCCTCGAGGATCACCTGCTCGATGGGGACGAGCGTGCTCTTCGAGCGCTTCTGCGCGACTTCGAAGACCTTCGACGCCGCGGAGTCGAGGAACTCGTCGGCCGTGCCGTGATCGCCGTAGCCGCGCGCCACGATCTCGTGCGCGACCTCGATCATCTTCCGCACGCCGGCCTGGTCGGCCACGATGCGCGCGTGCGACTCGATGTGGGCGATCGTCGGGATCGTGTCGGTCAGCTCGCCGAGGTACTGCGCGCCGCCGACCGTGTTGAGCCGCTCGCGCGCCCGGAGCTCCGCGGCGAGCGTGACGATGTCGACGGGCTCCCTGCGCGCCGAGATCGCTTGAATGGCTTCGTAGATGACGCCGTGCGCGGGGTGATAGAAGTCCGCCGCGGTGACCGTCGACTCGACGGTGGCCATCGCGGAGTTGTCGAGCAGGATGCCGCCGAGCACCGCGCGCTCTGCGTCGAGGTCGTGAGGGGGCACGCGCCCGTGCGCGGAGGCCGCGGCGGAGAGCTGTGCTGCCGCGTGGACGAGGGCGTCCTTGGCGTTCTTGTCGCGGCGGTCTCGATCAGCGTAGGCCATGGGTGGGTACTGAACGCATGGCACGCCTCGGGGCGGCTTGTAAACTTTCTGACGAAGTTGGGATGTGGGAGGGGCGGGGAGGACGCGGGCGCACGCCGACGGGCGTCGCGTCTGGCGGTGCGGTCAGGCGGTGTGGGCGCCGTTCGCCGACGCGCTCACGGGCTCGACAGCGTCCGTGTTCCTGACGGCCTCGTGGAGCATGCGCTCGATGGGGCTGCGCGCGCGGGCGACGTCGCCCTCGATCGCGAGACCGCCGCACGCGGCGACCTTCTCGGCCACCGAGGGAGAGCCCGGTCCGCCGACGAACCAGGGGATGCCGACGCACGCCTTCGCGTACGCCTCGATGAGGGGCGCAGAGGCCGCGGGGTCGAGGGTGCGCGAGAGCGAGAGCCCCACGCCCGTGGGACGGAGCCTCCGCACGGCGTCGCCGAGCGCGTCGGGCGGCGTGCGGACGCCGAGGGTGATCGTCGCGATGCCCCACGACGCGAGCCGCAGGGCCACGCCGTAGATGGGCAGGAGGTGATCCTCTTCGGCGAAGCATCCGAGGAGCACCGTGCGGGTGGCGTCGTCGGGGTTGGTGAGCCTGACCATCGCCCGCACCGAGTCTCCGATGCAGCTCGACGCGAGGTGCTCCTGCGCGACCGAGAGCTGACCGTCGTGCCAGAGCTCGCCCACGCGGCGCAGCGCCGGCGAGAACACCCGCTCGAACACCGCGGTGGAAGACCCGAGGTACTGCGCCCTCGCGACCTCGCGCTCGATGGCCCTCGCGTCGAAGGCCTGGATCGCGTCGATCAGCCGCTGCGAGGCCACCACGAAGGGGTCTCCGTCGGCCACCGAGAGCGTCGCCGCGCCGTCTTCGCTGGTCTTCACCACGCGCGCCGCCTCGGCGATCGACATGCCGTTCGAGCAGAGGTCGCGGAGCTTCCGCACCATCGCCACGTCACGGTCGCTGTAGAGCCGATAGGCCGACGCGGTGCGCGCAGGCGTCGGAATGCCGTAGCGCCGCTCCCACGCTCTCAGAGTCGGAGAGGGGACCCCCGTCATCTCTGAAACCACCTGGATCCTGAATCTGCCGCTCACATCACTCATAGGGGGTTACTCCCATCTGAGATGAACCAAGTGGCAGGTCCGTTGCGCGACGGATGGAACGAAAGTTCGACCCCCGCTCCGGGGCCTCAAATCCCCTCCGCGGGGCGTGATATGGGCATGCCTCCTCCGCCCGTGAGCCGCCTGACCGACCCCGTGCACCTCGCCGCCAAGGCCGCGGTGGCCTCCGCCCTCGCGGTGGCGATCGCCCACGCGACGCGCGTCCCCGACGCGCTCTCGTCGGGATTCGCCGCGCTCGTGTGCGTCACCCCGACGGCCTACGCGGGGCTCCGTCGCGGCCTCGAGCAGCTTGGCGGCGCCACCATCGCGGGCGCCTCCACGGGCCTCGTGCTCGGGCTCTGGCCCGGCGCGCGGAGCGGCTACGCCTCGGCCTCGGCGGTGCTCCTCTCCGTGGGCATCACGGCCTGGGCCTGCGACCGGCTCCGCTGGACGAGCGGGTTCGCCGTCGCGGGCTTCACCTCGCTCTATCTGGTGCTCCTGCCCTTCGCGAGCTTCTCGGAGGCCCTGCGGGTGCGCGTCGCCGCGGTGCTGGTCGGGGCCTTCGCGGCCACGGTGGTCAACCTCGCGGTCTCGGCCGTCTCGTCGCGCTCGATCCGTGATCGCAGGGTGAGGCTCGCGCGGGCCACCGTGGCGTCTTGCCTCGATCTCACGGCCACCGCGTGCCTCTCGACCGCGCGCCGCCCCGCGGCCTCCGACGGGTGGAGGCCCGCGTTCGAAGCCGTCGAGGAGCTCCGCGCGGACCTCGCCGCGCAGTCTCGCGAGGTGCTCCTCCCGCAGCGACGCGCGGTGCGTGACGCTGCGATGCGCGGGCTCGAGGTGGCCGACGCGCTCGCCGACGTGGCCCACCTCGGGCGCCACGTGGCGCTCCTCCTCGAAGAGTCCGAGAAGATCGAAGCGTCGCTCTCCGAGGCCCTCTCTCGCACGGTGGCCGCGCTGACTTCGAAGGGATCGATCAGCGCCGCGAGCGCGGCCCTCGAAGCCGCGGCGGAGGGGCTCTCCGACCCCGCGCTGGCCTCGGCGGCGAGGCGCATGTCGTCGGCGCTGCAAGCCTCGGAGGGCCTAGCGACAGCGGACGGGCGTGGTGCGATACACGACCGGCGCGCCTGAAGGGAACGTGAGGGTCACGCGGTAGGTGGTGTTCTCTGCTGGCGTCCATCCCGATGGGCGCCACGCGACGGCGCTGCTGTTGCCGTAGTTCCCTGTCGACGAGACGGGCGACGTCGCGAGCACCGCGTCGGTGGCGTCGTTGCGCACCTCGACGCGAGCCCCCGAGACGTCGCGGGTGCCGGTCTGCGCGTGCCACACGCCCCCCGCGAAGGCTTCCATCGGCGAGGGCCCGGGGTTGGGCCAGGCCACCACGGTCGGGACGATCGTCGCCCTCGACGCGCGAAAGGTCTGGAGGCACGACGCGCGGTTGGTGGCGCCGAACCACGTGGGCCCGAGGTTGGGGGCGAACACCCATCGACGGTGCCCGAGCTCCTGTCCGGTCTCGTTCGCGTAGAGGTCGACGGACTCCGCGGGGGTGCTGGTGCCGAGCGCGAGGTTCGACGACCCCGCCGCCGCCGCGCCCGCGGCCGAGTAGCAGCGCCACGACGACGGAGGCATGTGACTGAGCGAGCCGTTGACGGTCATCATCAGGGCGCACGCCTGCTGCTGCGCCGCGAGCGAAGGGTCCGCGCCCGCGGCCGACTCGCCCGCCATCCAGCGGTAGGCGTTGAGCACGCGCATCGCGTCGTCGTGGGCGGTCATCGAGAGCGTGCCCGGGTCGCACTGGGTGGCGCCCGCGGTCCAGACGGTCCGCGCGCGGAGGGCGCGGTCTGCGAGCCAGCGAGCGCAGACCGCGTCACGCGTCCGTGACTGGGGATCTCCCGGCGGCGGTGGTGAGGTGTCGACGATGGGCGCGACGTCGGGGAGCGCGGTGTCCCTCGGCGGCGTGGTGTCCCTCGGCGGGGCGGTGTCTGCGCGGGCGACGTCGATCACGGCGGGCATGTCGATGGGCGCGACGTCGAGCGCAGAGGGCGCGTCGATCGCGGCGGGCATCTCAGAAGGCGCCTCGGCGTCGAGGGAGGCGTCGTCGGCCTGATCGCCGATCGCACCGATGCCCTGACATCCGGCGACGAGGAGCGAGGCCAGGAGGAGGGCGCGCATCGCATCGACGATGTCTCTCTCGCGGCGCTCGCAGTCAAGAAGCGCTCGCGCGCGGGGCGTCGACAGGCGAACCTCGCGCGCATGGCGCTCGTGCTGCATCGGTTTCCGCTGAGTCACTTCTCCGAGAAGGCCCGCGCCGCGATGGACTTCAAGGACCTCGACTACGAGCTCGTCGACCACGCGGCGGGCCCCGATCAGCTCGCGCTCTATCGCCTCTCGGGGCAGCGCAAGGCGCCCGTGCTCGTGCACGACGGCGAGGTGATCACCGACTCCACGGCGATCGCGCTCCACCTCGATCGCGCGTTCCCGGGTGGTGAAGGGCGGAGGGCGCTCCTGCCCGGTGACATCTCGAAGCGCCGCGCGGCGCTCGACCTCACGGCGCGCATCGACGAGGTCTTCGGGGTCCACACGCAGACGCTCGCGCTCGACGCTGCGTCGCGAGACAGCGCTCTCTTCAAGGAGCTCGCGCGGGTGATCCTCGGCGTCGAGGGCGCCGCGCTCACGGCCGCGCGGGGGATCTCGCTGGCCTCTCGCATCGCGCTCGCGCTCCCCTCGGGCAGACGGACCCTCGACGAGGCCCGACGCGCCGTCGACGCGCTCCTGATCGAGCTCGGGGAGCGCCTCGAACAGAGCGCCTTTCTGCTCGGTGACGCGCCGACCCTCGCGGACGTGACCGCCGCGTCGCTGGCCTTCTACCTGAAGTTCCCCGAGAGCCGTCACCTGGCGCGGCCGTCGCTCGCGGGGCGCGGCGTCGAGCGCGTCTACGGTGACCCGCGGCACCGACGCTTCTTCGCGTGGCGCGAGGCGTTCTACCGAGAGCTTCTCCGTTGAAGGGGTGTCGCGCCCGCGCGCCGCTCGGACGGCTCTACAGGTCGACGAGCTCGACGTCGGGCACCGGGTGACCGAGGAAGCGCGCCGCCACGTCGGCGAAGCTCTGCGGCCTGTCGGTGACCATGAGCTCCAGCGTCCCTCCGCGGTCGTCGGCGGAGCGGCCCATGTTGCGTGAGGCGATGAGGGTGCCGAGCTCCAGGGCCGTCGCCTCGGCGCTGTCGACGACGCGGGCGTGCGAGCCGAGCACGGCGCGCGCGACGTTCTCGATGGTGTCGCGGAGCACGGGGTAGTGCGTGCATCCGAGCACGACGGTGTCGACGTCGAGGGGCGCGAGCGGCGTGAGGTAGCGCTCCACCGCGAGGCGCGGGACCTCTCCGTCGAGCCATCCCTCTTCGACCAGCGGGACGAGCAGCGGGGCCGCGCGACAGTGGACCTCGGCGCGCGTGCTCACGGCGGCGACGGCGCGCGGATAGGCCCCCGACGCGACCATGCCGTGCGTGCCGATCACGCCGATGCGGTGCGTTGACGTGGCCGCGACGGCGGCGCGCGCGCCGGGCTCGATCACGCCGATCACCGGGATGTCGAGCTCGACGCGGAGCATCTCGAGCGCCACGGCGCTCACGGTGTTGCAGGCCACGAGCAGGAGCTTGATGCCCCGCGCGACGAGCAGGTCGGCGCAGGCGCGGGAGTACCGGAGGATCGTCCGCGCGGAGCGGGCGCCGTAGGGGACGCGCGCGGTGTCTCCGAGGTAGAGGACGTTCTCGGCGGGGAGGAGCCTTCGGACCTGGCGCACGACGGTGAGGCCGCCGAGGCCCGAGTCGAACACGCCGATGGGGAGCGCGGTGCTCATCGTAGCGGCTGTGCGGCGCGCGGCCGTCGCGTCACTCGACCTCGACGAGGGGGTCGCCCTCGGCCACGGCCTGCGCCTCGGTCACGAAGATCTTCGAGACGGTGCCCGCGACCTCGGACTCGACGGGCATCTCCATCTTCATCGACTCGAGGATCGAGACGACGGTGCCCTCTTCGATCCGCTCGCCGACCTTGACTTCGATCTTCCACACGGTGCCGGTGATGTGCGCTGCGATGATGGTTGCCACGGCGGTTGCTTCTCTCGCGGTTGGAGGGGTGTTGGGGCGCCGGAAGCTACGCAATGAAGGGCCCCGCGCGCAAGGTCCCGTCTCGGGCGGCGCGGTCTAGATCGACGGCGTGAAGCGGAAGCGCGAGCTCGCGGGCATCACGCACGAGTACGTGGTGGTGCCCGCGGGGCAGGCGCCCAGGCCCGCCGAGCCGCTCTGGTTCTCGATGCCCGCGATGGCCGCGGTGGCGTTGGTCATCGTCGAGTAGAGCAGGTCGATCGAGAGGTCGCTCTCGTTGAAGACCGCTTCGAAGCTGAGCTGCGAGGCGGGCGTCGAGGAGTAGTTCCGCACGTTGCTCCACTGGACGATGAAGTGGCGGTTGGGCGTGACGCCCGTGGTCGCGATGCAGATGCCGTCGGTCTGCGTGACGAGGTCGCGCCACTGGAGCGCCACCACGCCGTTGGGCGAGAAGGTCGACGGGAGCGAGCCCGAGAGGTTCGACGACGCGCCCGTGCCGAAGAAGAGGTACCCGTTGGTGTCGACGGTGACCGGCGAGCCCATCGGCACGCCCACGCCCCAGTACCTGAAATCAAAGGGCATCGTGGTGACCGAGACGGCGTCGTCGGTGCTCGCGAGCACCGTGCGGTGACCCGCCGCCGTGCACGCGTCGAGGAACACCGCGTCGATGGGCGGCGTGCTCCGGGTGTAGCGCATGGGCACCGCGGCGCAGGCGCCCGCGCGGCACGACTGACCCGTGGGGCACACGGTGTTGCACGCGCCGCAGTTCGAAGTGTCGGTCTGAAGGAAGCGGCACACGCCGCCGCACGAGGTCGCGTCGGGCGGGCACGCGGGGCCCGCGACGGAGCTCGACGCGTCGCAGTACCCGATGGTCTCCATCGCGGTCGGAGAGCCCGCGAGCTGAGACCCTCGCGAGTGGTGGAAGTACCAGCGCTGCGGACCCGGCGCGAGCGTGAAGCCGCACATGTTCCCGAGGCTCGAGAACTGCGACACGGGGGTCACCGGACCCGTCGGCAGCGGGCGCCGCGCGATGGTCATCGCGTCGGCCACGTAGACCACGTAGGCGATCCCCGCGGAGCGCTCGGCCACGCCCCAGAACGCCCACCCCGTACACGCCGACCGCGTCGGGAGCGTCGAGGCCCCGAGGTCGAGCACCGCGCCCGACGGCAGGTCGATGTTGTAGGCCCGCCCCGCCGCGAGGACGATGAGCCGGTCCCACCCCGAGAAGAAGCCCACCGCGCTCGCCGTCGCGCCGCCCGTGATGGCGATCGACGACGAGAGCATCACCGAGCGCGTCGTGAGCGCGCCCGTCGTCCCGTCGATCTCGCGCAGCGCGACGGCCGTCCCGCCGGGGGGCGCGAGCGGAACTCCCATCGCGTCGACGAAGGTGTAGACCACGCCCGTGCGCAGGTTGCTCACGATGGCGTCGTAGCGCGTGCTCACGGCCACGCCCTCGAGCGAGGCGACGTTGAAGCGCCCCGTCGCCGTCTGGCCCGTGTAGAAGATCTGCGAGTTGCCGAGCGCGATGCCGCCGCGGTCGGCGCCCGTCACCGAGGCGTGCTCCGACGATCGGCAGTTGTTGCTGCCGAGCCACTGCACCCTGAAGTCGGGGCCCGGCGGAGCGCCCGCGGAGCACGTCCCGCCCGAGCACGTGTTGCCCGCGGGGCAGGGCCTCGCGCACGCGCCGCAGTTCTGCGCGTCGGTGGTGAGCGTCCTGCACGCGCCCGCGCAGTTGGTCTGCCCCGCGGGGCAGGTGATCATGCAGCTCCCGCCCGAGCACGACTGGCCCGACGGGCACGCGACGCCGCAGCCGCCGCAGTTCATCGGGTCGCTCATCGTGTCGCGGCAGGTCCCCGCGCAGAGCGCCTGCCCCCCGCCGCACGCGCACACGCCCGCCACGCAGCGCTGCCCCGTCACACACGCGCGGCCGCACGCGCCGCAGTTCATCGGGTCGCTCGTCGTGTCGCGACAGCTCCCCGCGCAGTCGGTGAGCCCCGTCGTGCAGCGCGAGACATCCGTCGCGACGTCGGGCGTCACGGGCACGTCGGGCGCCACCACGTCGGGCGTCTTGGGGACGTCGTCGCCCTGCACGTCGTCGGTCACCATCGTGTCGTCGGCGACCATCGTGTCGTCGGTGACCATCGTGTCGTCGGTGACCATCGCGTCGTCGGTGACCATCACGTCGTCGGCGGGCTGCACATCGGGCTCGTTGAGCTGTTGCGCGCAGGCGGAGAGCGAGGCGACGGCGATCAGCGCGAGGGCGCTGCAAGCATTGGGGGTTCTCATGGAGAGCGCCGAGACGCTATCGCGGCCACGCGCGGAGTAAAGCCCATCGCGGGACATGGCCCCCACACGCCGCGCCGCTGCGCAACGGAGGCGCACGCGCTTGACGCGACCGATCGCGGAGGATATCTCTCGCGCCTCTGTCATGGTCCCCCGTGCGCTCACGACCAACGCCATCACTCGCCGCTCGAAGAGCGCCGCGACGGCGGAGTCGTATGTGCGCCCGGTGCTGGAGTTGATCCTCGCACGCTGAGCGAGCGGGAGCGCGGTTCGAGAGCGTTCGCCTGACGTCCCCGCTGCGGGTCCGCGCGTCGTGCGCCGTCCCGCTCCCGCCGCTCTGCGAATGACTGCACCGCGATGACCGCCGTTCCCTCCGCGTGAGGGAGCTGGCGCCGTCGTCGCGAGCGGCCCCGCGCGTCGACACACAAGGCATCGCATCAACGCGGTCGCTCGCACATCGAGCGGCCGTGACGGAGACCGTCATGACTCGCAACACCACGATCGAACGCGTCCGCAACCTCGGCGTCATGGCCCACATCGACGCGGGCAAGACCACGCTCTCCGAGCGCGTGCTCTTCTACGCGGGGCGCATCCATCGCATGGGCGACGTGCACGAGGGGACCACCACCCTCGACCACCACCCCATCGAGAAGCAGAAGGGCATCACGATCACCTCGGCGGCCACCACCGCGCCGTGGACCGTGAGCGACGGCCTCTTCGCGGGGGTCGAGCATCAGCTCACGCTCATCGACACGCCCGGCCACGTCGACTTCACCATCGAGGTCGAGCGGTCGCTGCGCGTGCTCGACGGCGCCGTGGCCGTGTTCGACGCCTCGCAGGGCGTCGAGCCGCAGAGCGAGACCGTGTGGCGTCAGGCCGATCGGTACGGCGTTCCCCGCGTGGCGTTCATCAACAAGATGGACAAGCTCGGCGCGGACTTCGGCATGTCGGTGCGCTCCATCGTGGAGCGCCTCGGCGCCGACGCGCTGCCCGTTCAGCTCCCGCTCGGCGAAGGGAGCGAGCACCGCGGCGTCGTGGATCTCATCCGTCGCGCGGCCTACGTGTTCGAAGTCGACCCCACGGGCAAGACCTTCGAAACCGTGGCCGTGCCCGCGGAGATGATCTCCGAGGTCGAGGCCGCGCGCGCGAGGCTCGTCGAGCGCTGCGCCGAGCTCGACGCGACGCTCACTGACAAATACCTGTCAGAGGGCGCCGCGGCGATCACGGAGGCCGAGCTCGAACGCGCCCTCCGCGTCGGGACGCTCCGCCGCGAGGTGGTGCCTGTTCTCTGCGGCTCTGCGTACAAGAAGCGCGGGGTGCAGATGCTCCTCGACGCGGTGGTGAAGTTCCTCCCCTCGCCCGCCGACGTGCGGCCGGTGGAAGGACTCACCCCCTCGGGAGAGACCGTCACGCGCGCGCCCATCGATGATGAATCGCTGTGCGCGGTGGCCTTCAAGCTCGTGACGGGACAGAGCGCCGGCGCGCTCACCTTCGTGCGCGTGTACTCCGGTCGCCTCGCGCCGGGCATGCAGGTCTGGAACGCCTCCCGCGGTCGCAGAGAGCGCGTGGGGCGTCTGGTTCGCATGCACGCCGCGGCGATGACCGAGGTGCCGTGCGCGTACGCGGGCGACATCGTGGCGGCCGTTGGGCTCAGGGACGTTCGCACCGGCGACACGCTCTCGGACCCCGACCGCCCCGTGAGCCTCGGATCGATCACGGTGCCCGAGGCCGTGGTGACGCTGGCCATCGAGGCGAAGGCCGCGGGCGAGACCGACCGTCTCTCCGCGGCGCTCGCGAAGATGTCCGTCGAAGACCCGTCGTTGCGCGTCGGCGTCGACGACGAGACCGGGCAGACCCTGCTCCGCGGAGTGGGTGAGCTGCACCTCGAGATCGTGGTCGAGCGGCTTCGAAGCGAGCATCGCGTCGAGGCCCGCACGGGTCGTCCTCGCGTGGCCTTCCGCGAGGCCCTCGTGGGAACGGCGCGCGTCGAGCACACGCTGTCGCGTCAGAACGGCGGCGTCGGGCTCTATGCGCGCGTGGAGATCGAGGTCTCGCCCGCTCCGCGCGACGCGGGGCTGGTGTTCGAAGACCAGACCCGCGGCGGCGTCGTCACCGCGGAGTACGCGCAGGCCGTCCGTCGCGGCGTCGCGGGAGCCATGTCGAAGGGCCTCCGCGGCGGTCGTCCGGTGGTCGACGCGCACGTGAAGCTCGTCGACGGCGCGATGCACGCCGTGGATTCGAGCGCGATGGCCTTCGAACTCGCGGGCTCGATGGCGTTTCAGGAGGCCGCGCTCGAAGCGGGCCTCGCGGTGCTCGAGCCCGTGATGTCCGTCGAGGTCGTCACGCCCGAGGTCCATCTCGGAGAGGCGCTCGGGTCCATTCAGTCACGTCGCGGCACGGTGCGCGACGTGAGCGCGCGCGGCAACGCGTCGGTGGTCGACGCCGACGTCCCGCTGGCGGCGCTGTTCGGTTACGTGGGCGACCTGCGCGGTCGCACCCACGGCCGCGCGTCTGCGTCGATGCGCTTCTCGCGCTACGAGCTCGTCCCCGCGACGATCGAGCGCGAGGTGCTCGCGTCGGCGTAGCGCCTCCCCTTCCCCATCCTCCCCAGCAGCTTCCCCTCGGGTGTCCCGGGGTTCCGGAGGACCGTCACCCCGGGCAAATTCATGAGCGACGCGCCGGACAGGTCCGGCGCTCGTGTTGGCGATGGAGGAGCGAGCGGTCGGAGCATCAAGATCTCTCCGCGCCGCGACCGGTTCACGTTCGACGCCTTCGCCACGCCCTCCCCACGAGCACCGGGCAATGCCCGGTGCGGCGCTCATGAATTTGCCCGGGGTGACGGTCCTCCGAAACCCCGGGACGCAATACGCATCGCCTCCGCTCACGCGTCGCCCGCGTGGGCCTTGTAGCGCTGCGCGATCTCCGCGGCCGTGCGCAGCACGAACTCCGACGCGTCGGCGTGCACCATGAGCTGCAACCCCGGCATCAGCGTCACGTGCACCCAGCGCTCGCCCGTCACGCCCTCGGCGCGCGCGACCGCCGTCACGGGAGCCTCCGCGGGCTTCGGCGGCGGCGGGAGCAGCGCCTTCAGCGCGGCGTCGCTCGCGCCTCGCACCTTCGGCACGATCACGTCGAAGCGCATCCCGGCAGCGCGCATCCGCGCGATCACACGCACCTGAAGCACCGCGCGCGGGGAGTAGAAGGTGTTCACCCCGTGGTCCTTCGGGCGCTCGACGAGGCCGGCCTCGATCCACTTGCGCAGCGTGCGGTCCTTGATGTTGCCCAGGTGGCAGAGCGGACGCGTGCGCATCCAGCCTTCGGGCGGCGCGGCGAGCGTCGGAGGCGGTCGTCTCTTCATCGGGTGCGTCGAAGCGTCACCCAACCGCGGCGACGAATCAACCAGTACCCCGGCAACGATCGCCATCCGTGCGGCATGAGCCGCGCTCGATGCGGCATTGGAGGCCCTCCGTACGGCCCCTCTTGTCTGACATAGGCTGAAGGGAGGCCCTCCGTACGGCCTCATCGCGTGCGAATACGGCATTGGAGGCCCTGCGTACGGCCCCTTCACCGTGTTGGCGCTGGACCGAAGGGCTCCCTACGACCTCGCTTCGCGCGCTGGTCAGGCTTCTCCGGCCCACGGTGCCGAGAACGCGTCTCTCGCGGCGTCGACGCGGGCTCCCGTGGCGCGGCCGAGGGCCACCATGAGCTTCGCGAGGGCCGCCTCCGAGGTCATCGTGCCCGCGCCGATCGCGCCCGCGTGTGCCGCCGCGGAGCCTCCCTGGTAGCGCGAGAGGTCGACCGCGCCGCGCGCGCACTGGCTCGCGATCACCACGGGGATGTCTCGCTCCGTGGCCTCTTCGATCACGGGCACCAACGAGTTCTCGAGGTGCGGGACGTTGCCCGCGCCGAAGGCTTCGAGCACCACGCCGCGCACGCCCGTTCGAAGCGCGCCTGCGAGGAGCCTCGGGTCGAGGCCGGGGAAGACGCGCGCCGCCAGCACGCGCGGCTCGATGCGTCGGTCGAAGGGCACGAACGTACGCGCGGGGAGCACGTGAGCGGCGATCTCGACGGTGACCCCGAGCTCGACGAGCGGGGCGCACGAGGGCGTGCCGAAGGCGTTCATTCCCCACGCGTCGAGCTTGGTCGCGCGACACCCGCGGAGGAGCTTCGAACCGAAGGCGATTCCCACTTCGGGGACGGGCATCGTCGCGAGCATGCACGCGTCGACGAGGTTGGCGCGCGCGTCGGTGCGCACCTCGACGAGCGGCCGCTGCGCGCCCGTGAGCACCACCGGACGATCGAGTCCCGGGAGCAGAAACGCGAGGGCGCTCGCGGTGTAGGCCATCGTGTCGGTGCCGTGCACCACCACCACGCCGTCGTAGCGCGGGAGCGCGTCGTGGACGACGGCCGCGAGCTCGACCCAGTGGTGCGGCTGCATGTCCGACGAGTCGAGGTTGAAGAGAATCCGACTCTCGATCTCGGCGACCTTGCGGAGCACCGGGAGCTCGGCGAGGAGGTCCGAGGTGTACACGTCGGGGGCGAGCGGAGACGGGTCTCCGCCTCGCATCATGAGCGTCCCTCCGGTGTGGAGGATGAGCACGTTCTTCACGGCGCGTTCTGTGTATCTACGCGGGGTCTTCGACGGCGCGCACGGTCTCTCGCAACGTGCGCTGCGGGCGGTAGCCCATGAGCGTGCGCGCGCGCTTGTCGTCGACCATGCACACGTACCGGATGTGATCGAGCTCCGGCGCGGGGAAGCTCGAGAGGCGGTACCTGAAGAGGTCCGCGAGGAGCTTGCGGCCGAAGGTGTGCGGCACCGGGAGGATGGGCCGCCCGAGCATCTTGATGACGCGCGTGAGGGGCGCGGGCTCGGGGCCTGCGATGTTGAAGATCCCTCGCACGCCGGGCTGGAGCGCGAGCTCGATGGCGCGCGTCACGTCGGACTGGTGCACCACCTGGATCATCGGGTCGAAGCCCAGGAGCGTGGGCACCACCGGGAGGCGCAGGTAGTTGCTCGGCGCGTTGCGCACGCTCCCGAGGATGTGCGTCGGCCGGAGGATCACGGTCTCGGTCTTCGTCGCGCGCCAGAAGAAGCTCTGCGCGAGCATGTCGATCTCGATGAGGTCGCGGATCTCGCTGAAGTCCTGGCTCCCGAGGAGGGGAGACTCCTCGGTGATGAACTGGGGGTTGTCGGGGCGCGGGCCGTAGATGTTGGCGCTCGACAGCACGACGAGCTTCTCGACGCCGTACTGGGCCATGAACTCCAGCATCTTGCCGAAGCCGACGACGTTCCACGTGTGGTGATCGTGGGCGCTGGCGCGGGGGTCGTGCATGACGCCGAGGTGCACGACGGCGCGCACGTTGCCGTGGCGAAACACGTCGCGGAGCTTCTTTCGCCGCACGTCGAACTGGTGGTGCACCACGTCGCGGGGCTTGTCCGCGAAGTCTCGCCGGTCGACGCCGATCACCGTCGCGCGGCGGTGGAGCACGCGACACACCTGCTTGCCCAGGCGCCCGACGATCCCCGTGATGACGATGGAGCCCTCGTCGCTCGCGGGTCTCGCGCTGCGCTGTGCGGTCTCGTCGTGGACGCTCTCGCTCATCGCGGCGGATCGTCGTCGCCGTGGGGTGTCGGTGTCAATCTCAGCGCGGCGCGAACGCGACGCTGCGGTACGTGGTGTTGAGCGGCGCCGTGGCGACGGCCGTGAGCGACGCGGTGGCCGACGAGACCGAGACGTCGAGGCGGAGCAGCCGCGCGCGCGACTCCGTGGTGGTGGCGTAGAGCACGTAGTCCGAGCCGTTGGTGCGCCCCGTGAGGCCGCGGAGGCCGTTCGAAAGGCCCGTCACGGTGAGCGGCTGCATGGTCCAGGTGCCGCCCACGAGGCGCCAGTAGAGCAGTCCGCCGCCCGTGGTGGGGGTGCGGTCGTCGGCGACGAAGAGCACGTCGGCGGCGCCGTTTCCGTCGCGGTCGAAGGCCGCCACGCCGTAGGGCGAGAGGGTCATCGTGGTGGGAAAGCCCGGCGCCACCGAGAGCGTCGCGCCCGCCGCGCGAGGCAGCGGCGAGGTGGTGAACACGCCCGAGCCCGCGGGCGTCGAGCCCGTGACGAAGAGCTGCGTGCCGAAGGCCGAGACCCAGCGGTACACGTTGGTCGCGAGCAGGGGGACGCCCGCCGTCGCGCCGCCGTAGGGTGTGAAGAAGAGGTTCCCGTCGCTCACGAGCGCGTGGACCGACCAGAACTCGCTTCCGTCGACGGTGGCGACCGAGCGCATCGCGAGGCGGTCGGCCATGGCGCCGACGGTGGTGCGCGTGTCGACCGCGCCCGCGGCGTTGATGCGCGCGATCACGCGCGGTCCGCTCGTGGAGTTGGGCGTCGTCGTGCCGACGGGGATGCCGTATCCGCCGAGCACCACGTAGGCCCCGTTGACCGAGCGGAAGAGCGCGCCCTCGGCCGTCGCGTTGCCGGTGATCGTGAGGATGTTGTTGGCCCCCGACGGCGCCGTGGGGAGCGCGATGGGCGTGCCCACGGGCGTGGCCGTCGCGCCGTTGTACATCTCGATGTTCACGGGCGCCGCCGTGGCCGAGAGCGACGCGACGCCGTCTCCGACGCGGAGCACCCAGATGCGGTCGTCACCCGTGACGGGCACGTCGGGCGTGACCGGCACATCGGGTACCACGGGCACGTCAGGCACCACGGGGACGTCGGGCCTGATGGGCACATCGGGCAGCACGGGGACGTCGGGCACCACGGGGATGTCCATCGTGACGGGCACATCGGGCGTCACGGGCACGTCGGGGATCACGGGCACATCGGGCGTGACGGGCACATCGGGCGTGACCGGAACGTCCATCGTGACAGGCACATCGGGCGTGACAGGCACGTCGGGCGTGACGGGTGCGTCGGGCGTGACCGGCGTGTCGGTGGTGACGGGCGTGTCGTCGACCGCGGCGTCGTCGGTGGGCGTCGAGCCTCCGCCCGAGTTGCCGCGCGCGGAGCACGCCATCGAGAGGAGCATCACCAGAAGCAGCGGGTGCGATCGGAAGCTCATAGGGGCTGTTTCCTACAACACCCCGGGCGAGGGCGAAACTCCGCGACGGCGTCGCCTCGACGGCGCGATGGACATTCTCTCGTCGGTGACAGACAACCGCGGACCCCGATGGCACTCACCGCGACCGTGTACCGCATCCTCATCGACCTCTCCGACGTCGACCGCGGCGTCTATGAGGCGCTCGATCTGCGCGTCGCGCGGCACCCCTCCGAGACGCTGCGGTACATGCTCCTCCGCACGCTCGCGTACAGCCTCTGCCACGCCGAGGGGATCGCGTTTTCGAAGGGCCTCTTCTCCACCGACGAGCCCGCGGTGTGGATCCGTCAGCCCGACGGGCGCGTGGACCTCTGGGTCGACATCGGACGCCCCGCCATCGAGCGGCTTCACAAAGCCAGCAAGCTCTCGGGACGCGTCGAGGTCTTCACCCACGACGACCCCGAGCTCCTCCGCCGCGAGGCGCGCGGCGCGAAGCTCCATCGCGGGAGCGAGATCATGGTGAGCTCCGTCGACGTGGCGCTCCTCGACGCGCTCGAAGCGAAGATCGACCGCAACACCAGCCTCACGCTGGTGCGCAACGACGGGCACCTCTACGTGACGCTCGGCGCCGTGAGCCTCGAAGGCGCGATCACGCGGCGCCCCCTCGTCGACGCGGAGTGACTCAGCGCGCGACGCGGTCTCGGCCCCCGTGCTTGGCGGTGTAGAGCGCGCGATCGGCCCTCGCAACGAGGGCCTCGGCGGAGACGCCCTCCTCACCTGGGACGAGCTCCGCGGCGGAGGCGATGCCGAGGCTGACGGTGACGTTCACGGGGCTCGCCTTGGGGCGGAACTCGATCGACGAGATCGCGCGGCGGACGCGCTCCGCCACGATCATGGCCTGATCGGCCGTGGTGTCTGGGAGCACGAGGGCGAGCTCCTCGCCGCCGTACCGGCACGCCGCGTCGGAGCCGCGCGAGCTCGACGTGAGGGTCTCTCCGATGCGCTGGAGCACGAGGTCGCCGAAGGGGTGGCCGTAGTCGTCGTTCACGCGCTTGAAGTGGTCGACGTCGATGAGCACGAGCGACAGGTCGCGGCCGTGGCGCCGGTACGCGCTCATCTCGTCGACGAGGCGCTGGTTGAAGTACCCGCGGTTCCAGAGCCCCGTGAGCCCGTCGACGCGGGCGCAGGCCGAGAGCATGTCTTGAAAGCGCTTGGTGCGGAGCGCGGCGCGGACCCTGGCGCGGAGCTCCGCGGGGTCGAAGGGCTTGGTCACGTAGTCGACGGCGCCGAGGTCGAAGCCTCGCACCTTCACCTCGACGGACTCGGCGCCCGTGAGAAAGATCACTGGCACCATCGTGGTGACCGGGTCGGCCTTGAGGTACGAGCACACCTCCATGCCGCTCATCCCTGGCATCTCGACGTCGAGCAGGATGAGGTCTGGCGGGTTCTCGGTGGCCTGCGAGATGCCCTCGATGGCGCCGAGCGCGTGCTTCACCGTGAGGTTCTCGGGGCGCAGCCGCACGTCGAGGAGCGCGTGAATCTCTGGCGAATCATCGATGGCGAGTACGGTCTGCATGGCGGGCCTTGATCCCTCTGCTGATGTCTGCGCGGGTTCACATCGCGGCGGCGAGCGGCTCGATGGCGCGGGCGCGGGCGCACACCCTGATGAGGCGGTCGGCGCTCGCTCGCACGCGCTCCGCGGTGTCGTGGCGGAGGAGGCACAGCTCGAGCTCTCCCGCCGCGATGGTGATGGGGGCGAAGCCGTAGCCGCCGGCGGCGCCCTTGAGCTGATGGGCGAGGCGCTTGAGGTCGTCGTGTCGCCCGTCGGCCATCGCCGCGCGCAGCGACGACGCGCGCTCGGGGAGGCCCGCGACGAAGAGGTTCACGATGTCGACCATGTCGGGGTCGTCGGCGAACTCCGAGTCGATGAACTCGTCCTGGAGGTTCGCGGGGGGCATCGAAGGGGGCGCCGGAGCGGGCGACGGGGCGGGGAGGATCGAGATGGGCTGCGACACGGGCGCTGGCTCCGTCGATGGGCGCAGCACCACGGGGCCGTTGCTCTGACGCTTCGTGGCCCAGCGGCGCATGGTCTCGACGAGCCTGAACTTGGGGATGGGCTTGGTGAGGTAGTCGTCGCAGCCCGCGGCGGTGCAGCGCTCGCGGTCGCCGGCCATCGCGTGGGCGGTGAGCGCGACGATGGGGCCCTCGTAGCCTCGCGCGCGGAGCTTCGCGGCGGCGCCGTAGCCGTCGAGCTCTGGCATCTGCATGTCCATGAGCACCACGTCGAAGGGGGCGCCCGACACGGCGGCGGCGAGGGCGCGCTCGACGGCGACGCGTCCGTTCTCGGCGATGACCACCGAGGCGCCCGCGCGGCGGAGCATGGTCGAGATGAGGAGCTGGTTGTCGATCCCGTCTTCGGCCAGGAGGATCGCGCAGCGCAGGGGCTCGCTGCTCTGCTCCTCGCGCACGGCCTGGGAGCCGCCCTCGGGGATGGCCGCCTCGGAGAGCCCGTCGAACATCTTCACGCCGTCGAGCCTGCCGGTCTCGACCGAGAGGATGAACGAGCTGCCGCGGCCCGCGAGGCTCTCGACCTCGATGTCGCCGCCGAGCATGAGGGCGAGGCGTCGGCAGATCACGAGGCCGAGGCCCGTCCCGCCGTACTTGCGCGTGGTGCTGTTGTCGGCCTGTTCGAAGGGCTTGAAGAGCCGGAGCTGCTGGTCGCGGGTGAGGCCCACGCCGGTGTCGGCCACTTCGAACACGAGGCGCGGCCACGGCCCCTCGGGGTCTTCGCAGCGGGCGAGGATGCGCACGCTGCCGCGGTGCGTGAACTTCACGGCGTTGCCCACGAGGTTGAGCAGCACCTGACGCAGCCGCGTCGGGTCGCTCAAGATCGTCTCGGGCACGGGCGTGAGGAACTCCACTTCGAAGTCGAGGGACTTGTCCTTGGCGCGCACGCGCATGAGCGAGCACACGTCGGCGATGACCTGGCAGGGCGAGCAGGGGACGCGCTCGACGACCATCTTGCCGGCCTCGATCTTCGAGAGGTCGAGGATCTCGTTGATGAGCGAGAGCAGGTGCTCGCTGTTACGACGGATCGTCTGGACGTGCTCGATGCGCTCGCTCGCGGTGATGCCCGGGTCGAGGAGGAGGTCGGCGTACCCGATGACCGCGGTCATGGGCGTGCGGATCTCGTGGGACATGTTGGCGAGAAAATCGCTCTTGGCGCGGCTGGCCTCGTTGGCGATGGCGAGGAGGTCGGCCTCGCGCTCGCGGGCCTCTTCGATGCGGGCCTGACGCTCGCGGTCGTCTTCGGCGCGGGCCTGCCGCAGCGAGACGAGGTGCATCTCGGCGTCGGAGCGCGCGCACGAGGTCATGAGAAAGAGGTCGGTGAAGAGCAGCCAGCCCGCGTGCTCGAGGGAGCGGATGAGGGTCGGCGCGGCCACGCCGTAGACGCTCATGGGAGCGAAGAGCCCGCGGCCCACGTGGTCGAGCGCGGTGACGATCGAGGCCGTGAGCAGCACGCGCCAGTCGCGGTAGAACGCGAGGAAGGCCATCGAGCCGAAGACGTGAAAGTGCGTCTCGATGCGGCCGCCGCTCAGGTGGATGAGCAGCCCCGAGTAGCCGAGCTGCCCCGCGGCGATCATGTGGCGGGTGAGGGGCGCGCCGGGGCGGAGCAGGGCCATGGCGATGGGGGGCGCGGCGAGGAGCGTCCCGACGAGCAGGGCGCCGAGGACGTGGGGGTGGGCGCCGGGCCAGACGCGCGGAGAGAGCGTGAGGGCGAGGACGATGGAGGCGGCCCACTCGATCGCGAGGAGCACCGCGAACATCCGGTCGGTGCCCTTCACCACGGCCGAGGCGTCGGCGTCGTAGAGCTCCCTCGCCCGGGCCAGGAGCGCCGGATCGTCGGGCGCCGGGCAGGCCGTCGATTCCTGAGATGCCGTGGTGGACTCCGCTCGCCGCATGACGCTCCAGCGAGGTCGCGAGGCGCTCGGATCACCCGTCGAAGGTGGACTGAGCCTCTGACCTCACCCTGTCTAACGGTAGGGCTACGGCCGAGCTTGAGCGAAGAAATAGGGGTGACGATCTTTTTGTATCTGGTTTACCCAGACCGCCCCCCTCTGGCTGAACGTGCGATCAGAAGTCGCCGAAGAGGTCCTGGATGCGGGCGTCGAGGGCGACGGCGATCTTGTAGAGCGACGAGATGCTGGCCGACGACTCGGCGCGCTCGATCTGCGAGAGGAGCGAGACCGAGAGCCCCGTGCGCTTGGCCATCTGCTTGAGGGTGAGCGAGCGCTCCTTGCGGAGGTTTCGGATGGTCTCGCCGATGACCCGGTGGAGCTGCTCCTCGGGGGTGCGCGAGAGGCCCTTCTTCTTGAGCACGCGCTCGACGACGGTGCGGAGGTCTTCGACGGTGAAGGGCTTTCGCAGGTAGTCGAGCGCGTCGAGCTTCATGGCCTGCACGGCCGTGTCGAGCGAGGGGTAGCCCGTGACCATGACCACGGCGAGGTCCTTGTCGACCTTGCGGATCTTGCGGAGGGTCTCAACCCCGTCCTGGCCGGGCATCATGATGTCGAGCAGGCAGAGGTGGAACTTGCCCGCCCTCACCTCGGCGTCGGCCTTCGTCGGGTCATCGAGGGTGGTGACCTCGTAGCCGTCCTTTTTGAGCACGGTCTCGAGGAGGTCTCGGATGGCCGCGTCGTCATCGACGACCAGCACGCGAATGGACTGAACAGCGCTGGACATGGCGTCCGCGACTCTAACGGACTTCGATCCGCGGTTGGAAATACCGCGCAGAAGTGGTCGCGCTCGGAGAGCGCCGCGGGGTCCGAGGGGCCCCATCGACGCAACCGCCCGTTCCGCGACTGAGGGGCTTCCGTCGTGCCCCTCGCAGGCCGACACTGTGCCCGCAGAAGGGATACGCACCCCACGATGTTGCAGATCCGACTCGCCTCTGAGCGCGGCAGCGCCGACCACGGCTGGCTCGATACGCGCCACACCTTCTCGTTCGCCGACTACTACGACCCGAAGCACATGGGATTCCGCGCCCTGCGGGTCATCAACGACGACCGCGTCGCGCCGGGCCGCGGCTTCGGCACGCACCCGCACCGCGACATGGAGATCATCTCGTACGTGCTCTCCGGCTCCCTCGCGCACCGCGACTCCATGGGTAACGGATCGGAGATCCGCCCCGGCGACGTGCAGCGCATGACCGCGGGGACGGGCGTCACCCACAGCGAGTTCAACGGCTCTCGCGAGGCGCTCGTGCGCTTCCTTCAGATCTGGATCGTCCCCGAGAGGAAGAACCTCGAGCCGGGCTACGAGCAGGCCCACTTCTCCGACGTCGAGCGCCGCGCGCGATTGCGCCTCGTGGCCTCGCGCGACGGCCGCGACGGGTCCGTCACCGTGCACCAGGACGTGTCGCTCTACGCGGGGCTCTTCGAAGCGGGGGAGCGCGCGCGCCACGAGCTCGCCCTCGGCCGCCACGCGTGGGTCCAGCTCGCCCGCGGCCGCGCCCGCATCAACGGTCGGGAGCTCTCCGAGGGAGACGGCGCCGCGCTCACCGACGAGGCCGGCGTCGACATCGAAGGCATCGAGGGCGCCGAGGTGCTCGTCTTCGACCTCGGGTGATCTGTCACCTCGCGCGGCTCCCCCTTGCGACCGCGCGCGATGTGCCCGCAAACTCGCCGGGTGATGCGCTACGCATGGATCCTCGCGCTGGCCCTTCTCGGGGGGTGCGCCGAGGGCAACGAGCTGATCGGCAGCTCCGACGCCGCCGATGACCTCGTCACCGACGACACCGTCACCACCGACGACGCCCCCGAGGTCGCGACGCCCGACGCCGCGGACGAGAGCTCCATCGACGCGGTGCTTCCCGACGTGGTGCGCGACGCGGCGATCGACCTCGCGCCCGACGTCGCGCCCGATGTGACCGTCGACGTCGCGGTCGACGTGGTCGAAGACATGGGCCTCGTGTGTGACGCTGGTCGCTCGGTGTGCAGCGGGCGCTGCGTGCTCGTCGCGAGCGATCCGGCCAACTGCGGACGCTGCGGAAACGCCTGTCCCGCAGGGCTCGCGTGCGTGGGCGGGGCCTGCGCGTGCCCGTCGCCCCTCACGGCCTGCGACGGCGCGTGCGTCGACACCCGCGTCGCGCCGACCCACTGCGGCCGCTGCGGAAACGCGTGTCCCGTGGGCGCCGCGTGTACGGCGGGCGCGTGCGTGTGCGCCGTCGGATCGCTCTGCGGAACCTCCTGCATCGACACGCGCAGCAGCAACACCAACTGCGGCGCGTGCGGCAACGCTTGCCCCGCGGGCGAGGCGTGCTCCGCGGGCGCTTGCGTATGCGGCGCCACGCAGATGCGCTGCAGCGGCGTCTGCGTCGACACGCGCACGAGCGCCACCAACTGCGGCGCGTGCGGGCGGGCCTGCACCGCGGGCCAGAGCTGCATCTCGGGCGCGTGCGCGTGCGCCCCGGGAACCACCATCTGCTCGGGCGTGTGCGTGAACACCCAGAGCGACAACGCCAACTGCGGCGGCTGCGATCGGTATTGCGGTGGATCGTGCTCGGGAGGGACGTGCCTGCCTCCGTGTAACCCTGGCGAGACCCGCTGCGGCGCCGTGTGCTCGAACCTCTCGACCAGCGCATATGACTGCGGCCGATGCGGCAACGCCTGCGGTGGATCGCGGATCTGTCGCGGCGGCGTCTGCATGTAGCGCGTATGGCTTGAAAATAGCCCTCTCGCGCACCACAACCATCACACCACCCCATGTGCACCATCGTCGCGATGCGGAACGTCCACCGGGAGTTTCCGCTGGTGATCGCCGCGAACCGCGACGAGTTCTATCGACGCCCCGCGGTCGCGCCGCACACGCTCTCCGAGAGCCCGCGCATCATCGCCGGGCAAGACCGCGATCGCGGCGGAACCTGGATGGGCGTGAGCCACGGAGGCTTCTTCGTCGGCGTCACCAACCAGCGCACGTGGAAGTCCGCCAACGGCGCCCTCCGATCGCGCGGCGAGGTCGTGCTCAATTGCCTCGCAGACGGGTCGCTCGAAGCGGTCACCGAACGCCTCTCGCGCCTTGATGCGAGGGCCTACAACCCCTTCAACCTCATGTTCGGGGATGTCACCGCGATGCGCGTGGCCTACGTGCGTCACGACGCTCCCTTCGTGCGCTTCGAAGACCTCGGCGACGGGGTGTGTGCGCTCGCCAACGATCACCTCGGATCACCGCACTTCCCGAAGACCGAGCGGGTCGAGTCGAGGCTCCGTGACCCCGCCCTCGCGACGCTCTCATGGGAGGCCCTCCAGCCCCACCTCGCGGCAGCGCTCGGAGACCACGAGCTCCCTGACAAAGACCTCCTCGAAGACCCGCCCGCGGGGGCGCTCTTCCCGAAGTTCCTCGCGCGGCGGCTCCAGGCGCTCTGCGTCCACACCCCCGCGTACGGGACCGTCTCGTCGACCCTCATGGCCTTCACCGCGCAGGGCGTGGCCCGCTACCTCTACGCCGACGGTCACCCCTGCGAGAGCCCGTTCTCTCCCGTGGTTTTGTGAGCTGACCGCGCGACGCGTTGGTGACATTCGGCCGCGCTTCTGGCACGCAAACGGGCCATGAGTGACGGCGTCGAGACCCCGCAGACCGAAGACCCCGAGCAGAAGTGGCTCCGTGAGGTGTACCAGGGCGACGACGCCCGTCAGCTCACCGTCCGAGCCGCCGTGCTCGGGATGTTCCTCGGCGGCGTGATGTCGTTCTCGAACCTCGTCATCGCCCTGAAAACAGGGTGGAGCTTCGGGGTCACCATCACCGCGGGCATCCTCGCGTTCGTCATCTCGAAGGGCCTCCACCGCATCGGCGTCTTCAAGGCCCCCTTCGGGATGCTCGAGAACAACGCGATGCAGTCCGTGGCCTCGGCCGCGGGCTACATGACCGGCGGCGGCACCGCGGCGGCGATTCCCGCGCTGATGATGGTCAACCACGCGTCGATCCCGGGGCACGTGATGTTCCTCTGGATCACCACCATCGCCATGCTCGGCGTCTTCATGGCGATCCCCATGAAGCGCCAGATGATCAATCAAGAGGGGCTGAAGTTCCCCTCGGGCATCGCGGCGGCCGAGACCCTCAGGGGCTTGTATCCCGCCGAGGCCGCGGCCCTCGACGCGCGCAAGCACCAGCACGTCAAGGTCGGCGAAGGCGTCCACCGCGAGGTCGTCGTCAGCGTGCAGGAGTCCTCCGAGGCCGCCGCCTCGGGCCGCTGGCTCCTCATCGCGATGGGCGTCGGCGCGCTCTGGACGTGGCTCCGCGAGGCGAAGGCGCCGTGGCGCTTCTGGTTCAGCATCCCCGAGTCGCTGGAGTTCCCGGGGCTCAAGATCCACGGCGTCCTCGCGAAGAAGTGGTCGGTCTACTTCGACACGAGCCTCCTGCTCATGGCCGCCGGCGCCATCATGGGCTGGCGCTCCGCGTGGACCATGATGATCGGCGCGACGGCGAACTACTTTCTCCTCGCGCCCTACGGCCACTCGCTCGGGGCCTTCACCGAGATCAAGTACAAGAACATCGTCGCGTGGACCGTGTGGCTCGGCTCTCCGATGCTCCTCACGTCGGGGCTCCTTGCGTTCGCGTTCTCGTGGCGCCAGGTGGCGCGCGCCTTCAGCGACCTCGGGCGACTCTTCGGCAAGAAGGCCGACTCGAGCGACCCGATGACCCGCGTCGAGGTGCCGATGGCGTGGTTCCTCGGCGGCGTCGTGGCCCTCACGCCCTTCGTCGCCCTCTTCGGCTTTCTCTTCTTCGGCATCGCGTGGTGGATGAGCCTCCTCTGCGTCGCGCTGAGCTTCTTCATCGCCATCGTCGCGAGCCGCGCCACGGGCGAGACCGACATCACCCCCACGGGCGCCCTCGCCAAGATCACGCAGATCGTCTCGGGCGTGCTCGCGCCGGGCTCGGTCACCACCAACCTCATGACCGCTTCGATGGGCTCGGGCGTCGCCATCCACGCGGCGGATCTCCTCACCGACCTCAAGTCGGGATACCTCCTCGGGGCGAAGCCGCGGCAGCAGTTCCTCGCGCAGTTCTTCGGCGTGATGGCGGGCTCGGTCTGCGTCGTGTGGGCCTTTCAACAGATGGTCCCCGACTGGACCGTGCTCGGCACCGACCGCATCCCCGCGCCCGGCGCCATCTCGTGGAAGGCCGTCTCCGAGGTGCTCTCGCAGGGCATCGGTCGGCTCCCCGAGAGCGCGCGCGTGCTGGCCGTGGTCGGCGCCATCGCGGGCGTGGTGCTCGTGCTCGTCGAGCGCGCGCTGCCCCCCAAGGCCAAGAAGTACATGCCCTCGGCCACGGGGCTCGGGCTCGCGTTCACGCTGCCCTTCTCCAACGCGCTCTCGATGTTCCTCGGCGCCGTGATCGCCCTCCTGATCGAGAAGAAATACTCGAAGGATCAGGCCGAGCGCTGGCTCATCCCCGTGAGCTCCGGGATCATCGCGGGCGAGAGCCTCATGGAGATCGTCGTGCGCGTGCTCGTGAACTTCCACGTGCTGGCGGAGTGACGCGATGGGCGACGAGCGACCGCTGCCTCGGGCGAGCGAGGTGCCCTTCTTCGGCTCGTCGCTCCACTACGTGCGCGACCCGCTGGGCTTTCTGGAGCGCACCGCGCGCAAGGGCGACCTCGTGTCGATGCGCTTCATGCAGCACCGCGCGTGGCTCGCGAGCGACCCCGATGACATCGAGCAGGTGCTCGTCAAGAGCGCCTCGAAGTTCCAGAAGGACGTCTTCCTCCGCGATCTGAAGCGCCTCCTCGGCGAAGGGCTCCTCACGGCCGAGGGCGCGAAATGGAAGCGTCAACGGAGGCTCATCCAGCCCGCGTTTCACCGCGAGAAGATCGCGGGCTACGGCCGCACGATGGTCGACCACACGGCTCGCATGCTCGACGGCTGGCGCGGCGGCACCACCATCGAAGTGCACCACGCGATGATGCTCCTCACGGCCGACATCGTGACGAGCGCGCTCTTCGGCACCGACGTGGGCGGCGACGCGCGCGCCGTGGCCGACTGCATCGACGTGCTCATGGAGCGCTTCTCCGACCCGCTGTTCATCCTCTTTCCGCGCCTCGACAAGCTGCCGCTGCCGGTCAACAAGCGCTTCGAAACCGTGGCCGCGAAGCTCGACGCGATCGTGCGTGGCTTCATCGCGAAGCGCAGGGCCTCGGGCGAGCCCGTCGCGGGCGACGACCTCCTCGCGATGCTCCTCAACGCGCGCGACGAAGACGGCTCGCGCATGGACGACCAGACCGTGCGCGACGAGGTGCTGGTGCTCTTTCTCGCGGGCCACGAGACCACCGCGCTCAACCTCTCGTGGACCTTCGACCTGCTCTCGCAGAACCCCGACGCGGAGGCGAAGCTCCACGCCGAGCTCGACGCCGTGCTCGGAGGCCGCGCGCCCACGCTCGAAGACATCCCGAAGCTGGTCTACACCGAGCGCGTCGTGAAGGAGTCTCTTCGCTTGAGGCCCCCCGCGTGGGCCCTCGGACGCGAGGCCATCGAGCCCTTCGAACTCCGCGGTCGGCGCTTCGAAGTCGGGTCGTGGATGTGGATGATCCCGTGGGTCGTCCACCGCGATCCGCGCTGGTACCCCGAGCCCGAGCGGTTCTCGCCCGAGCGCTGGGAAGACGGCCTCGCGAAGCGGCTCCCGAGGTTCGCGTACCTCCCCTTCGGCGGCGGTCCTCGCATCTGCATCGGGAACCAGTTCGCCATGATGGAGGCCGTGCTGCTCCTCTCGTCGATCGCGCAGCGCTTCTCGCTCCGCAGGGCGCCCGGTCACAAGGTCGTGCCCGATCCTTCGGTGACGCTGCGCTTCAAGCACGGCCTCCGCATGACGCTCACCGAGCGACGGAGGGGCTGACGATGTCGCGCATCGAGCACCTCCGCCGACGCGCGGGCGCCGCGATCGCCGACGGCTTCTTCCGCGGAATCTCTCGCGCAGGAAGGCTTCACCCGCTCTCGCGCCCCGAGGCGCATCGCGTCGAGGTGCTCGCGGACATCGCGTACGACCCGTCACATCCGACGCGACGGCTCGACGTGTGGCGCCCCGTCGACCGCCCCGCCGACGCGCTGCTCCCCGTGGTGCTCTACGTCCACGGCGGAGGCTTTCGAATCCTCTCGAAGGACACGCACTGGGTCATGGCGCTGGCCTTCGCGCGCCGCGGCTACGTGGTCTTCAACATCGACTACAGGCTCGCGCCGGAGCACCCCTTTCCCGCGGCGATCGAGGACGCGTGCGAGGCCTACGCGTGGGTGTGCTCGCACGCCGCGCTCTACGGCGGTGACTGCGATCACATGGTGCTCGCGGGCGAGTCCGCGGGCGCGAACCTCGTGGCCTCGCTCGCGGCCGCGGCGTGCTTCGAACGCGAGGAGCCCTACGCGCGCAAGGTGTTCGAGACGGGGGTGACTCCGAGGGCCGTGCTCCCCGCGTGCGGGCTGCATCAGGTGACCGACCCGGGGAGGTTTCGACGGCGCAAGCCGAACCTCTCGCGCTTTCTGATCGACCGCATCGAGGAGGTCTCGCACGGCTACCTCGGCGACCGTATGCACGGTGAGACCGAAGGGCTCGCAGACCCGCTGTGCATCTTCGAAAGCGCGGCGCCGCTCGCGCGCCCGCTGCCGCCCTTCTTTCTCACGTGCGGGACGGCCGATCCCATCCTCGACGACACGCGACGGCTGCACGCGGCCCTCGTCGCGCGGGGCGGAGCCTCGGAGGCGCGGTACTACCCGGGCGAGCCTCACGCCTTTCACGCGCTGGTGTTCCGCGAGAGCGCGCGGCGCTGCTGGCGCGACACGTTCGACTTCCTCGACCGCTACGCCGCTCGGTGATTCCGGCGCGGCGTGCTACACAACGGACCCCGTCATGGCCGCGCAGAAGCCCGAAGAGGGCGTCAAGATGATCTCCGAGAACCGCCGCGCGCTCATGCGCTACACCATCGATGAGCGCATCGAGGTGGGCGTCGTGCTGGTGGGCTCCGAGGTCAAGAGCCTCCGCGACGGCAAGATGGAGCTCAACGACGCGTACGGCGTGGTGCAGAGCGGGCAGCTCACGCTCATCAACGCGTACATCCCTCCGTACCCCTTCGCGACGATGATCAAGCACGAGGAGAAGCGCTCGCGGCGCCTCCTCGCGCACCGCGCGGAGATCGACCGCATCGAGGGGAAGATCACCCAGCGCGGCTACACGCTCGTCGCGCTGAAGGCTTATTTCAAAGACGGTCGCGTGAAGATCGAGCTCGGCCTCGCGCGCGGTAAAGAAGACGTCGACCGCCGCCAGGAGATCAAGAAGCGCGAGGGCGAGCGAGAGGCCCGCGCCGCCATGACGAGGCGCTTCAAGAGCTGAGGGATTGCGATGACGGCGACGCGCATCACCTGGACGCCCGACGGAGAGGGCGCGCTCGGCGAGGTCGACGACCTCCACGTGACCGTGCGCGCCTCGACGCGCGCGTATCCGCCCGGGGCCACCGCATCAGGGACGCTCCACGCAGAGACGCCCACCGCGTTCGCGATGAAGATCGCAGGCTCGCGCCGCGAGGCCGACGGCTTCGTCGTGCGGGGCCGACTCGTGAACGCCACCGTGGCCATTCGAAGCGCCTTCGCCGCCGCGGGAACCGCGAAGTCCTGAGCGGTGCTCTTCGACTCGCACTGCCACCTCGACGCGCCCGAGTTCGACGACGACCGCGAGGCCGTGTGGACGCGCGCCCTCTCCGCGGGCGTGTGCGGCGCGCTCGTTCCCGCGGTGGAGCCCGCGTCGTGGGAGACGACCGTCGCCACCGCGCGAGAGGGTGCGCGCACCGTCGCGCTGGGGATACATCCGCACTACCTCGCGAACCTCGACGCGCCATCGCTCGACGCCGCGATGGCCTCGCTCGCAGACCGCATTCGCAGCGCGGGCGCGTGCGTGGTGGCGGTTGGAGAGTGCGGCCTCGATGGGAGCACCGATGCGCTCCGCGCGACGCTCGACCGACAGCGAGAAGTGTTCGCAGCGCACGTCGAGGTGGGGCGCGCGTGCTCGCTGCCTCTCGTGGTGCATGTGTACAAGGCCCACGGAGAGGCGCTCGCGGTGATGCGCGCGGTGAAGCTCCCTGCGAACCCCGGCGTGATTCACAGCTACTCGGGGAGCGCGGAGCTCGCGCGCGAATACCTCGCGATGGGGTGGCACCTCGCGATGGGCGGCGCCGTGACGCGTCCCAACGCGCGGCGTCCCGTCGAGGCCACGAGGGCCATTCCGAGGGAGAGGCTGTTGATCGAGACCGACGCGCCCGATCAGACGCCGACGGGCGCGCCCGAAGGGGTGCGACGCTGCGAGCCCGCGCACCTCGCGATCATCGCGAAGAAGATCGCCGACGTGCGCGGCGAGTCACTCGACGACGTGGGCGCGTACACGCGAGAGAACGCCGTGAAGCTCTTCGGGGGTCACATCCTCACGAGGCATTCGAGCACGGTGCCGCGCACGTAGGCCCGCCGCACGCAGGCGTAGCCTTCGAGGTGCCCGCCGAAGCCGTGCCACGTGGCGAGGCGAGTCCCCGGCGGCGCGCGCAGGAGCTGCGCTTCGACGAAGGCCACGTCGACGCTGTGTCGCTCGGTGTTGAGCTCGACGTCGTCGTCGATGCGCTCCTCGTCGGGGAGGTGGTTCTCGCCGAAGGGGTTGAAGAGATAGAACCCGTCGAAGGCGCGCCAGTCGACGGAGCGCACGTCGCCGCAGATGAAGTCCGCGTTGGTCACGCCGAGCTCCCGCGCCGCTTCGCGCGCCGCGTCGACGAGCCACGGTCGCTGCTCGACGCCGGTGAAGTGTCCCGGCGTGGCGAGGGCGCCCGCGAGGCAGAAGCGCCCCGCGCCGCTGCCCACGTCGAGCACGCGGGCTCCGCGGTCGGGCGCGAGCCACGCGGCGGCGCGGACGCTCACCTCGACGGGCGTCGTGTGCTGCACGCGAAACCGTCGGAACGCGTCGGGGTACAGCGTATCGAGGAGCTCATCGGCGTCGATGGTGTTCTCTCGGAGGGCCGCGCGCACCGCGTCGACGTCGATCACCGCAGCGCTCCCATGCGCGCGGGGCGGATCGCGCCGTCGAAGCCCTCGCGCGCGGGCTGCCAGGTCGCGCCGCGGTCGTCGGACCAGAGCGCAACGGTGGTGGCGCCCGTCGCGAAGAGCGCGAGGCGATCGCCCGCGGAGAAGAGCCACAGCGAGCGCGCGGAGATTCCGCCGTGCGCGGCGTCGTCGTCGATGGCCGCGGTGGGGGCTGTGTTGAAGTTCATCGGGTCTCCGTGGCGCACGCGCAGCCCGTCGCCGTCACGCGCGATCGAGACCATCACGAGCTCGCCTCCGACGCGCGCGAAGCGTCGCGGGACTTCGAAGGTGAGCTTCGGAGCGCAGCCTCCCTCGCGTCGGCAGCTCTGCGCAGACGAGCCTCCGACGAGGGTGACTCCCTGCGCGTCGCAGAGCAGTTCGAAGGGGAGGCCGCTCTGCGCGACGTCGCCGAGCTCGCGCGGCGCGTGACCGGCATCGACCGCGAAGAGGTGCGTCCCCGGCGCGTCGACCGCGGCCACGTAGCTCACGCCCTCCGCGTCGCAGCTCGTGAGCAGGGTCGAGGGGCTGTGGAGCGCCGTGATGCGCTGAACCTCACCCAACGGCGCGGGCGCTGTGGGAACGCGCCGCGCGTCGAGCGAGAGCGCGTTCGGTTCACCCGACACGCCCACCCACCACGCGTCGCTCCCCGCGCGAACGACCACGGACTCGAGCCTCGACGGCGTACCGAGCGGCGCCTCGACGCAGGCCCCACCGCGCGCGCAACGCTGGAGCACCGCGAGCGGTCCGTCGGCCGTGACCGCGACGAGCGCGCCATTCGAAACCCTCGCGGCGAGGCTCGGCACGATGGGCTTCGTGAGCGAGAAGACGGGCTGCGTGAGCGCGTCGAAGGAGGCGAACGCGGCGGTTCCCGCGGGGCTCTCGACGAGGGTGATGGCCTCGGGCACGTCGCTGCCCACGAGGTACTGCGGCGCGCCTTCGCGGGCGAAGCGGCGGCACGTCCACGATCCGCCGCGGTCGCGGGAGCGGCAGAAGACGCGCTCCCGCGTGGGCTCGATGAAGAGGGCCGAGAGCGTCCCTGCTGCGCTGTTCGAGCCCGCCACGACGGAGCCCTGCGCGATGGAGACCGGGATGAGGTCACCGCCGATGGGCGCGAGCGCCGTGGGGAGATTGGTCTCGCGGGGCCTCTCTCTCGAGCGTCCGTAGGTGCCCGCGAGGATCGTCGCCTCCACGTGGAGCGCGCGCAGCGAGGTGGCGATCGCGTCGAAGGGGAGACCGGCGCGACCCTCACGAAACGCTGTAATTTCCCCCGTGACGGCGTCGCGATCGAAGGCCGTCGCGAGCGCCGCGGCGTGGGCGGAGAGCCTCGCGAGGTGCGCCTCGCCGTGGGCCACCTCGACGATGGCGCGGGCCCTCGCCGAGCAGTTCATGGGCCACACGGCGGGCGTCGTGGGGGCGAGCGCGACGCGCCGCAGCCGCGCGCTCATCGCGGCCGCATCGCGGGCGGACGAAGCCTCTCCCACGACGCAGCGCGTGAGCCTCGACGCGAGGGCGTCGGCCAGTTGCGCCGTAGCCCGCGCGTGCGCCGCCCGACGGCGCGAGAGAAAGAACCACCCCGAGGCCGCGAGGGCCGCCAGGGCGACGATCAGGAACACGCGCGATCTCATCGGCGGCACTTATAAACCGACGTCCGCACGCGGCCCATCGTCGAGTAGAGTTCTCGCCGTGCTCGCGCGCTACGCCCTCCTCGCCTCGCTCGCCTCGCTCGTCGCGTGCTCGTCCGCGCAGCGCGTTCGAAGCGCCGGGGCCTACCGCTTTCAGTGCGAGCCCGTCGACGCCCACGTCATCGTCGACGAAGACGACCTGGGGCCCTGCGCGATCTGGTCGTCGCGGTGGCTCGGCCTCCCCGCGGGCCCTCACCGCGTGCGCATCTACCGCGAGGGATGGCTCCCGCAAGAGTCCGACGTCACCCCCAACGGAACGCGCGTGACCGTCACCGCGCGGCTCCGACGCGTCCCCGACTGAACCCGCTACGCAGAGAGAAGTTGATGCGCTCCACGAAGCACCGCCACGTCGCCCTCGCCACGTCGCTCGCCGCCTCGCTCGCCTCGACGTCGGCCCTCTCGCAAGACCTCCAGTGCCGCACCTGCGAAGACTGCTCGCAGCTCCTCTCGACGCCCAACGCGCGCGTCGAGCTCGGCGCCGACCTCGCGCTCCACGGCGCGGGGCCGTGCGTGGTGATCCGCGGCGAGGGCGCTCGCTTCAACGGCCACGGACACGTCATCCTCGCGCAGCCCGCGGGCGGCGTGGCGCTGCGCGTCGAGGCCGCGAACGCCGTCGTGCGACACCTGAGGGTGACGGGCGCAGACGTGGGCGTCGAGCTCGTGGGAGCCCGCGACGCGACCCTCTACGACATCACCGCGGAGGCTCACGCGAAGGGCTTCTCCGTCGAGCGATCACCGAACGCGCGCTTCGAACGCGTGCGCGCTTCAGGAGGTCGCGTGGGCCTCTCGTTCGGCGCGTCGGCCAACGGGAGCTGCGACGCGAACGCCACGATGCAGAGCCCCGGCGCGGTGGTGCTGCGCTCGACCTTCGAACGCGCGACGACGGGCATCGCGGCGTGCGACGCGCGCCCCGTGCTCACGGGCAACACCGTGTCGCGCAACGGCGTGGGCGTCGTGCTCGGAGACCCCGCCGCGGCGACGGGCCCTGGCGGCGCGGCGCCCTACGACGCGTGCGCGTGCGCGCCGACGGTCGAGGCGGTGCATCCGGGCACGGTGGCGGTGTACAGCTCGGGCTGCGGGAGCTGCCAGGTGCACGAGGGCTGGATGCCCGCGCTGCGACGGCGCGGCGCGGACATCGTGGTGCGCGAGAGCGGCCCCGACACGCAGGCCGCGCAGGAGCGCTTCGACCGCTTCGGCTGGCGTTGCATGCCCGGCGTGATGGACTCGCTCGGAATCCCCGGGTGTGTGCCCAACTACGCGTGCGTGACGAGCGGAGCTTTTTCGAAGCGCCGCGAGGGCGACGCGCAGCTCATGGTCGACGTGCCGATCAACGGCTCCGACGACGCGTTCCGCTTCGCGAACGAGTGCGCCGGGGGTGCTCGCGGACGCTACGCCCGGGGCGCGCGCTGCGTGCTCCAGGGGCTCGCGGACAACCGCATCTGCGGCAACCGCACGCTCGACCTCCGCGTCGTGGGGGGCGCCTCACGATCTGGCGGCGCGCGCGACCGCTGCGATCACGCCGAGGGATGGCGCGAGGGCGCGCACGAGGGCTGCGAGCTCGGCTGCGACGAGGCTGTTCCGTCGACCGAAGCGCCTCCGCCGAGGGAGCCCGCGCTGATCGAGCCGCAGGGAACTCCGTCACCGAACACGATCGTGCCCGACACGACGCAGCCCCCGGCGACGCCGCTCGTGGTGCCCTCCGCCGCGCCGCCGGGTCCCGCGGGGCGCGCAGCGCCCGTGACGAGAACGCCTACGCGCACAAGCCCCGCAGCGCAGGGCGCGCCCTCGGGCGACGAGCCGCTCTACATCGTCGGAGGCATCGTGGCGGCGGTGCTCGCGGGCGCGTGGGCGTTCCGAAAGAAGGACTGACTCACCACGCGAGCACGATCTTGCCGAGCGTGGCGTTGCGCTCCATGAGCGCGTGCGCGTCGCGGATCTGCGACATGGGCATCACCGCGTCGACGACGGCCTTGAGCGTTCCGCGCGCGAAGAGCGGGAGCACGGAGCGCGAGAACTCCCTCGCGACGCGGGCCTTCTCTTCGAGCGGTCGCGCGCGCAGCGTCGTGCCGAAGATCCGCAGGCGCTTCATGAGAATCGGTGCGAGGGGCACCTCGGCGTGCATTCCGCCCATGAACGCGATGAGCACGAGGCATCCGAGGGGCGCCATCGCCTGGAGGTTGTCTTCGAGATACGACGCGCCCACCGGGTCGAGCACCGCGTCGACGCCGCGGCCGTGCGTGAGGCGATCGATGTCCGCTGCGAAGCGCCCGTCCTTCACGACGACCCCGTCGGAGAAGCCGAGCGAGAGGATACGATCGAGCTTCTCGGCCGTGCGCACCGTGGCGATCGCGCGCACCGAGGCCGCGCGACAGAGCTGCGCCGCAGCCGTTCCGACACCGCTCGCGGCGGCGTGAATGAGGGCCGTCTCGCCCATCACCACCTGCGCCTGGTTGAAGAGCGCGTCCCACGCCGTGACGAAGACCTCGGGGATCGCTGCGGCTTCGGTGAAGGGCATCCCCTCGGGCACGGGCATGAGCTCCCTCGCGTGCGCAACGATGCGCGTGCACATCGCGCCGCCGCCCGTGATCGCCATCACCCTGTCGCCGACGGACCAGTCTCGCACGCCCTCGCCGAGCGCCATCACGGTGCCCGCGAACTCCAGGCCCGGCACGTCGGCGGGATAGCCCGGCGGCGCGGGGTAGTAGCCCTTTCGCTGCATGATGTCCGCGCGGTTGAGGCCCGCCGTGGCGACCTCGACGAGCACCTCGCCGGGCCCCGGGGCGCGCACGGGCACCTCCCCGATTTCGAGCACGTCGAGGTCACCAGACTCACGGATGCGTACGGCCGTCGCGGTCTCGCTCATGGTCCGCAATGGGTACCACGACGACGCGCGGAGGTTGATCCCCGTTCTACCCGGGCAGATGCAGCAGCCGCATCGTGTCGCGCTCGGAGCACGCGAGGCGGTTCCCGAGCTCGCACGCGCGGCTGTAGTGGGCGAAGGCCGCGGCGATGTCTTGCGTGACGCCGTCGTAGCCGAGGCGCTCGCGCGTGGCGAGCACCGCGCAGGTCATCGCGTCGCCGAGCTCGCAGCCGCGTCGCAGCGCCGCCATCGCCGCGCCGACGTCGCGTGACGCCCCCGCGAGCAGCGACGCCCCGTAGCGTCCGCACGACGCTCCGTGCTGCCGCTCGCACGCGCGTCGGAGCGCCTCGTCGACGGTGGGCCGCTGCGCCCGCAAGCCCGTCACGCCCGCGAGGTCGGCCAGCGCGAGACAGCCGCGCGCGTCACGCTCGCACTCGGCCTCCAGCCGCGCCACGAGGGAGTGCGGCGAAGACTCTCCGCGCCACGTCGACGGCGCTGCGACGCCCGCGTCGGGCATCGGGAGCGACTCTGCGGCGAAGACCATCGCGACCGTCGCGTCACCGTCGGCGCGCGCGTACACGCGCAGCCCGTCACCGGGGCACACCACGTCGCGCGCGACCCCTCCGCGCGAGGCGACCGCCGCGGTTCGCCAGCCTGGAACCTCGACGCGCATCATCGTCGACGCGCCCGCATCGGCGCGCGCGAAGCGCAGCGCGACGCAGTCTGAACCGAGCGCCCCCGCGTCGACCGCGGCGATGATCCTCGCGCGGACGCCGAGCAGTCGGAGCACCGGCGTCGCGTCTTCTGCGTTCACCGGGTGGAGCGTTGTCGGCGCCGCGGGTGCCTCCTCGGCGTCGTGATCGCGGTGATGGCGGCGCTGCGATCGCGCCTCGGGCGCAACGTCGCGCGGCGTGTCGTCGACGAGGTCGTGGCGCGCGATGGCCTCGGGCGCGGCCGTGAGGGGCACCGTCGAGAGGTCGGCGTCGGCGTCGAGGAGCATCGCCTCACGCAGCGCCGCGCGCGTCGCGGGCGTGCTCGGGAGCAGCATCGGAGGCGCCGCCGCGGCGAGCCGCGTGACGGGGATGAGCCACGGGGCGGCGTCATGCTCCATCGCGGCGGTGACCACCTCGTCGCGCAGCCCCGGCAGCGCCTCGGCGGGCGGATCGACGCGCGGCAACGGGAGGCTGTCGGGGAGCGGAACTCCCTTGAAAATAGCCAGTCGCGACGACGACGGCGAGCGGACGTCGACGGCGTAGCTCCCTCCGCGCGGGCTGCACCACTGCATGTGGCGCACGAACTCGGTGCCCGTCGAGCGCTCCCCCTGGAGCGTCGCGCCCGTGCGCGCGTCGGCCACGCGCAGCTCCTCGGGCGGCGTCGAACCCGCGACGCCGAGAATGATCGACACGCACTCGCCGGGCGCCAACAGCACCGAGCGCTGCGCCGAGGTCGCGCTCAGGCGTCCGTCCTCGATCGCGTGAAAGCCCGCGCGCTCCGCGATGCCGCGCTCGTTGCGGAACGCCTGGTCGACCGATGCCTCGGGCATCGGGAGCGTCACGCTCCCGCCGAACATCGCCGTCGAGATGAGCACGAACAACGACGCCACCCCCGCGGGGAGGAGGGTGCCGAAGGTGCCCGCGAGCCTGTCTCCAAAGGCGCTCATGCGCGGATCATCGGTGAGGCGCTCGCGGCTCGCAACGGAGACGTTGCGGCCGTGATAGCGTCCGCGCGTCGTGAGACAGAAGCGCGCTGTGACGGGGTTGGTGCTGCTGCTCGCGATGCGCGCGGCGACGACGGAGGCGCAGTCGACGGGCGGCTCGTTCGGCGGCTCCCGCGGCTTCGGCGGAGGCTCGTCGAGCGGTTCGGGCTCGTCGAGCTCGTCGAGCGGCTCGGGCTCGTCGGGCTCGTCGGGCTCGTCGAGCGGCACGGACTGGTCGGGGTCATCGGGCGCGTCGAGCCAGCAGGAGAGCGAGTCCGATCGGCGGCGCCGCGAAGAGGAGCGACGCCGCGAAGAGGAGCGCCAGGAGCGCGAGCGAGCGCGTCGCGAGGCCGAGCGCCTGGAGCGTGAGCGCCTCGCGCGTGAGCTCTCACGCCCGCCCGCGGACCGGGCGAGGAGCGAGCGCTTCGTGGGGACCTTCGCGTTTCCGCCGCGGCCGAACGCGCTGGTGCCCGACCCCGAGGCGGCGCCCGCGGTGACGCTCGCGTGGTGGGGCGGCAGCGCGCCCGGCGTGTACCTCCCCCGCGAGCACCGCTGGACGAACCTCACCCGCGCCGCGGTCACCCTCGCGCTCCTCGCCATCGCGGCCGCCGTGATCGTTCGCCTCCGAACGATCTGGAAGAAGCCCGTCGCGCCGCCGCTCCCCACGGCGACCGTGCGCGTGCTCTCGGTGGGCATCGACTGGACGCGCCGTCGCGACGTTCAGCAGCGCCTCGCCGCGCAGTCTGGCGCCCACGACCTCTCGACCGCCGCTGGGATGTTCGCCGCGTGGCGCGACGTGCAGTCCGTGCTGCGCGCGTCGTCGTCGGCCGTGCGCTACGTGTCTCTCTCGCAGACGAATCCGCGCGTGAGCGACGCGGGGCGCGCGTTCGAAGCGCGCGCGAGCGACCTCCGCGGACGCTACATCATCGAGACCGTGACCGACGCCGCGAGAGGCATCGCGCCCGCCCTCAACGCGCGCGGCGAGGAGGGCGAAGGGCTCGTCGTGGTGAGCGTGGTCGCGGGCTTCAACCGCGCGCTCCCTGAGATCAACGCGGCGACCGCGCTCGACGCGGTGATCGCGGCGCTCTGCGGCGACGACCCCGAGGCGCTCGTCGCGCTCCAGACCGTGTGGTCGCCGACGAGCGAAGACGACCGCATGTCGTCGGCGGAGCTCGAGGCGCGATACCCCGAGCTGCGTCGCCTCGATGATGGCGTGGGCCGCGTCCAGTGCGCGTCGTGCAAGGCCGTGTGGGCGAAGGAGCTCGGGCGCTGCCCCGCGTGCGGAGCGCCTCCCGGGTGATGTAGTCTCCGCGCCGTCGCATGAAGTGCCCCCGATGTAGCGCCGCGCTCGGCCCCTTCAACACCGAAGAGGGCATCGTCGTCGACACCTGCAACGCCTGCCGCGCCGTGTGGTTCGACCGCGGCGAGCTCGCGCGCATGGTCGGCACGCGCGAAGACCTCCCCGCCCTCGACGCCGCGCAGGAGTACTCGCTCGCGACGGCGCTCCCCTGCCCGCGCTGCCTCGGCGCGACGCTCGCGGAGATGCCCTACGCCGTGGGCAACGCCGTCACCATCGCGACGTGCCCGATGTGTCAGGGCGTGCTCTCGTCGCTCTCGGACCTGCGCGCCATGCGCGAGATCGCGGCCTCGTCGCGCGTCGCGCAGACGACCTCGTCGGCCTTCGCGGGCGCGGGCTTCGGGCCGTCGGGCTTCGCGCAGTCGGGCTTCGGGCAGTCGGGCTTCGGGCAGTCGGGCTTCGCGCAGTCGAACACCTCGGAGCTCGCGCGCGCGGGAGAGGTCTCGATCGAGCGCGTCGCGCAGCGCTTCAACGACCTGAACCGCCTCACGGTGAAGCAGCGACGGAGCTGGCTCGAGGCGCTCACGGGCTTCGAGCAGGCCAACCGCTACACCGTGCTCGGCAACGGGATGGGCGCGGCCTTCGTGGTGCAGGAGCAGTCCGCGGGCTTTCTGGAGCTGCTCGCGCGGCTCTTTCTCGGCCCGTGGCGGCCCTTCGAGTCGTACGTCGAAGACACGCGCCGCGGCACGATCGCGATGAAGCTGCGGCGGCCCTTCCGATGGTTCCTGCCGACGCTGGAGGTGTGCGACCCCGAGGGGAACCTCCTCGCGCGCATCGAGCGGCGGTGGACGTGGTTCGCCACGCGCTACGAGATCTTCGACGCCTCGGGCGCGCTCATCGGAGAGATCCACGGCCCGTTCTTTCGCCCCTGGACCTTCGAGGTGATGTCGAACGGAGCCCGCGTGGCGCTCGTGCAGAAGATGTGGTCGGGGCTCATCAAAGAGGCCTTCACCGACGCCGACAACTTCGAAGTCACCTTCGACCCCAGCGCGCCGCCGAAGTGGAAGCCGCTCGCCCTCGCGTGCGCCGTGCTCATCGACGTCGCGCACTTCGAACGCTCGAACAAGTGACGGCTACGACCTCGAGAAGCGCAGCGCGCCGTCTTCGAGGGCGCCGCGCCTGAGGGCGAAGCGGTCGAGCGCGTAGTTCTGATAGACCCGCCACGGCGGCCGCGAGCCCTGTTTGGGGAACTTGTCGATGGAGCGCAGCACGTAGCCCGCCGCGAAGTCGAGCAGCGGGATCTCGCGCACCGTCGGGTCGTCGTTGTGCGGTCGGCACTGGGTGTAACCGCGCGCGTCCATGTGGTTGAGGATGCGGCACACGTACTCGCAGGTGAGGTCGCATTTGAGCGTCCACGAGGAGTTGGTGTACCCGATGGCGAGCGCGAGGTTCGGGACGTCGCTCACCATCATGCCCTTGTAGGCCATGGCCTTCGAGGGCTCGACGGTCGCGCCGTCGACGGTGAGCTTCACGCCGCCGAGGAACTTCAGGTTGAGCCCCGTGGCCGTCACGATGACGTCAGCCTCGAGCTCCTTGCCCGAGCGGAGCTTGATGCCCTTCTCGGTGAAGGTGTCGATGTGATCCGTGACCACCGACGCGCGCCCCTCGCGGATCACTTCGAAGAGGTCGCCGTCGGGCACGGCGCAGAGGCGCTGATCCCAGGGGTTGTAGGGCGGCGTGAAGGCTTCGACGAGCGCGTCGTCGCGGAGCTGCTTCTTCACCTCGCCCACGATGAAGCGCTTCGCGCGCTCCGGGAATCGCCGGCAGAAGTTGTAGAAGGCCATGTTGACGAGGACGTTCTTCCACCGCGTGACGTCGTAGGCGACGCTGTCCGAGAGGCGCGCGCGGAGCCAGTTGGCGAGGCGGTCCTGCTCGGGGAGCGAGAACACGTACGTGGGCGTGCGCTGGAGCATCGTGACGTGCCCCGCGGTCTTCGCCATCGCGGGCACGAGCGTGACCGCCGTCGCGCCGCTGCCGATCACCACCACGCGCTTGCCCGCGTAGTCGAGGTCCTCGGGCCAGTGCTGCGGATGCACCACGCGGCCCTTGAAGTCACCGACGTTCTTGAACTCCGGCGTGTAGCCCGCCTCGTAGTCGTAGTAGCCCGCGCACGCGTAGAGAAAGCTGCACGTGAGCGTTCGCAGCTCTCCCGTCGCGCCGTCGCGCACCTCCACGGTCCACCGCGCGGCGTCGCTCGACCAGCTCGCCGACTCGACGCGCTGCCGGTACTGAATGTGACGGTCGATGCCGTAGGTCTCGGCCGTCTCGCGGATGTACTGGAGGATCGCGGGGCCGTCGGCGATGGCCTTGGGGTTCGTCCACGGGCGGAACGAGTACCCCAGGGTGAACATGTCGGAGTCGCTACGAATGCCGGGGTAGCGGAAGAGGTCCCACGTTCCGCCGAGGCGCTCGCGTCCCTCGAGGATCGCGTAGCGCTTCGTGGGGCAGTTCTTCTGGAGGTGGTAGGCGGCGCCGACGCCCGAGAGGCCAGCGCCGATGATCAGCACGTCGAAGTGGTTCTCGTCGCTCACGGTGGCGCGGGAGGTTACGCCAATGTGAGCTCCGTCGCGACGCTCAGCGCGCGATGGCGCGGTACGCGGTGATGAGCGAGAGGATCTCGTCGAGGGCCGAATCGGGACCCGTGCGCGCGGCGCGTACCGTGCGCTCCGTCGCGTCGAGGACCGTGGTCGACGACGAGGGGTTGTTCGCGATCTGCTTGAGGGCCTCGGCCCACGCGACGATGGCCCTGCCGCGACGGAGCGCCTCGTCGGAGCCCTCGAGGAGCTGCCCGAAGGTCATGTCGGTGGTCTCGACGCCGGGGACGCGGCCGCGCGTGGCGTAGGTGGCCCGCGCGACGATGTGGTCGCTCATGTCGACGGTGGAGCCAAGGCACGACTGGATCACCTGGTGGAACACCATCGCGTCGTTGGGCGCGAGGTGCTGCGGGTCGATCACGCGCGGATCGGTGGAGATGGCCTCGCCGTGGAACTCCGCGACGCGCATGTACCAGGGCAGCGTGAGCTCGAGGCGCACCGCGCGGACGGCGAGGTCCATGGTCTCGGTGAAGCGTCCGCCGAACATGATGTCGGCCTCGGCGTCGCTGTCGATGAAGACGTAGGCGCCGCGGCCCTTGTCGGTGACGGTGTCCATGAGGGTGTCGTTGAAGCCGTCGCCCACGCCCACGCCCACGAGGTAGATCTCCTCGCGCTCGGCGAAGTGCGACGCCTCGGCGATGACGTTCTGGTCGGTCTCGCCCACGTTGGCGATGCCGTCGGAGATGAGCACCACGCGGTTGAGCCGGCCCTCACCGTAGTTGCTCTGCGCGAGCGCGTAGCCCGCATGCAGGCCGCCCGAGAGGTCCGTTCCGCCGCCCGCCACGAGGCCCGTCGCGAGCGAGAGGAGCGCGGGGTCGTTGGGGCCCGTGACGCGGTGGTTCGAGAGCGGCGCGCGCTGCACGGTGTTCCACGTGACGGCGGAGACGACGTCGCCCGCGCGGAGCGACGACGCGATGGCGCGCACGACGGCCCGCTCGCGCTCGATGCGCTGGCCCTCTCCCATCGACCCCGACGTGTCGAGCACGAAGGTGATGTTCATCGGGCGAAGGTCCGCGGCGTTGCGGTGCTCCGACGCGATGCCCACCTGGAGCTCGTAGCTCCCCTCGTCGGCGCCCGGTCGCATCTGGGGCACGACGCGCACGCGATCGGGCGCCGCGGCCTCGTAGGGCACGTTGTAGTAGTTGAGAAACTCGTACGTCCGCACGATCTCCGCGGGCACGCGCTGCCGCATTCGGATCATCCGTCGGGCGATGGCGGGCGATGCCATCGAGTTCGAATCGTCGGCCGAGAGGTAGAGGGTCACGGGCTCGCGCGAGGGGATCGCCTCGCACGACACCCTCGCGTCCGCGGCGTCTGCGGCGTCGGGGCGATCCGCGGAGGCGTCTTGCGGGAGGGCGACGTCGGGCGGCGTCGCCGCGTCGGTCCGCGCCGCGTCGATGGGCGTGGAGACAGAGCCGTCGGAGGTCCCCGCGTCGCGGGGGGCGAAGCCCGTCGTGGGGGAGTCGTAGACGGCCGCGTCGTAGCCCCCAAAGTAGGCGGGCGCTCCGGTGGAGTCGGAGCCGCACGCCTCGAGCCCGAGCCCGAAGGCGACGACGAGTGCGAAGTACGAGAGCTTGCGCATGGTGAGGTCTCCCTCCGTGACGGTGTTGGTTCACCGGAGCGCAAAGCAGCGCGCGTGCCGCGGACGAAAACTCGCGGAACACCTATATTCAAGCTGTTTTGAGGCGTCCTGCCCATGTGGCGCAGACGGCACACCGGGCCGCGCGGGCACGGCGCGAGGTCAGCGGCGCGCCTCGGCGACCTGACACGGCGGCCACGCGCGCTCTCGTCGCACGAGCGCGTCGAGGGCCTCGCCGTGCGCCGCGAGCTCTGACGGAGAGAGCGCGGGCGCGAGGTTGTGCAGCTCCAGCGGGTCGCGCTCGAGGTCGTAGAGCTCGTGCTCGCACGCGTCGAGGCGGAGCGTCGGGCCGATGGGCGCGACCGTCTGCGGGTGGTACCGCGCGAACTTGTAGCGACCGTCGAAGCGCCCCACGACCCAGCCCGGGGCGCGCGACCAGAAGACCCCGAGCGTCGAGCGGGCGCGGTACACGAAGAGCACCGCGTCTCGCGGGCGCGCGGAGGGGTCGCGGAGCACTGCGCCCTGATCGACGCCCGCGAGGCCCGAGAGCGCCTCGGAGGGAGCCCCCGCGGCGCGCAGCATCGTGGGCACGAGGTCGATGCTCTCGTAGAGCGCGTCGGTGGTGAGGCCTTCGGGGATCGCGCCCGGCGCGCTCCACACGAGGGGGACGCGCGAGTTCTCTTCGTAGACCACGGGGCCCTTTCCGCGCAGGCCGTGGGCGCCCCCGAGCTCGCCGTGATCCGAGGTGTAGACCACCGTGGTGCGCGCGCGGAGACCGCGCTCGTCGAGCGCCGAGAGCACCTTCGCCACGCATCGGTCGACGGCGAGGTGATACTCGACGTAGGCGTCGAAGACCTCCTGCCAGGGCGGCGAGAGCCACCGGCCGACGAAGCCCGCGACGAGGTCTTCGACGCGGCGGAAGCGCCTCTGGATCGAGGGCTTGTCGTCGAGCGACTCGTGGAGGTGCGGCGGCGCGGGGGCCTTGTAGGCGACGCGCCCGGGGCGGCGCACGCGCGGCGAGAACATGATGTCGTGCGGGTTCACGAACGACACCACGAGGCAGAACGGCGCGTCGTCGCGGGCGCGCGAGTCGAGCCACGAAACGGCCTGATCTGCGATGCGCGGATCATCGCGGAGACCCGCGTGCGGAGCGCCGTGCGTGTCGGGCGGCTGCCACCCCGGGAAGCCGTAGGGGACGAGGCCCGCGGCGTCGAGGTGCTTCGCGCGGGTGAGGTGCCACTTGCCCACGTAGCCCACGCGATACCCGAGGGCGGCGAAGCGCGAGCCGAGCGTCGGGACGTCGCGCGAGAGCGATCCCTGCCATGGGAAGTTGACGTTGTCGTCCATGCCCACGGCGCTCGCGTGGTGGCCCGTGAAGAGCGCGGCGCGCGCGGGCGTGCAGAGGGCGCTCGGGGTGTAGGCGCGCGAGAACGAGAGCCCCCTCGCGCGCAGCCCTTCGAACGCGGGCATCGAGACGCCGTCGGGCCAGAACGCGCGCTCGCGCTGCTGGTCGGTGACGATCAAGACGAACGACGGACGCGGCATCGTGCTCGTGGTCGCACGAAGCACGGGAGCGCCGCTCCCTCGCGGCGTCGCCGATACGTGTCCGTGGGCGGCCGGGGAGCGTCTCACCGCGACCTCGTGAGAGTCAAGATTTCTCCGCGTTACAAGCCCGATTGGAGCGAACGGGTGATCTGGGAGCGGGGGGCGGAGATGCTGGTGCGCATCGTGCCTAGCTACCGGCTTTCAGCCCCATGACATTGGTCATGTTGGTGCGATGAGGAGAGGGAAATGGAACGCGGAACTACGAGAAGGATGCTCTACGGAGCAGCGCTGGTCGCGGCGCTCGCGGCATGCGCTGGCGACCCCGGCGCCAACGGAACGAGCTGCACGGTGACGTCGAATAGCGACGGAACCAGCACGATCCGATGTGGCGACGGGACGACGGCCACGATCCGAAACGGCGCGGACGGCGGCAACGGCACCAGCGGTACCAACGGCACCAACGGCACCAACGGTACCAACGGGACGTCGTGCACCGTGTCCGCGGATGATGCGGGGACGCGCACCATTACGTGCACCGATGGCACGAGCGTCCAGGTGTCCAACGGGACCAACGGAACCTCATGCACGGTTACGACAGACGCTGACTCGGGTGTCCGCACGCTCCGCTGCGCTGACGGAACCAGCACCCGGATCAACGACGGCCTCCCCGGCTCGACGGCCCGCGTGCTCGACAACCACGGCTCGCAGTACCTGGCGACCCACGGCGAGTACGCCAACGGCGCGAAGGTGCTCGGACGCGCGACGATCACGGCCGCCACGGCCGACGCTTCGGGCCGCGTGACGGTGAGCTTCCGCGTGACCGACCAGGCCGGACGCCCTCTCTCCGACGTGGGCGCGATCGCGGCGAACATCGTGAAGCTCGTCCCGGCGCGCACGGGCGAGGCTTCGAACCACTGGGTCGCGTACATCTACCGCACGCAGACCGTGTCGGGCACCGGCACGTGGCCGGCCCCCTCGGGGACGTCCGCGATCCAGGCGTACCGTGAGAACAACGGGATGCTCACGAACAACCGCGACGGCACGTACCAGTACGTCTTCGCGACGAACCTCTCGACCGCGATGATGGGCACCACGCCCATCACGTACGAGCGCAACCGCACGCACCGCGTCTACATCTCGATGGGCGGCCACAGCGGCACGACGGCCGACGCGTACTTCGACTTCGTGCCCGACGGCACGGCGATCACCGAGCGCAGGGACATCGTGCAGACGGCGACCTGCCAGGGCTGCCACAACACGAACGAGTTCCACGGCCACGGCGGCGACCGCCTGACCGTCGAGGGCTGCGGGACGTGCCACCTCCCCGGCAACGTCGACCCGCACAGCGGCCGCAGCCTCGACATGCCCGAGATGATCCACAAGATCCACGCGGGCGGCGAGCTCCCCTCGGTGCGCGGCGCCGACGGCATCCTCTACGACGACCCCGCGACCACGGTGAACGAAGCGGCCGACAACGGCAGCTACGCGATCTGGGGCAACGGCAACTCGCGTCAGTCGTGGGAGCACGTCGAGTTCCCCGCGGTGATCGCGAACTGCACCACCTGCCACCGCGGCACCGGCGCGCAGGTCGACAACTGGAACTCTCGTCCGTCACGCGCCGCCTGCGGCTCGTGCCACGACAACCTCAACTTCGCGACGGGCACCAACCACGGCAACGCGACCCTGATGCCCGGACCGCAGCCCGATGACGGCTCGTGCACCACCTGCCACCGCGCCACCGCGGGCATCGCCCCCATCGTCTCGGGCCACGACTTCGTGCGCTCGAACCCGCGGAACATCGCCGAGTTCAACGCGACGCTCTCGATGACGCCGCCCGCCAACGGTCGCTTCTACGTGGCCGGTGAGGCCCCCGTGGTGAGCATCGTGCTCCGCGACGCCGTCACCGGCGCGCTCGTCGATCACACCACGCTCAACGAAGACCCCACGGCCGAAGGCTGCCCGACCACGTCGGCGACCTGCCCGCCTCGCGACGGACTGCTCCGCACCGCGGCGCTCTTCGTCCACGGCCCGCGCGCTCACCGCATGCCGGTGCTCACCACGGCCGCGCGCTCGCAGGTCATCGCCCCCGCGGCGGGCCCCTACAACCTCTCGGGCACGGGCG
>JBPOHC010000275.1:0-6692 GCA_052035985.1 Myxococcota bacterium | reverse complement strand
GTCTGCGACGGGCGCGTCAACGCCGCGTCGCGGCGCCCGCGTCACCCTTCGCGGTTCTCATCAAGGGAAAGGGAGCTCGACGTACCGACGTGACAGGAAAATCGACGTCACCCTGGAGCGCCGCGCGCGAAGCACCTCCCGCGCACGTTGCAGCATCTTTCGCGCGGACGCGTCGGTCATTCCGAGGTCGCGCGCGACATCGGTGATCCTGTGCCCCATCGCGGTCGTGCGGACGACGAGCAGGGCCTCCCAGGTGCGCAGGATTCCCTCCATCACGAGCCCGCGGAGGAGGACGCGCGCGGCGCCGTGATCCTCGTCGTCGCGGTCGCAGGGCGCTGCGTCGGGCGCTTCGAGGAGGTCGGCGAGGGCGTACGTCCCGGCGTCGAGGCCATCGGTCGCCGCGGTGGTGACGCGCTCGACCTCCGCCTCCGCGCGTTGTCGCCGCCGACTCGCGAGCAGCGCAGATCGCAGGCGCCCGAGCGTGTCGAGCTCGAGGCTCGCCTGCACGTGCCTGGAGCGTCGTTCGAGGTCGAAGGCGTCGAGGCTCTCGACGAGCGCGTGGACGACCTGCGCTCGCGCCTCGTCGACTTCGTAGGGCGCGGTGGTGAGGCGACGCCCCCGCCTCGTGGCGCTCTCGTGGAGCGCGTACAGCAGCGCGCCGAGCGCGGCCCCGTCCCGGCGCTCCTGATGCTGCCGAAGCAGCGCACCGAGGAGCGCGTCGCGTTCGGTGGTGTAGGGCCGCGTGGCATCGAGCTGCGCGAGGAGCGCGGGTGAACCGGCTGCGCCGACAAGGGCAGCCAGCTCGACGGATGGCCGCGCCAGGCTTCGATCGCGAGCCTCATGTGCGAGTGCGCGCCGCAACGCGGCCGAAAGATCCGCAGGCAACATCCCCATCGTCTTCCCCCGAACCGATGAGCGCCCACGGCCGACACCGCGGAGCGCAATCAACGTGCGGACATGATTCCCATGCCGTTCGGCATTTGTCAATGTGCGCATCCGTCGCGATCGCGTCCTCGACGAAGCGTGCCGTAACCCCTTCAGCCGAAATGTAGTCAAAATTTTCTGGAGGGCCGTTCGCAACCGTTGCGATCGCCTGTTCCGCCAGCGGAGGGCCGTTCGCAACCGTTGCAATCGCCTGTTCCGCCAGCGGAGAGGCGTTCGCAACCGTTGCAATCGCCTGTTTCGTGTTCGGAGGGCCGTTCGCAGCCGTTGCGAGCGCGTATTCCGCCTCTGACGTGGCGTTCGCAACCGTCGCCACCGCGTGGGCCGATCGCTGCGAAGCGCGCGCCGCGGCCGTGGCTGCCTCGCGCGGAAATTTTGCGCTTTTCGAGGGCGTTGCGCTCGGCGAGGATGCGAGAGGTCGGCGCTTGTCCTGCGCCGCGGAAAGGTTGAACGGGGACCACGATGGGATCGAAGCTGGCGTTTGACGATGGGAAGGTCGCGGATTCGGTGGCGGAGGCGGCGCGAACGCACGCGTCGGAGATCGGGAAGCGCCGCGCGGCGCAGTACATCACCGCGGAGATGAAGCACGCGCCTGGAGCGGCGGTCATCGAGGCGGCGGTGCTCGCCGACGCGGATCTTCTCGAGATGCGCCGTGTGGCGCTGCGCGAGGCGGATCAGGAGCTGGCGCGTGAGCTCGGCGACGACGTGGCGGTCTTCGCCGCGCGCGACGCGGCGGCCGAGGCCGTTCGCGTGACGCTCGTGGACGTGCGCGAGCTCGTGCAGACCAACTGCGGCGACGTCGCGGTGCGCGAGGCGGGCTTCGTGGGCAACACCCCGCGCGACCCCGTCGCGCTGGAGGAGCTCGGGGCGACCGTGCACGGCAACATCACGAAGAAGCCGCCGAAGTCGACGCGCAAGGGCGTGCGCTTCGACGCGAAGGCCGCGGTCGAGGGGCTCGACGCGCAGGTCGCGGCGCTCGCCACGGCCAACGGCGACGTGCGCCGCGAGAAGCGCGAGGAGCAGGCGGCTCGACAGCGCCGCGACGAGGCGTGGACGCTGTTCGAGCGCGAGCTCTCGTCGGCGACCGCGCGGCTCGACGCGAGCCTCCGCGCCGTCGGGCTCGACGACCTCGCCGATCGACTCGTGCAGGCGTCACGCGCCGCCTCCGGGGGCACCGAAGAGGGGGACGGTGGCAAGAACAAGGGCGGCAACGGCGGCGGGGGCAACGGCGGCCAGGAGCCGAAGTGAGCTGATCGTCGCGGCGCAGGAACCGTCAGCGCCTCACGTCCGGCCCCACCGGACGCGATTCACGCGAGGTCGTTGAGAGCCCCGACGCGCCGCCCTCCGCGGTTGCCACGCTGAAGAGCGGGTCGTCGTTGTTCGGGTCGCCCCAGAGCACACCGAGGTCGAAGATCGGGCGGGTGAGATTCCGCCCGACGATCGCCGCCGTCCTCTCGGGGTGGGGGCGATCGAGGCGACAGCCGCAGAGAGACAGCCCGTTGCCGCCCTGCGCGACGCCGTCCCAGTCGATGATCGGCGGGAGCGGAAGAAACTGACCGCTCGCGGTGATCCAGCGCCCTTCGAGAGGAGGCAGCGCCGTCGTCGGCGGCAGGAACCCACTCGACCCGATCTCATCGGGCGCGATCGACTGCGCGAGGCTGTCGGGAGACAGAGCGGCGACGCCAGCACTCTTCACGCCCAGCGCGGAACTCTTGTCGAGCGGGGCAGATCCGGTGATTTCGACCGCGGCGTTCTTCGCGTTGACCGCCGCGGAGGCATTGATCGCGACGGTGCTGTTGGGTGCGACCTGCGCGCTGGTCGCGGTGATCTTCACCACGTCGAACGTCTTCACGACGCCGGGAACCGCCGCCGACACGCTCTTGCCTGGTGGCGGGGCTGTGATCACCGGGGTCGGCTCGAACTTGTCGGGCTCACGCGGGCGATAGAGCAGCGGAGGGGCCTCCAGGCGGAGCGATGCCACCGCTTCGGTGGGGCGAACGTCGTGGTGCAGGCCCACGATCGTGCTGTCGTGGCCATCTTTCAGGCCCTCACCTCGGGTCACGAGGAACTGCACGCTGCGCGAGGCGCAGTGCATTGCTGAGAGCGACGCAGGGACCGACCGATCGAACGCGTCGAGAAAGACGTCGACGCCTCCCTCGGGGCCGCGATCGTGAAGCCCGTCGAGGGAACCCGTCGTCACGAGGCTCGCGGGGAGCCCCCCGTTGCGGAAGGAGCAGTGCGTGAGCGACACCGCAGTCGACGTCGCATGGATCATCGCCGAGGCGACCCCATCAAACGATGTGCTCCGAAACTCCACGCCCAGCGTCGGCGAGGTGCGCAGCCGCGCGGCGCTCACCATGCCTCCGTCCATGCGCTTCGAAGGCGAGAACGAGCACCCTTCGACGAGCACCGCGTTGGCACCGCTCGCGGCACCGCCCGCATCGGGGTCGTCGCGCTCGACCCGCAGCAGTTGCTCCGTGGCGCCTCGAAATGCGCAGCGGCGAAGGTGGTGGCTCGCTCCGGTGCGCGCGGCGTCAGCGTTGCGAATGCCGAGCATCACGCACGAGCGAGGCGCGCCGCGCCCGTCGAAGCGCACCTCGTCGAGCCGTGTGTGTCCGACGCCATGCACGACGATCATCGCCTCTCCCGAGAAGCTCGGGTCACAGCGCAGGTTCGGCTCCGTCACGCGATCGGGGATGCCGTTGAGTTCGAAGACCCCAGGGTTGAGCGCCGTCGGTGCCGCGTCCGCGTCGCCCACCAGGAGCGGGGCCGTGAGGTCGTAGGTACCCGACAGTTCGACCACGAGGGGCGGCAGCCATGCCTCTCCGTCGCGTCGATCGCGGTGCGCAGCATGGAATGCGGCCTGGAGCGCGCGGGTGTCATCGTCGGGGACTCCTGCGCCAGCGCCCCACCACTCCGGGTGCACGCGCTCGACGGCCGTGCTCAACAGCCTCACCCGCGCGGGGCGACGGTCGGCGGGCATGCCGGGCCACACGCTCCGCGCGAGGGAGGCGGGACCGAAGATCGACGCGCGAGAGGCGGTGATCTTGCCGCGGATCACCAGCTCGGCGGCCACGTCCGCGCGCGTCACCGGGAGCAGTGCGGCCCCCGGCGCGAACACCAGCTCGACCCGATCACCGATCTCGATGCTCGACGTGAGATCGAGGGGCCAGGCGCCCGTTGAACCGCGGAGGTCTGGCGGGTCCGAGCCCATCGTGCGCCGCGGGATGTACAGCACCCCGCCGCTGAGGCGCAGGTCCGAAGCTGCGTTGCGGAGCTGCTCGGCGAGCGCGCTCGGGTCGCTCCGCACCGCATCGCTCAGGCCGTCTGCGAAGCGCTTGAATCGATCTCCCCAGGTCCCCATGTCGACACCATCATCCTCTCAGCGAAGGGCCACGGGCATCGAGCGAATCCCTGTCATTGTCATGCCCGCATCGAAGTTGAAGAGCTCCGCGCCACCGTGCACGGTGTTTCCGAGGTCGCACACGGCCCCGGTGACGGCGCTTGCGATGTGCACCGGATTGCCCCCACGCCACCGCGGAAACTCGCACCCCATCACATCGAGGATGCTGATGGCACGGCCGGGGCCCAGCCAGTAGACCGACGGCTGATCCCGGTCGGCGTGGGCGAAGTGACGAACGTTCTGGAGCACCGTGCCCGCGTCCGTGGAGCCGTAGTGCGGCGGCTGCGTGAAGGTCGTGAGGAACTGCGGGCTGTCCGAGGTCACATCGCGGGCATAGATGCACGGCACCGCGGGCCCCGTCAGCTTCTGCGTGCTCACGCGCACCTGCTGGAAGGGTGGGTTGTCGAGAAAGATGTCGACGCCGTTGGTCGTGGTCTTCTCCGGGTCGATCCTGGCGCGTCGAAACGCGTTCGATACCAGGGTCGTCGCGAAGTGGCACTCGTTGAACGAGATGCGACCTGCCAGCACGTGCACCATCGGGTTGCCCGGCCCCTTGAACGCGCAGCCGCGGAACTCCACCCCGAGCGACTGGGCCGCATAGAAGAGCACGCCCGTCGCGCTCTGATGCTCGCCGTCGGGCGTCAGGTGGGCGACGGTCTCGAAGCGGCAGCGCGCGAAGCGCAGGTGCGACAGGTCCTGCTGCGCCTCCCAGATGCGGTTGCTCGTCGCGAAATAGGCACTGAAGTCCAGGTCCGCGAGGGCGCCGTCGGGCAGTCGAAGCTCGGCGCCGCAGTGTACGAGCTCCGCGCCTGCCCTGAAGAAGCCGCAGCCGTCGAAGCCGCCGTTCTGCAATCCCCCGCCGGTGTCGGCGACGGTGACGCAGCGGGGCGCGACCCCATTGGCGTCGAACGTGACGTCCTGGACGGTGAATCCCGACGTGCCTCGGATGCTGAGCATCGAGGCGTCGTCGTAGAGAGGACGGCTGCTGAAGACGCCCACGGCACCGGGGTGGTCATCGGGGTACTTCGAGGCGCTCCCCTGGCTCTGCCCGGTGAAGACAGCCCCGCGCCGCGCGATGATCCGCGCGTTGCCCGACGGAGAGTTCGACGCTCCCCGGTTGCCGCGGAGCACGAAGCCGCTGCCGTTGCGCGGCGAGAACACGCGCTCGAGGAGCGGACGCGGCTGCGACTCGGCGTTCCTGGGGACGCCCACCCACAGCTCGTCGTCGATGACGTAGTCGTTGCTGAGCAGGACCGGGATTGCAGGCCGATTGACGGCCGCCGCGAAGTTGAAGAGGAGCAGCTCCGAGGCCGTGCTGGTCTCCATCTGACGATCGAGGGGCGCACCCGTGTGTGCATCGAGGATCGTTTGGCCGTCGCTGACGATGGCCCTTCCGTTCAGGGGACCGGGCGCGAATCCGTCGCTCCCACTGGCCAGGACGTAGTGGGTCACGGTCCCGATCGCGCTCCCCGACGCGTGGAAGTCGGGAAGCGCCATCCGACCGTGCGCCGCGTCGAGCGCGGCCTGGAGCGCCTTCGTCGTGCGGCGGACTTGATCCGGCGTGAGCGCATCGGGATCGCCCTTCGCGGGGACCGCGCCGAACCACTCGGGATAGATCTGCCCCACCAGCGGTCGGGTGAAGAACACCGTGCCGGCCTCCGCCGACATTCCACCGATGTCCGTGAGATTGCGATCGATGAAGACGTCGAAGATCTGTTGCACGCCGGCCTCGATGAAGCCCTGCACCTCGATGCGTACCTTGTAGCGCTCCGTGTCGGACTGCCAGCGCGGCCTCCGATAGCCAGGATCTCCCGGCGCGTAGCTCAACGGAACGAGCTGTCCGCCCGGCATGAAGATCAGCGTCACGCGGGGGTCCACGCGAAGATCCGAGACGATCTCGGTGACGGACTCGGATTCAGGCGCGATCGCGCCGAGGTAGAACCTCCCAGGCGGGATCAGGATGTAGCCTCCACCATCGCCCGCGAGCGAGGTGATCATCGCGCGCAGGTTCTGAGTGTTGACAGACGCGACGCGATGGTCACTCTCCCCGGCGAAAAGCGGAGCAGCCCAGTCATTCGCCCTGATGAGTTCGTTCCCGAATCCCATTGCCTTTCCCTTTCTCAGTACACCCCGAAGCCAAGAAAAAGCCGCGGGGTTGTAGGACGCACGATCATTGAGGGCGACGTCCAATCCCACGAGCCGCCCAGGTAGACGAAGACCGCGCCGAAAATACCAGGCATGTCCGTTGTGCTGTGCCCATAGGCTCCGATCGCGAGGTCGTCGACGCCATCTCCGTTCAGATCTCCGGGTGAAATCGGATAGAGCAGCCCACCTTCCCGATCGCTGG
>JBPOHC010000474.1:0-13953 GCA_052035985.1 Myxococcota bacterium | reverse complement strand
GTGTTAGACGAAGCGGCAGTCGGGCTGCGCGCGGCCGATGCGCGTGAGCACCATGTGCCAGAGCTGCGACTCGCGCGCGGCGACGGCGCCCGCGGCGGCCAGGAGGTAGAAGCGCCACATGCGCCAGAAGCGATGGTCGTACTTCGCGTGGTCGAGCGTGGGGTAGCCCGCTTCGAAGTTCTTCCACCACGCGAGGAGCGTCGGGCGGTAATCGGGGCCGATGTTGTGCACGTCTTCGATGGCGAAGAGGTCTTCGGTGGCGCGTCCGAGCTGCGCCATCGAGGGCGACGCCGCGTTGGGGAAGACGTACTTCTCGAAGAAGGGGATGCCGTGCTTCTGGCTCACGTTCGAGCCGATCGTGTGCAGCACCGCGATGCCCTCGGGGGCCAGCGTGCGGTGCACGACCTCCATGAAGTTCCGGTGGTTGCGCCAGCCGACGTGCTCGAGCATCCCGATCGACACGACGCGGTCGTAGCGCCCGTATTGCGAGCGGTAGTCTTCGAGCCGCAGGTCGACGCCCTTGAGGCCCTTGCGCGCGGCCTCGGCGGCGCCCCAGCGCTGCTGCTCCTTCGAGATCGTGACGCCGACCACCTCGACGCCGTAGCGCTCCGCGGCGAACATCGCGAAGCCGCCGAAGCCGCAGCCGAGGTCGAGCACGCGCATGCCCTCCTTGAGACCCGCCTTGCGGCAGATGAGGTCGAGCTTGTGCTCCTGCGCCTCGTCGAGGCTCGTGGCGTTCTTCCAGTAGCCGCAGGTGTAGACCATGCGCTTGCAGAGCATGACCTCGTAGAGGTCGTTGCCGTTGTCGTAGTGGGCCTCGGCCACCTGGCGCGCGCGCGCGCGGCTCTGCATGTTGGTCACGAGCGCCTGGAGCGTGAGGAGCTTCATCTTCAGGCTGCCCTGGAGCTTCTTCTTCACGTCGACGCGGAGGAGCTTCTCGATGAAGAGGTCGAGGGCGTCGCACTCCCACCACTCGTCCATGTACGACTCGCCGAGGCCGATCGAGGCGTCGCGCACGAGGCGGCCGTAGAAGTCGCGGTTCTTCACGACGATGTCGCCGGGCTTGCGGCCCTCGACGCCCACGTCGGCCTCGTCGAAGAGCTCGCGCACGAACGCTTCAGCGTTGTCAGTCTTCATCCAGCCGGTCATCGCGGTGCTCTCTCGGTGGTGTTGGGGGCTTTGGTGTCGGCATCGTCCTGCGGCGGTCGGCCGAGGCGCTCGAGGTGGCGAAAGTGCGACGCGAGCGCCTGACGGAGCGTCGCGTGGCAGCGGTATCGGACGCCGTGCTTCGCCGCGGTCTCTGCGACCACGGCCGAGAGCGCGGGGTAGTGGAGGTGACACACCTTGGGGAAGAGGTGATGCTCGACCTGGTAGTTCAGCCCGCCGAGGAACCACGTCAGCGCGGGGTTGCGCGGCGCGAAGTCGACCGTCGTGTCGACCTGATGCGCGGCCCAGTCGTCGCGGATCACCGAGCCGTCCGCGGGCGCCGCGGGGAACTCCGCCGTGTCGGCGCAGTGCGCGAGCTGAAACACCGACGAGAGCGTGATGCCGAGCGTGCTCGCCGCGAGGAGGTGGAACAGAAGCACCTGCCACACGGGGTGAAAGAGGCTCGGGATCACCAGCGACCACGCGACGAAGAAGACCTTCCACCCGTAGAAGAGGGCCACCTCGGTGCGGCTCATGGGGGGCAGCGCGTGGGGCCCCGCGTGGCGCTCGCGCAGGAGCACGAAGTCGTCGTGGAACACCCACTTGGGCAGCAGAAAGCAGTAGAGGAACCAGAGGTAGTACTGCTGATAGCGGTGCCAGGGGCGCCGCGGCTGCTCGACCGAGAGCCTCGCGATGGCGCCGAAATCGAGGTCGAAATCGACGCCCTGGATGTTCGTGTACGTGTGATGGATGACGTTGTGCTTCTGGCGCCAGAACCACCCGCACACGCCCATCACGTCGAGCGTGAACCCGAGCGCGCGGTTGACCCACGCGTGGCGCGAGTAGCCGCCGTGGTTGGCGTCGTGCTGCACGCTCATCCCGATGCCCGCGATCGAGAGCCCCTGCGACATCGCGAGCAGCACGCCCTGCCACGCGTGCGTCGCGAAGAACACCAGCAGCACCCACGACCCGACGAACCACGCGAGGATCACCGCGGTCTTGAGGTACATCGCCGCGATGTCGCGCCGGGGCCTCGAAGTGCTCGCGAAATAGGCGTCGGAGGCGCGCTTGAGGTCCGCGCGAAACGCCCCGTCGTGACCGAACCGGACCGGTGCCACCGCGGCTTCTAGCATCGCGCCTCCTGCGCTCGACAAGGTCAAGAGCGCGGCGCAGCGTACATCCCGACCCGGGGGCAGGGTGAATCAGAACTCGTACAATCGCCCCACGCCGCGCTGGCCCCCGCGGCCCGACATGTCGTGGCGTATCTCCGCCGAGACCACCAGAAACGGAAGGTTCCTTGGGTTTCAGGGTGCGAAGGAACCTTTTCAACCCTGCGATCGCTCCTTGAAACCTTGCGGTCGCTGGGTTTCAGGTTGAGTTCGATGGGTTTCAGGTTGAGTTCGCCGGGTGAAACCCTTCGAAGCGAACATTGAAACGTCAGCCTCGCACCATTGAAACGTTGCGATCGCTCCCTGAAACCTTGTGATCGCAGGGTTTCGAGTCGGCGACGGAGCTCGAAACCCTCCCTTCGCTCCCTGAAACCCTCCATTCGCTCCCCGTGACCCTCCGCACCTTCGGTTTCGAGGAGCGCCTCGACGGGCAGTGCCCACTCCCGAGCCTCGCGCTTGCGCGTCGCGAGGGTGTGCCCCGCCGCGATACCCTCCGCGGCCATGTCGACGCGGCGATTCACGGCTCTGCTCGCAGTCCTGGTGTCGTGCAAGCTGCTCTCGAGGTCCACGCACGACGCCGCACACGACGCCTCGCAGCACCCGCACGACGCGTCGCATGCCCCGCACGACGCCCCTCACGCGGAACACGAAGCGCCCCCTGCGCAGCGCGACGCGTCGACGACGGCGCTCGACGCGAGCAACGGCCCGCACGTCACCCGCCACCTCGACCGCGTCGATGGCGGCGTCGCCATCGCGCGCGACGGAGGTCTGCGACGCTCGCATCCGACGCGTCGCGTGACGGTCACCGAGGGCGGAGGCCCTGCGACGGTGATCGCGACGCCGACGGGCGCGTTGTGGGTGCGCGCGGTCAACCACGAGCAGGATCAGTTCGCCGACGTGGTGGCCACGGCCATCGATCAGCACGGCGATGCCGCGTTCGAAACGCGGCTGTTGCGTCGCACGACGGGGCCCGTGCGCGCCATCTCGGCGAGCGTCTCGGGCGCGCACCTCTGGGTGAGCTGGATCACGCTCCGCGCGACGACGGCGGACGTCGACAACGGACCGTATGAGCTCATCTCGGCGGGTCTCCACGCGAGCGCCGACCTCGCGGGCGCCGACGAGCCCGTGACGCTCGAAGACGTGCGGCTGCCGACCCTCAACACCGAACAGCTCGGGCTCGACTGGTGGCCTGACATCGTGACGCGCGCCTTCGCGCGGCCCGACGGAGGCGCGCTCATCATCGCGGTGGGCGGCGTCGAACGGACGGTGATCCCGCCCGATCGCGCCCCGGTGCACCTCGCGATGTGGAACGAGTTCCGCGTCGGGGCCGATCGCGCCGTGACGAAGGACGCGCACTCCGCGGCGGCGCCCGTGATGTACCCCGACGGGTTCGTCGAGCTCGCCGAAGGCGTCTACTACGTCATCACCGACGGGCTCAGCGTGCGGGGCAGCGGAGCGGAGTGGGCCCCCTTCGCGCACGGGAGCGACGCGCATCCCTCGGCGCCCACCCCCGACATCCACTCGCAGCGCGACATCGTCATCGCGTGGAGCGGAACCTCCTTCGCCACGCGGGGAACCCTCGCCATGGACTTCGGCAACGAGACCGGCGAGTCGTACGCGGGCTTCGCGCTCTTCGACGAGCGCGGCGCGATTCGCACGCCCGTACGACGAAATCCTCAGGGGCTCCCCGCGCCCGAAGACGAGATCGCGTGGACGCCCTACACGCTCGCGCCGCTACGTTGCGCGCACGGCCACCCCGTCGCGACGGTGCGCTGGCGAGCCTCGGGCGGCGGCACCTTCACCCTCGACGCGAGCAACGCGCAACAGCGCTTCGCGCTCGAACAGTGGATCGCGCCGAACACGCTCCCGCTCCCTCCGCGGCCCGATGGCGGAGGGACCTACGTGCCTCCGCCCGAGCACCTCGTGTGGGCCGGGAACGCGCTCGTGGGACTCGTCGATGGAGAGCTCACGCGATGGACCTGCGCGGGCTCCGGTCTGCTCACGCTCGCGCGTTGATGCGGTCGCGCGAGACGCGGCCTTGATGATCGAAGTCGACGCGTCGAATCACGCGCCCGACGCGTCGGGGCCTTCGAACCAGAGCGCGCCGAGCGGCGGCAGCATCACCGTGATCGAGCACGGATAGCCGTGTGACGGAACGGGCTCCGACTCCACGCCGCCGTAGTTGCCCACGTTGCTCCCGCCGTACGTCGACGCGTCGGAGTTGAGCACCTCGCGGTACATCCCGAGGCGCGGGACGCCCACGCGATAGCCTCCGCGGATGAGCGGCGTGGCGTTGACGAGGCACACGAGGTGACGGTCGTGGGCCTTGTCCCACCGCACGAACGACGCGACGCTCTGGTCCGAGTCGTTGGCGTCGACCCATTGAAAGCCCGACGGGTCGGTGTCGGCCTGCCAGAGCGCGGGGTTCTCGCGCATCGCCGCGTTGAGGTCGCGCACGAGGCGCTGAACGCCGCCGTGGAGCGAGTCACCGACGCTGCCCCAGTCGAGGGAGGCGTCGTGGTTCCACTCGTTCTCCTGACCGAGCTCGCCGCCCATGAAGAGGAGCTTCTTGCCGGGGTGCGCCCACATATAGCCGTAGAGCGCGCGCAGCGTCGCGAAGCGCTGCCAGCGGTCGCCGGGCATCTTCGAAACGAGCGAGCGCTTCAGGTGAACCACCTCGTCGTGCGAGAGCGGGAGCACGAAGTTCTCGCTCCACGCATAGAGAATCCCGAAGGTGATCTCGTTGTGGTGGAACCTCCGATGGATGGGGTCGCGCGAGAAGTACGCGAGCGTGTCGTGCATCCAGCCCATGTTCCATTTGAACGTGAACCCGAGGCCGCCCGCATAGAGGGGGCGGCTCACGGCGGGCCATGACGTGCTCTCCTCGGCGATGACCACGGCGCCCGGATGCTCGCCGTGAACGAGCTGGTTGAGCTCGCGGAGAAACGCGATCGCGTCGAGGTTCTCTCGGCCACCGTGCGCGTTGGGGACCCACCCCTCGTGGGGGCGCGAGTAGTCGAGGTAGAGCATCGAGGCCACGGCGTCGACGCGCAGCCCGTCGACGTGAAAGCGGTCGAACCACCACAGGGCGTTGGTGAGCAGAAAGTTCTTCACCTCCGTGCGGCCGAAGTTGAACACCGACGTGCCCCAGTCGGGGTGCTCGCCCTGACGCGGGTCCTCGTGCTCGTAGAGGGCCGTGCCGTCGAAGCGCTGGAGCGCGTGCGCGTCTTTGGGAAAGTGCGCCGGGACCCAGTCGAGGATCACGCCCACGCCCAGCCCGTGGAGGTGGTCGACCATGTAGCTGAAGTCATCGGGCGAGCCGAAGCGCGACGTGGGCGCGAAGTAGCCCGTGACCTGATAGCCCCACGAGCCGTCGAAGGGATGCTCCGCAACCGGGAGCAGCTCGACGTGCGTGAAGCCCATGGAGCGCGCGTACTCGCCGAGCTTGTGCGCGAGGTCGCGGTAGTTGAGCCAGTGTCCGCGCTCGTCGCGCATCCACGACCCGAGGTGCACCTCATAGACGCTCATGGCCTCGCGCAGCGGGTTCGAGCCAGCCCGACGGGAGAGCCACGCCTGGTCGGTCCAGGTGTGTTGCGAGGGGCCCACGACCACGCCCGCGGTGTCGGGGCGCAGCTCGCACGACTGCGCGTAGGGGTCGAGCTTGAGCAGCACCTCGCCCTGCTGCGTGCGCAGTTCGAACTTGTACCGACCGCCGTCGCCGACGCCCGGAATGAAGAGCTCCCACACGCCGGTGGCGCCGAGGCGGCGCATGGGGTGGCGGCGGCCGTCCCATTGGTTCCAGTCGCCGACGACGCTCACGCGACGCGCGTTGGGGGCCCACACCGCGAAGGTCGCGCCGCGCACGCCTTCGAGCTCGCGGAGGTGCGCGCCGAGGCGCTCGTAGAGCTTCCAGTGGCGGCCTTCGGAGAACAGGTGCTCATCGACCGATCCCCACGCGGGGAGGAACGCGTAGGGGTCCGCCGCGCGGTGTGAAGCGCCGTTGCCGAAGAGGTACTCGATCTCGTAGGGGTCGCCCGTGACGACCTTCGGGATGAAGACCGCCCACACGCCCGCATCGTGCAGCCGAACCATCTCGTGCGCGATTCCGTCGGCGAAGTAGCACCGCGCGCCGGTGGCCTCGGGGTGCCACGCGCGCACGACCACGCCCCCGTAGACGGCGTGCGCGCCGAGCACGTGGTGAGGCTCCGCGTGGTCGCAGCGGACGATCGCCTCGATCTCGCCGAGCGTGGTGTTTTCGTAGAGGACAGCTTCGGGTGATCTCATCGCGGTCAGTGCTCCTCGTCGCGCTTGGCGGCGTCCCAGTACGCGTCGAGCTCGGCGAGCGAGTGCGCGTCGAGCGGGCGTCCGTCGGCCTTTGCGCGTGCTTCGACGCCGCGAAAGCGCGCGGCGAAGCGGCGGTTGGTGCGAGAGAGCGCGTCTTCGGGGTCGATCCCCGCCTTGCGCGCCACGTTCACGATCGAGAAGAGCACGTCGCCGAGCTCGTCGGCCGCGCGCTCGCGGTCGCCCGACGCGACGGCCTCGTCGAACTCACGGAGCTCCTCGTCGACCTTGGCCCTCGGCCCCGCGGCGTCGGGCCAGTCGAAGCCCACGCGCGCGGCCTTGTCTCCCATGCGCAGCGCGAAGGCCAGCGCCGGGAGCCCCTTCGGCACGCCGTCGAGCGCGCCGCGGTCCTTCTTCTCCGCGAGCTTGATCTTCTCCCAGCGCGCGATGACCTCGTCGGCGGTGCCCGCGACGGCGTCGCCGAACACGTGGGGGTGCCTCCGCTCGAGCTTGTCGGCGATGCCAGCGACCACGTCGTCGAGGCCGAACCAGCCCCACTCCGACGCGAGGCCGGTCTGAAATACCACTTGAAACAAGAGGTCTCCGAGCTCCTCGCGGTGGTGCATCACGGCCGCCGAGTCGGGCGCGTTCGCGGTGGGAGACGCGTCGGTCACGTTGCGTCGCGCGTCGACGCCGAGTCCGTCGATGGCCTCGCAGACCTCGTGCGCCTCCTCGATCGCGTAGCGCTTGAGCGTCGCGAGGGTCTGCTCGCGATCCCACGGGCAGCCTTGCGGCGCGAGCAATCGACGCATGATCCCGGCGAGCCTGACGAGGGTCGCTCCATCCTGGGCCTTTACGCTCATGGCGAACGCTGCTACCACGCTCACCCCCTCCGCTCACAGCCGTCTCTACCTACGAGCCCCACGATGCCGCTCTACAAGGCCGGTCAAGAGGTCGACGCATACTGCACCAAGTGCAAGATGGACCTTCTCCATCGCATCGTCGCCGTCTACGAGAACAAGCCCGTCAACGTCGAGTGTCGGACGTGCAAGTCGACGCACCGGTACCGCGCCCCCAAGAGCGCGCCCGCGCCGGTTTCGAATCGCTCGTCGAGCGCTTCTTCGACCTCGTCGACCCCCTCGACGCCGCGCGCGCGCAAGCCCATCCCCGAGGATCACGTCGCGCTGGTGCCCCCGACGGGCGCGCGCATCCACCCCTACCGCATGACCGAGCGGTTCATGAAGGACCAGTGGATCTCGCACAAGAACTTCGGCGTGGGCGTGGTGACCTGCGAGCTCGGGCCCGAGAAGATCGAGGTGCGCTTCGACGGCGGCACCCGCGTGCTCGTGCACGGCGCCACGGAGTAGTCATCCCCCGCGCGAGGGTGAAGGCCGCGGTTCGCGATCACCCCTTGCGCTCCGAGGGTCAGGCGACTACCAGTGTCGCCCGAAGATCACCGACCTCCGCGACGCGCGGAGTCTACGCATAGGAGAGCAACGCCATGGCCAGCCAGAAGCTCCAGGGAACGAAGACCCACGACAACCTCAAGCACGCCTTCGCGGGCGAGTCGCAGGCGAACCGTCGCTACGAGTACTTCGCCAAGGTCGCCGACGTCGAGGGATACCCCGACGTGGCGGGCCTCTTCCGCGACACGGCGGCGGGCGAGACGGGCCACGCGCACGGCCACCTCGACTACCTCAAGCAGGTGGGCGATCCGGCGACGGGGCTCCCGATCGGCAACACCGAGAAGAACCTCGCGGCGGCCGTTCACGGCGAGACCGAGGAGTACCAGAGCATGTACCCGGGCTTCGCGAAGACCGCGCGCGAAGAGGGCTTCGAAGACATCGCCGAGTGGTTCGAGACGCTCGCCAAGGCCGAGAAGTCGCACGCGGGGCGCTTCAGCAAGGCCCTCGACGGCGTCAAGAGCCGCTGACGCGCTGAAGCGTTCGCCCCCCTTCGCGGCATCTCATTGAGGAGCCGCGCGATGGGTGCGACCGGGTTCAACGGTAGGGGCACTCACACACGGGGGCGATCGCTCGACGAGCATCGCCCCCGTTTCACGTTCAACGACGACCGAGAGAGCTGAGCGAAGACCCCGTGGAGATCAAACCCGAGCCGAGCGTTCCGCCGACCTTCGCGCCCTCCGACGCGCGCTTCTGGGACCCGAAGGACCTCGAAGCGGAGCTCCGCAGGGTCTTCGAGATCTGTCACGGCTGTCGCATGTGCGTGGGGTACTGCCCGAGCTTTCCGTTCCTCTTCGACCGCATCGACGAGAACCACGAGAAGCACGGCCAGGCGCACTCGGCGATCACCCTCGGCGCCGCGGATTTCGAGCGCGTCACCGACCTCTGCTTCCAATGCAAGCTCTGCTACGTGAAGTGCCCGTACACGCCCGACGACCCCGACTCGACGTGGATGGTCGACTTCCCGCGGCTCCTCTGGCGCGAGAAGGTCGTGCGTACGAAGCGCGTCGGCGGAACGTCGCTTCAAGAGAAGCTCCTCGGTGAGCCCGGCGTGCTCGGCGCGCTCGCGGCGGGGCCCACGGCTCCGATGGCGAACTTCGTCAACGCCAACCGCCTCGTGCGCCGCGCGATGGACCGCGTCGCGGGCATCTCCGAGCAGTTCGCGCTGCCCACCTATGCGACCGAGACCTTTCCCCGCTGGTTCAAGCGCCACAAGCCCGCGGAGGACGTCGGACGCAACGGCGAGGTGAGCCTCTTCTCGACCTGCCTCGTCGACTACAACCGACCGGGCATCGGCAGCGCCGCGGTGAAGGTGCTGGAGCACGCGGGCGTGCGGGTGATGCACCCCGAGCAGACCTGCTGCGGCATGCCCAACATGGACACCGGTGACCTCGATCGCGTGCGCGAGAAGGCCCGCTTCAACGTGGCCTCCCTCGCCGCCGAGGTGCGCGCGGGGCGGACCATCGTCGCGCCGGGACCGTCGTGCTCGATGACGCTCCGCAAGGAGTACCCCGAGATCCTCGACACGCCCGACGCGCGCCTCGTCGCCGCCAACACCATGGACCTCATGGAGTACCTCCTGAAGCTCTGGCGCGACGGAAAGATGCCGAAGGAGTTCCCCGTGTCGCTGGGGAGCGTGGCCTATCACGCCGCGTGTCACCTCCGCGCGCAGCGCATCGCGTACCCCGCGAAGACGCTGCTCGAGAAGATCCCCGACACCGAGGTCACGCTCGTCGAGCAGTGCTCCGCCGTCGACGGGACGTGGGGGATGAAGGCCGAGTACTACGACCTCGGGGTGAAGTACGCGCGCAAGCTCACGCGCGGCATCGCCAACGCCGAGGCGAAGTACGTCGCGAGCGACTGCCCGCTGGCGTCGCAGCGGATCAAGAAAGAGAACGACACCGCCGTGGCGCACCCCGTCGAGCTCCTGGCTCGCGCCTACGGCCTCAGCGAGTAGAGAAGCGATGCGCAAGGTCACCGTCGACGAGCTCCTCCCCATCGGCGCCTACGAGCAGGTGCGAGACCGCTTTCGCCAGCGCATGATCGCGCACAAGCGAGACCGCAGGATCTTTCTCGGCCCCGAGATGACCGTGATCTTCGAAGACCACGACACGGTGCTCCTCCAGGTGCAGGAGGTGCTTCGCTCCGAGCGCATCACGGCGCCCAAGGCGGTACGTGAAGAGCTCGAGGTGTACAACGACCTCGTGCCCCGCGACGGCGCGCTGCTCGGCACGCTGATGATCGAGATCGTCGACGAGGTCGAGCGCGAGCGGAAGCGACGCGAATACGTGGGCCTCGACAACCACGTGCACATCGAGCTCGGCGGGCGACGCTTCTCCGCCAGCTTCGACCCCACGGGACGCTACGAAGACCGCACCGCCGTGGTGCGCTACGTGAGCTTCGAACTGCCGCCCGAGGGGCGCGCGCTGCTGCTCGACCTCGCGCAGCCCGCGAAGGTGGTCGTCGATCACCCGAAGTACCAGGCCGAGGTCACGCTCTCAGAGGCCACGCGGCGCTCGCTCGCCGAAGACGTCGACCCCGAGAACGCCGAGTCGCACACGAAGAACTGAACCGCGCGCACCGCCTTCAGGGGTGCCGATACGGAGACAGCTTCAGCCCCTCGGGAGGCGCCGCGGGAGAAGTCCCCGCGTCTCGCTCGACGGCCAACGGAGACACACCCGCATCGCGCGATCCGAGGCGTTGCGTGGGCTGTGACGCCACTCTCTCCGAACGCGGCGGTGCCACCGGCGCGAGCACCCAACGCACGGTGGTGTCTCCCTCGACGCGCACACGCTCCTCGCGCGCGACGTGGTTCGGCGCCTCGGCGCGCACGGTCAACACATCGCCTCGCTGCGCGCGATGGAGGCACACGCCCTCGGGCGACGCGACCGCGACACCATCGATACGAAGCGCCGCGCTCTCGGGGCTCAACACCAACGTGAGAAGCGCCTCGACGTTCGCGGCATCTTCGCGGCGCGCATCTTCGGTCGCGACGTCTCGCTCGACTACGGCGGCGATGCTCGCGTCCGAGGCAGCGTCGGGCGCGGGCCTCGCGGTCACCGCCGTTCGTGGCGTAGGACGCGCTGCGATCACCGCGCCGAGCGCGATCACCACGGACACCACGGCGAGCACGGCGAAGCGCTTTCGGGCGCCGCGCTGGTCGAGGTCGATGCGATCGAGCGCGTCGATGAGCGCTTGCGCATTGGGGGGACGCTTCTCGCGGTCCTTCGAGAGCAGCTTCACCACGAGGTCGTCGAGGGCGCGGGGGATGGTCCCGTCGGGTCGCAGCGAGGAGGGCCTCCGTGGCGCCTCGTGGACGTGCTTGTAGAGCACCTCGACGGGCGTCGAGCCCGTAAATGGAAGCGTCCCCGTGAGCATCTCGAAGAGGATGCATCCGAGCGCGTAGAGGTCGGCGCGGTGATCGACGGAGCGCCCGTCGGTGCCCTGCTCGGGCGCCATCGTGTGCGGTGTTCCGAGGAGCGCACCCTGGTGCGTGGAAGGCCCCTCGCCCTCGACCTCGTCGAGCGCGATGACCTTCGAGACCCCGAAATCGAGGATCTTCACCGAGTCGCGTCCGTCGCGCTGCGAGACGAAGACGTTGCCGCTCTTGAGGTCGCGGTGAACGATGCCCTGCGCGTGCGCGGCGCGCAGTCCGTCGGCCACCTGACGCGCGATCCCCACAGCACGTGCGACCGGAAGCGCGCCCTTCTCTCGCACGATCGAGGCGAGGTCGGCGCCTTCGAGGAGCTCCATCACGAGGTACGCGCCGTCGTCGCCGTGGCCGAAGTCGAGCACCTCGACGATGCGCTTGTGACCGATCGAAGCCGCGGCCCTCGCTTCGCGGTGAAACCTCGCGACGGCCTCGGCGCTCCGCGCTGCCTCGGGCCTCAAGATCTTCACGGCCACGCGGCGCCCCACGGCGACGTGCTTCGCTTCGAAGACGTAGCCCATTCCGCCGCGGCCGATGACGCGCTCGATGGCGTAGCGCCCTGCGATCACGCGGCCGATCCACGACGCCTCGTTCGCGCCCCCGCGAACCTCGTCCGACGAGGTCGTCGCGAGGGGGAGCGTGGTGCTCGATCCGTGAGGTTCGGCGCCCGTCTCTGACACGACGGACTCTCTAGCTGTTGAGCCGGGGCGTTGTCGCGCGAAGCTACAGAAAGAGGCTCAGCGAGAGCCCTCCCGACGCGAGGAGACCTTCGCTGTTGGTGAGGTCGAAGTTGCGCCACGCGGCGCGTCCGAAGAGCCCCACGCCGATGCGGGGGTGGAGCACCACGTCGGCGCGCACCGAGAAGCCTCCGACGAACTGCTCGCTGTCGCGACGGAGCGTCGATTCGCGGCACGACGTGTCGCACTGAAAGAGCGCGGAGCCCGTGACGAAGAGCCCGAGGTCGACCTCGTCGAGCACGAAGACCCACCCGAGGTCTGCGCCGACGAGCACGGGCGCGCCGTCGGTGTCGATCCACATGGCGTGGGCCTGCGCCGCGAGCGAGCGGCGATAGAAGACCCCGCCCTCGACGCCCACCGCGAACACGGGGCGATCGCGGGGAACCGAGAAGCCCGTGATGAGCCCCGCGCGCCCCGAGAACATGCGAGCGGTGCGACGCGTGTTCACGCGATCGGGCGGCGTGGCGGGCGGCGTGACGACGGGCGCGGCGCGCGCTTCGAGCTGGATGAGCACGTCCTGCGGAGTCCCCGCTTCGACGACGATGCGACGGACGGCGCGCTCGTAGCCCGGGTGCTCGACGACGATGACGTGCGCGCCGGGGGCGAGACGGATGTGACACGGGGTCTGCGCAGTGGGGTGCGCCTCGGCGTCGACGGTCACCGAGGCGTCGAGGGGCTCCGACGCGACGATCACCTCGACGGGACGCGCGCGCAGGGTGGCGATGCGCCCTTCGACCTCGCGGCGGTCATCGGGGTCGGAGGTCTCCGCGAGGAAGCGCTCGTACTCCGTGATGGCCCGCGAGACCTCGCCGGCGTGCTCCAGCGCCCTCGCGAGGTTGTATCGAGTGAAGGGGTGGGGAACGAGCTCCATCGCGCGTGAGAAGCCCTCCACGGCCGCGGTCCAGTCGCTCCGTCGCCAAGCGTCCATGGCCTCGGCGAAGGCCGCTTCGGCGAGGGCCTGACGATCGGGCGACGCGGTCTGAGAGGGCTGCGCCGCAGGGGTGGGCGCGGGCTGCGCGGACGCGGTGAGCGGCCAAGCCGAGAGCGCTGCCAGGGCGCACGCGAGGGGTGCGCAACGCAACACCCTTCCGTCGACCCGAGCAGCGCGCGCCATGAGAGCGGCGGACGATACCACAGGGCCCCTCGCGCACCGGAGCGGCGTGCGGTGGTACAAAAGGCTTCGAGAGCCCGTCGCAGACCCCAACGGCGGGGCGCGCGGCGCCTTCGGGAGAGAGCGAGCTCCAGCGTGCGCGATCAGGCGTTTCGACCGGGCCTGCGAGACCTCGTGCCGAGGCTGTGCCTCCTCGCGGCGCTCTCGTGGGTGGTGCTCCGCCTCGCGCTCGGGCTCGATGTGCGCGCGACGACGGTGATCACCGTGGCCGCGCTCGCCGTGATGATCGCGCTGCGCCTCGCGTGGCGAGGCCCCTACACCCGCGTGCTCGCGACCGACGACGCGCTCGTGGTGTCGGGTCCCGACGGGGAGCGTTCCATTCCGTGGCCCGCGATCGAGCGCGTGCGGCTCACGGCGGGCGAGGTCACCACGTCGCGCGGCGTCGTGCGGGTGAGCTACGCGCACGTCGACGTGACGCACGGACCTCCGGTGGCCTTCGCGGACCTCTCTCCGCTCGGCTCGCCGCACCTCCGCACCGTGGAGGGAGACTCGCCCGTTCACGACGTGGGCGACCCCGAGCTCCTCCTCGGCGCCATCGCGGAGCGCCTCGACGCGA
>JBPOHC010000356.1:0-16378 GCA_052035985.1 Myxococcota bacterium | reverse complement strand
GGCTCGCGCGCCGCGGAAACTCCCCGAGCGCTTCGAGCGGGCCCGTGAACGCGTCGCTGCGCGCGCAGACGCCGTCGTCCGTGACGAACACCCAGCCGTTGCGCGTTCGAAACACCTCGGCGATGGGCGTCTCGAATCGGTCGTGCGCGAGCTCGACGCGGTCGCCCTCGACCTTCGCGCGCCGCGACCCCCACACCACGTCGAGCGCCCCGTCGGCTTCATGATCGACCACGCGAAACGGCTCGTCGGGCGCCGGGAGCACGAACACCGTCGCGGGACCCTCGCCCGCGTGGCGCGTCACGGCGCGCGCGTTCGCGCCCGTCGCCGGGAGATTGCACCCGAGCGACGCCGCGCACGCACAACACACGAGGAGATCGCGAGGAGGAGACACGTGAACGAAGCGTTGGAGCATAGTCGAAACGCGCGCCCGATGCGCCGTCTCGATCAGCCGCCTGCGTAGAGGGTCACGTCGGTGGCGGCGGCGAAGGACATCCGGTACGCCTCGTCCCACGAGGGGTGGCGCACGAAGATGTGCCCGTCCGAGAGGAGGGTCTGTTTCCAGTCTCTCCGGTGCGCACCAATAGGGAGGAGGTCGATGCCGACGATGTGCGGTCCGAACCTGCGCTTGTAGTCTTCGAGCCCGGTGACGCGCGTGATGCGCCCCTGGCCGAGGGCGCGCTTGAACACGATGCCGACGTTGTATTTCCTCTCGGTCGGGGCGTCGAAGCGGCCGTGGCACGCGACGCGCGCCCACTCGCGAAAGAGGTCGATGTCGCCCGTGAAGTTCATCTGATCGACGAGGTGCGCGCCGCCGGGGCGGCACCCGATCTCGCCGAACACCACCTCGCCGTCGGCCTTGCGGTACCACTCCATGTGGGTGAACCCAGCGCCCATGCCGAGCGCGCCGAGCACCTTGCGCCCGAGCGCGATGCCCTTCTGCAAGCCCTCCTGGGCCATGTCGCGCACGGTGATGATCACGGGCGAGATCCACTCCTCCGAGCGCGCGAGGAGGGGCCGCGGGAGGTAGTGCGCGATGTTTTCATACGCGGGTTTGCCGTCGATGCACACGGTGTCGAACGTGAACTCGTCGCCCTCGACGAACTCCTCGCACGAAGCCTCGGTCACGTGCGCGGTGCGCTTGAGGGTGGTCTCCATCTCCTCGCGCGAAGAGACTTTATACGTGTCGGCGCTCCCGGCGCCCGCGATGGGCTTCAAGATCACCGGGTAGCCGATCTTCTCGACGGCCTCCCAGACGTCTTTTGCGGTGCGCACGCGAAACGCGTACGGGACGCGCAACCCCGCGGCGGCGACGCGTTCTTTCATGAGCTGCTTGTCGCGAAAGCCGCGCACGGTGTCCACGGACATGCCTGGCAGGCCGAAGCGCTCGCGCAGGCGAGCGGCGAGGATGACCAGGGGCTCCCAGTTGGCGAGCACGCGGTCGACCTCGCGCCCGCGGAGCCAGTGCGTGACGCGCTCGATGACGTCGTCCTCGTCCATGATGCGCGGCACCTGGAGCCAGTCGCGGAGGTACGGCTTGAGCGACGACGGGAGCGCCGCCGCGGGCTGGTCGCCCACGCCGTAGACCTCGGCGCCCACCTCGGCGAGGCCGCGGGTATACTGCTGCATCTCAGGGGGATACGACGGAGATAGAAAGACGACGCGCATGGCCGCCGACGCTAACACATCCGTCGTTGACGGACCGAGCAACGATCCACGATCCTCCGCGGCAACACCCGATGCCCAGGAACGTCGTCTTCGTCGCGCCCTTTCCTCTCGAAACCACCATGCGCTTCGTGCGGGCCGTCGCGAAGCTCGACGACGTGCGCCTGCTCGGGGTCGTCCACGACGCGCCGCAGGGCGACGACGCGCGCCTCTACCACGACGTCGTGCGCGTCACCGACCCCCTCTCCGCGAAGGACATCTCTGACGCCGTCGAGGTGCTGCGCCGCCGTCACGGACAGCCCGATCGCATCCTGAGCATCCTCGAGGTGATTCAGGTGCAGGTGGCCGAGGCGCGCGCGCGCTTCGGCGTCGAGGGCGCAGACCCGCGCACCGCCGACCTCTTCCGCGACAAGTCGCGCATGAAGGCCGCGCTCACGGCCGCGGGGCTCCCCGTGGCGCGCAACAAGCTCCTCGCGACGGCGCGCGACGCCGAGGAGTTCGCGCGCGAAGCGGGCTTCCCCATGGTGCTCAAGCCCCCGGCTGGCATGGGCGCGAAGGCGACCTTCCGCGTGCGCGACCTCGGAGAGCTGAAGCGCGCGCTCGCGGGCATGGGCGCTTCGAACGCGAGCCCCGTGCTGGCCGAGGAGTTCCTCCAGGGCGAGGAGTTCAGCTTCGAAACCATGACGGTGAACGGACAGGTCCGCGCGCACTCGATCTCGCGCTACCTCCCGCCGTGCCTCGAAGTGCTTGAAAACCCGTGGATCCAGTGGACCTGCGTGCTCCCGCGCGAGCTCGAAGGCCCCGTGTACGACGGCGCGCGCGCGATGGGCTTCGCCGCCGTGAAGGCCCTCGGGCTCGACACCGGAATGACCCACATGGAGTGGTTCCGCCGCTCCGACGGGACGCTCGTGATCGGCGAAATCGCGCAGCGTCCGCCGGGCGCGAACATCACCCGCATGACGGGCCTCGCGCACGACATCGACCCCTACCGCGCGTGGGCGAGGGCCGTGGTCGACGGCGCCTTCGACGCCCCGTGGGAGCGCCGCTACGCCGTGGGCTGCGCCTTCCTCCGCGGGATGGGCGAAGGCCGCGTGGCCTCGGTCACGGGCGTCCACGAGACGCACGAGGCGATCGGGCAGTGGGTGGTCGAGGCGAAGCTCCCGACGGTGGGCGCGCCCAAGAGCGACAGCTACGAGGGCGACGGCTACGTGATCGTGAGAGACCCGAGCACCGACGTCGTGCAGCGGGTGATCAAGAAGGTCATCGACACGGTGCGCGTGCGCTACGCGTGAGGCGTCACCGCACGCAGAGCTCGATCACTGCGAAGAGGTTCTGCGCGCCGCTGCACGCGCACGCGGGATTCGGGTCGCCCGCGAGGCAGCACGTGATCGCGTGGTTGGTCACGTAGCCCGAGTCTCCGTCGGGCGAGAACGCGATCGTCGACGGGTTCGTGAAGGGGTGGTCCGAGCCCCCGCGCGAGAAGCGCCCCACCTCGGTCACGGGCGAGTGTGAGATGTCGAGCTCCGAGATCTGGTTCTGCCCGCCGAGCACCACGAAGAGGTGACCCGTGCGGGGGTGGATGCGCAGACCGTCGGCGATGGGAGGCACCGCCACGCCCGGCGCCACGAGCGCGGGGTGGTACGTGTACACGGGCACCATCGCCGCGGGCGACGACTTGGGGATGCGATAGATCACGCTCGACGGACCGGTGGCCTCCATCGGGCCGAAGGTGACCGAGACGTAGAGCGCGCCGTCGCGCTCGGCGATGCCGTTGGCGCCGAAGAGCGAGAGGCCCTCGCTGCCGCTGCCCTGGAGCGCGCGGCTGCACGCGAAGACCTCGGGCGCCGCGGGCGGATCGTCGTCGTCGCGCGCGGGGATGCGCCACACGATGCCCTGGAGCGCGTCGGTCACGTACGAGGTGCCGTGCTGATCGACGGTGATCCCGTTGGGCAGCGGAGGCATGCCCGCGCGCACATCGGCCGGACACGCCGTGGTGTTGATGTGACAGGGAAAGGGCCCCGTGGCCGAGCAGAAGGGCGTCGAGACGCGCTCCTGCACGGGCGTCTGACCGTTGCCCCGGATGCGCCAGCGGAGCACGCCGAGCTGCGTCGAGGGCGCGTAGACGTAGTCGCCCCACGAGAAGAGCTCGCTGAGCGCGTGCTCGGCCGAGAGGTCCTCGCCCACCACGGGGACCTGCATGCGCAGCGCGCCCGAGTGACGGTCGAAGATGGTGAGCTGCGAAGGGCTGCCGTTGCCCGCGGTGCCGAAGTTCGCGGGGCCCGAGGTGATGACCCTGCTCCCGACGACGGCCGTCCCCTCGGGGTACGTGGGGCCCGTGGGCTGATAGCCCGTCGAGGTGACGGGCATCGTGGCGAGCACGTGGCTCGTCCCCGCGGCGCCGCAGGAGCCTCCGCAGTTGCCGTTGTCGTTGTCGTGGTCGTCTGCGACGGCCGCGCCGGGGGCCGAAGCCGAGGCGATCGCGAGGAGGAGACCGAGAGAAGACCGGAGAGAGAGCTTCATGTTCGAGGGTGACTCCTTTCGAGTGCGCGTCCCCATGAGCAACCCGCGTTCCGCCTTGAAAATAAGCCGTTCGCGCGCTCCGGCGGTCAGCTCGCGCAGGTCGCCGCGCAACGCGTTGTGCGGCGGAACGCGCAACCGCGCTTCGGGTACACTCCCGCGCCTCTCTATGAGCACCACGAGACTCGTCACCCTCGATTGCGACTACGTACAGCCCCTCCTCGCGGCGTCGTTCCTCCGCGTGCAGAACGGCGAGGCGGCCTTCATCGAGACGGGCACCTCGCGCAACGCCGCGAAGCTCCTCGACGCCCTCGACGCCGAGGGAATCTCCCGCGACGCCGTGCGCTACGTGATCGTCACGCACGTCCACCTCGACCACGCGGGCGGCGCCTCGGCGCTCATGAAGGAGCTCCCCCGCGCCACGCTCCTCGCGCACCCGCGCGCCGCGCGCCACCTCATCGACCCTTCGAAGCTCGTGGCGAGCGCGCGAACGGTCTACGGCGCCGAGCGCTTCGACGCCCTCTACGGCGTGATCGAGCCCATCGACGCCGCGCGCGTGCGCGCCCTCGACGACGACGCCGAGGTCCCCTTCGGCGACGCTTCTCTGCGCTTCGTGCACACCCGCGGACACGCCAACCACCACTTCATCGTCGTCGACCCCGCCGCCTCGGCGGTCTTCACGGGAGACACCTTCGGCCTCGCGTACCCGAAGCTCCAGCGCGCGGGTCGCTTCGCCTTCCCCTCGACGAGCCCCACGGACTTCGACGCGACCGAAGCTCGCGCCAGCGTCGAGCGCGTGCGCACCCTCGGGATGGAGCGCGCCTGCCTCACGCACTTCGGCGAGCTCACCGACCTCGACGTCGTCGCCGCGCAGCTCACGCACTGGATCAACCTCTCCGAGACGCTCATGACCGGGTCACTCTCGCGCCCCGCGGCCGAGGCCGAGGCGTGGATCCGCGCGAAGCTCACCGACGCGATGGAGCTCGCCGCGAAGGACCGCGGCCTCACCCTCGACGCGGGCGATCGGGCGCTCCTCGACTTCGACCTCGACCTCAACGCGCAGGGCCTCGCCTTCGCCGCTTCGAAGAAGCGCGCGTGACGCGTCGCACCGCGTGAGGTCCTTGTAGACAGGGGCCGCGGCCTTCGCTGTACCGTCGCGGACATGAGCGAGACCACGGGCCCCTCGTCGCGGGCCATCGCCGTCACGGTGATGGTCGCGGCCCTCGGCTACTTCGTCGACATCTACGACCTGCTGCTCTTCACCATCGTGCGCGTGAAGAGCCTCCAGGAGCTCGGCGTCACGGGCCCGCACAGCCTCGACACGGGCCTCGAACTCCTCTCGATCCAGATGTGGGGACTCCTCGCGGGCGGCCTCGCGTGGGGCGTGCTCGGAGACAAGAAGGGCCGCCTCTCGGTGCTCTTCGGCTCGATCCTCCTCTACTCCGTGGCGAACATCGCCAACGCCTTCGTGCACACCGTCGAGGCGTACCGCATCTGGCGCTTCATCGCGGGCGTCGGCCTCGCAGGAGAGCTCGGCGCCGCCGTCACCCTCGTCACCGAGATCATGCCCGCGCGCTCTCGCGGGTACGGAACCGCCGTGGTCGCGGGCGTCGGCCTCCTCGGCGCCGTCGCCGCTGCGCTCGTGGGGCGCAACTTCTCGTGGCGCACGGCCTACATCATCGGCGGCGTGCTCGGGTTCTGCCTCCTCGCGCTGCGCATTCGGATGTTCGAATCGGGCCTCTACGACAAGGTCCGCGAGGGCGACGCGCGCAAGGGTGACGTGACCATGCTCCTCCACCCCTGGAGCCGCGCTTCGAAGTACCTCCGCTGCATCTTCATCGGCGTCCCCATCTGGTACGTGGTGGGAATTCTCGTGGCGTCAGCGCCGGAGTTCGCGCGCACCTTCGGGTCTCCCGATGCGGCGACGATCACGCCCGGCGACGCGGTGCTCTTCACCTACGTGGGCCTCGTGGTGGGCGACATCACGAGCGGCTCGATCAGTCAGTTCGTGGGCAGCCGACGCAAGGTCGTGGCGGCCTTTCTCGTCGTGACGGGCCTCGCGGTGGCGGCGTACCTCACGCAGAGCGCACCGTCGAAAACGGCTTTCTACGCGGTGTGTTCCGCGATGGGCTTCGGCATCGGGTACTGGGCGGTCTTCGTGACGGTGGCCGCCGAGCAGTTCGGCACGAACCTCCGCGCCACGGTTGCGACGAGCGTCCCCAACTTCGTGCGAGGAACGGTCCCGCTGCTCGCGGCGAGCTTCAAGTACCTGCGTCGCGACGTGGGCTACGGGATGGTGCAGGCCGCCGTGGTGCTCGGGAGCGTGTGCGCGCTCATCGCGCTCGTCTCGCTGTGGGGCCTCGAAGAGACCCACGGCAAGGAGCTCGACTACCTCGAATGAGGTCCCGTGATAGCGTCGGAGCCGTGACCGCCGCAGCACGAGAACTCACCCCGGCAGCGACCCTCGCAGACCTCGACGCGCTCCCTCCGAACATGAAGGGCGAGCTCATCGACGGCGTGCTCTACGCGATGACGCGCCCGCGCGGACGCCATCAGAGCGTCGCAGGTCGAATCCACGCGGACTACGAACCCTCCTACGATCGCGGTCGCGGCGGCCCCGGCGGCTGGTGGATCCTCCCCGAGCCTGGGATCGAGCTCCCCGGCGCGCCGGAGATCTCACCCGACGTCGCGGGGTGGCGTCGCGAGCGCCTGCCCGAGCTCCCTACGGACACGTCGATCCGCGTGGTGCCCGACTGGGTCTGTGAGGTGCTGTCACCCACGACGCGCAGGCACAACAAGCTCGTGAAGGCGCCCTACTACGCGCGCGTCGGCGTCGCGTGGATGTGGCTCGTCGACATCGAGGCGATGGTGCTCACCGTCCACCGCTTGCACGAGGGACAGTGGCTCGAGGTCGGGGTGTATAGCGACGAGACCGCGGTGCGTATCGCGCCCTTCGATGCCGTCGAGGTCGACGCGCGCTCGTGGTGGCCCGCCGCGCCCTGACGCTTACAGCGCGACGACGCCGCCGTGGACCACGTGCAGCGTCCGCAGCGGGTGCCGCGACGCGCACGCGGCCAGCACGCCCACGGTGGTCATGCAGTCGGCGATGGCCCTGTGCGACGGCGGATCGGGGATCTTCAGGTAGCTCGCCAGCGTCGAGAGCTTGTGGTTGGGCGCTTGCGGAAAGACCTTCCGCGCGAGCTTGAGCGTGCAGAACATGGGGATGTCCGGGCGCTTCATCCCGACGCGCTGGAGCTCCTGCGCGATGATCCCGCGGTCGAAGCCCGCGTTGTGGGCCATGAGGCAGCGGTTGCCCACGAACGCCAGAAACGCAGGCAGCACGAGCTTCGCCCGCGGCGCGCCCTTCACCATCGCGTTGGTGATCCCGTGGATGCGGATCACATACGCAGGGATCTGCTCCTCGGGGTCGACGAGGGTCTGAAACTGCGCGACGACCTTGCCGTCGCGGACGTGCAGCGCGCCGAGCTCCACGAGCCTCGCGCCGACGCCCGAGCCCGTGGTCTCGGTGTCGACGATGATCACGTCGGTGAGCGGCGCGTCGGGCACAGAGAGCCGCGCGAAGTCGTCGTTGAGCACCGACTTCTTCACGGGCGGAGGCTTCGGCACCGCCGCGGGGTTGAGCCCGAGCCCGGGGAGCAGCGGCGTCGCGCCGACACCCACAAGCGAGGCCGCGTTGCGCGCGGTTGCTCTCTGCGAAAACGGCTTCGGAGAAGGCGGTTTCGGAGACGTCACCGCGGGCGCGATCGACGTGATCGGGAGCAGCGCGAGGGGCCGCGGGCCGAGATCGAGGTGCCGCTGCGCGGACGACGGAGCCGTCGCCTTCGGCGCTTCGAGCACAGGCACGTCGGGCACGTCGGCGCTGTGATCGCTGATCTTCTTGCGAAGGAGCGCGATCGTGCGCGGGTTCAGCCGTCGGGGCCGCTTCTCCGTCTCCACGGCCGCGGATCTTGTCAGAGTGCGTCGCCGAACGCCACGAGCGCGCGCCACCATCGCGCGAACGCGTCGGGTCGCTGCTGCATCGCGCGCCCCCAAACGCCCACCGCGCCGCCCGCCCAGAACACCACGCGCGCAGCGCCCGCGCGCCATCCCGCCACGAGCGGAACGAGCTCGCCCACGCGCCCCTGCGCCGCCGAGCGCACCCTCAACGCGACCGCCGCGCGCGCGAGGTCGACGTGGGCGCAGAGCATCCCCGTGATGAGCCTCGCGTCGCGCGTCGCGAGCGCTTCGAAGCGCGCGTCGTCACAGAGAATCTCCGCGCTCCCATTGGGAAACTCTTCGAACCGTGTCTCTCCTGCGAGCGGATCGATGAGCGCGCCGAGCGCCCCTCGCGCGACCTCGAGGTCACCGCGATCGCCGCAGAGCAGCAGCATCGCGCCGGCTGCGACCGCGTCGAGAATCACGGCCGTGACCGCGCGCAGAGAGCCGTCATCAGGCGCGCGAAAGAGGCTCATCGCGACGACCACCACGCGGGGATGGGGTACGTGTCCCCCCGAGGCCGCGGGGCCGTAGTCGTAGCTGAGCTCACCCGTGCCGCCGAAGGCCGCGATGAAGGTGAGGCCGAGGTCGCACGCGCGTCGGAGCTCGTACGGATGCCCCGTGGGCTGCCTCGTCGCGATGAGCACACGGGTCGCGTCGGGCCTCGTGTCGCGGGCGAGCGACGTCCGGTCGCGCGCGTCGGTGGGGAGCGCGTGCTCGACGTCGAGATCGCACGAAAATAGCTGTAGCGAAGGGTCTTCCGCGAGCTTCGAGAGCGCCCCGAGGTGGGCCCCGAGGAGGTCGCCGATGGCCTTCGCCGTGCGCCTCGCGTCGTCTTCGGACGAGTACGCGCGAGAGAGCACCGCGGGCGCGCCGACGCAGAGCCACCGCCACGTCGCGGGCGTCTCGTTCACGGGCGTCGCAGAGCGCAGCCACGCGCGCGTCGCCTCGGGGAGCGCCTCGATGGCGGCGAGCTGCTCCCTCGCTTCGAAGACCGCGCTCGCGGTGGAGCCCGGCGCGAGGATGCCCACCCAGAGCCTCGCGCGATGGCTCCCAAACGCCGCGCCCGACGTGCAGAACACGTGGAGCGAGAGGCAGTCGGTGACCCCCTCGATCGACCAGCTCGCCATGTCGGCCCGGTCGGCGTGCGGCGCACACGCCCTGAGCGACGGAGCCCCCGGCGCCATCTCACGAAACAGCGTCGCGACGCGATCGGCCCACGCGCGCGTCCAACGGTGGGCTCTCGGACGCAGCGTTCGAAGGTGCCACGCGGCGCGCGGAAAGCGCTTGTTCAAAGGCTCTAGAAGCGAATCCTCCGTGGCGGGTGAGGACGCGAGCGCCGCCCCCCGCGGGTGCGCGTCGTGGAGCGCCTCGAGCAGCGCGCGCACGTCACCGCGTCCGCCGAAGCGCATGCGCAACGCGTCGAGCACCGAGACCGCGAACGCGCGCGAGGGGCTCTCTTCGCTGTGGGGAAGCTGTGCGATGGCGTCGAGTGCGGCCTCCGCGGCCTCGCTCCAGCTCATCGACGCGACGAGCTCACCGGGCGTCGAACTCTCGGGGAGCCGTCCATCGGGCGTGATGTAGATCAGCATGCGCCGCGCGTCGGGGTGATGCCTCGCGGCCCACGCGAGGTAGTCGCGCACCTGGCCTTCGCCTTCGCCCGCGTCGACCTTGTTCTCGATGAGCACCACGTGGCGATGCCCCGCGCCGTCGCGCCAGAGACATCGAATGTCGGGCGCGCGCGCCGTGACCCGCACACCATCACCGAGCGGAAGCTCACGCAGCACCGTCAGCGTCGACGGCGCGATCTCGTCTGCGCTCGCGGGCAGCGCCACGGGGTCGACGCCCGGCAGCGTCTCGACGCTCCGCAACGCGCGCGCGACGAGCGATCGCAGCACCGCGGCGCCGAACGCGTGACCCCCGCCGGGCCGCGGCGCATCGGGGTCGAGGAGCCACGCGAGAAAGCGCGTGTGAGGCCGCTCCTGATGCGTCCACGAGAGCACCTCGAGCGGATCGAAGGGAGGCTCCACCGCGTCGAGCGCGCGCAGCTCTTTCGAAGCGAGCATCTCCGCGATGCCCTGCCGCGACGAGGTGCGCCGCGGAGGCATCTTAGACGCCGTGGCGAGCGCGTCGGCACACCTGCTCGCGCCACGCGACCGAGACGCCGAAGCGCGTGCCCATCCCCTCGGGACCCGTGAACACCGTGGGGAGCCCGAGGCCCGTCGTACCGCCGCGGAGGATGGTCACCTGCCCCGTGAACATCGAGGCTCGCTCCGCGGTGATGGCGACGTCGCTGAAGCCGTCGTTGTCGATGTCGCGCGCGCCCGCGAGCGCGCCGCCAAAGAGCGACCCGGTGCCCGCCGACGTGTCGAAGAGGTTCTGCGAGAAGGGCGTCACGACCCCCGTCGCGCTGCCGCGAAAGAGGTACGTGCGGCCGGTGTACGTGTCGACGCGCGGCGCGCTCACGAGGAGGTCCGCGTAGCCGTCGCCGTTGGTGTCTCCCGCGCCGACGACCACGGTGCCGAAGTCGCCCTCCATGCCCGCGGGGCCGATGATGGTGGTGTTCGCCATGACGCCGACGCCCATCGCTCCGCCGTGATAGACGTGGGCGCGGCCGGTGCCGTTGTCGATCGCGGGGGCGCCGAGGCCGATGTCGGGGTAGCCGTCGCCGTTCACGTCGCCGACGCCCGCCACGGCGCTGCCGATGCGCCCGCCGTAGGCGTCGCTCAAGGACGTGGGGGTGAGGTTGAGCCCCGTCGCGGAACCCCTGAAAACAAAGGCTCTCCCGACGCCGAAGGTGTACTCGGGGGCGCCCACGACGAGGTCGCTGAAGCCGTCGTTGTCGGTGTCTCCCGCGCCGGCGAGCGAGGCGCCGAAGCGGCTCATCATGCCCATCGAGCCGTCGACGGTGAGCGACGGGGTCGTCGCGACGCCGCGGCCGTTGCCGAAGTACACGTAGATCCTGCCGAGGGGAGAGTTCGGCGCGCCCACGACGAGGTCGTTGTAGCCGTCGGCGTTGAGGTCTCCCGCGGAGGCGACGGCGCTGCCGAACATCGAGCGCTCGGTCGCGGGGCCTTCGAGGGTCACCGCGGGCGACGTGGAGACCCCGCCCATTCCGCTGAGATACAGGTACGCGCGGCCGACGTTGTTCTCGTAGCCCGGCGCGCCGACGGCGATGTCGGAGTAGCCGTCGCCGTTGAAGTCCGCCGCCGCGAGCACCCACGCGAACTGCGTCGGGAGCATCCCCGGGCGCGGGGGCGACGGGTCATCGATGGCGGTGCGACCCGTGGGCGTGATCCCCCCGAAGGTGCCGCGGTACACGTAGAAGCGCGCGCCCGGGCGTGCGAGGAGCGGCGCGCCCACGGCGAGGTCGGAGTACCCGTCGCCATTGAAATCGGGGTTGTCGCCCCACGGAACCACGGGCCCATCGGAGCGCGCCGCGCGGTTGACGGTGAGCTCCCACGTCGGAGACGAGAGCGCGCCCGCGCGCACACGCCAGAAGAGCGCGCCGAGCGGGAGGTCCATCGCGGGACTGCCCGTTCCGGCGGCGCCCGCGAGCGAGGTGATCACCATGGAGCACGCGCGGTTGCGGCAGATCTCCACCGAGGCACCGCCCGGCGCGTCCGCGGGGAGGCTCCATCGGAACGTCGGTCGCGGTCCCGTGACGAAGCTCCCCGACGGCGGCCACACGAGCCGCGGAAGCTCTCTGCAAGCGTCTCCATCGCGTTCGAAACCCGGATCACATTCGAAGCCGCAGGTGCCCTCTGCGTCACACGTCGCGAGGGCGTGCGCGGGGGTGGGGCAGGGCTCGCAGCGCGTCCCGCACGTGAGCGGCGAGAGGTTCGCGCCGCAGGTCGTTCCGCACGCGTGATAGCCCGTGTTGCAGCGGAACCCGCAGCTCCCCGCGGTGCACGTCGCGAGGCCGTTCGAAGGCACGGCGCAGCGCGTACAGCTCGGTCCGCACCCGAGCGGCGAGGTGCCGTCGGAGCAGATGTCTCCGCAGCGCATGAAGCCTGTCTGACAGGTGAAATCGCAGCTCCCCGACGCGCACGCCGCGACGCCGTGCTCGGGCGCGGGGCACGGTGTACAGCGGTCGCCGCACGACGCTACGAGGGTGTTCGAGACGCAGGTCCCGCCGCACGCGTGGTAGCCCGCCTCGCAGCTCACCTGGCACCCGCCGCCGCGGCACGCGACGGTGCCGTGATCAGGCGTCGGGCACGGCGAGCAGCGGTCGCCGCAGGTGGCCTCGGCGTTGTTGTCGGCGCACCGCGAGCCGCACGCGTGGTAGCCCCCGTCGCAGACCACGGCGCAGACCGCCGCGGGACCTCCGCCCATGCACATCGCCCTGCCGTGCTCGGGCGTGGGGCAGGGGGTGCAGCGCATCCCGCACGACTCGACGGTCATCGAGGTGACGCACGCGCCGCCGCAGCGATGCTCCGACGGCGGGCAGGGCTGCACGCAGGCCCGCTCCTGACACGTCGCGGGGGCGGCGCAGGTGTTCCCACAGGCGCCGCAGTTGGCGTTGTCGATCGCGAGGTCGGTGCACCCCGAGCGAGGGCACCACGTCTGCGGCGACGAGCACGCGCAGCGACCGTCGCCGCACCACGACCCCGCGCCGCACGCCGAGCCGCAGCCGCCGCAGTGGTTGGGGTCGGTCATGGTGTCGACGCACGCGTCGCCGCAGCGCACGGGCGTGGCGAGCGGACACGCGCAGCTCCCGCCCCGGCAGGTGCGACCATCACCGCAGGGCGTGTCGTTGGGGAGCGAGTCGAAGACGCAGTAGCCGCCCGGCCGCACGCAGCGCTCTTCGGCGGTGCAGGGATCTCTGTCGGCGCACTCGGCGTCCGTCGCGCACGAGCGCCGCGGGAGGCAGCCCCGCGTGGGATCACACGCGGAGCCCGCGCTGCACCGCAGGGCCGCGGGCTCATAGGTGCATCGTCCGCTCTCGCAGCGGTCGATGGTGCAGTCGACGCGGTCGTTGCACTGCGTGTCGAGGGTGCACTCGCGGCCGACGTCGGGGGCGTCGGCGCCGCCGTCGGAGCGCGGCGCGTCGGAGGCGCTGCACCCGTAGAGGGCGAGGCCGAAGAGGGCGGCTGAGAGGCTCCGTGCGCGCATCGCGCGGCCGATGCTATCAGAACGCGCGTCGGGGGCGCTGTGGTACCTTCGCGGCCCTTCTCGGAGGCGCATATGACGAACCCCAACGATCTCTGGCACCGCTATCAACGCGAGCTCATCGCCGACGAGGCGCTCGGCGTGTCTCTCGACCTGAGCCGCATGGACATCGACCCCGCGTGGCGGGCCTCGATGGAGCCGTCGCTCGCGCGCGCGTTCGACGCGATGGAGGCCCTCGAGCGCGGCGCGGTGGCGAACCCCGACGAGGGGCGCATGGTGGGGCACTACTGGCTGCGCGATCCGTCGCGCGCGCCCGACGCTGCGCTGCGCGGCGCCATCGAGGCGACGGTGAAGGCCGTCGAGACCTTCGCGGACGACGTCCACGCAGGGCGCGTCGCGGCGCCGGGCGGAGCGCGCTTTCGCAGCGTGCTGGTGGTGGGCATCGGCGGGTCGGCGCTCGGGCCGCAGTTCGTTTCGAACGCGCTCGGCGGCGCGGGCGATCGGTGCCGCATGCACTTCATCGACAACACCGACCCCGACGGCATCGACCACGCGCTCTTCGAAGTGGGCTCTCTCGCAGAGACGCTCACGGTGGTGATCTCGAAGTCGGGCGGCACGAAGGAGACGCGCAACGGAATGCTCGAAGTGGCGCGCGCCTACGAGCGCGCGGGGCTCAAGTTCGGCGCCCACGCGGTGGCCGTGACGGGCGAGGGGAGCGAGCTCGATCGCGTGGCGACGCGCGACGGGTGGATCACGCGCTTCCCCATGTGGGACTGGGTCGGCGGGCGCACGTCGGAGCTGTCTGCCGTGGGGCTCCTGCCCGCGGCGCTTCAGGGCGTCGACGTGCGCGCGATGCTCGACGGCGCGCGCGCGATGGACGAGCTCACACGCGCCCGCGACGCTTCGAAGAACCCCGCGGCGGCGATGGCGCTCGCGTGGCACTGGGGCACCAACGGCCGCGGCGAGAAGGACATGGTGGTGCTCCCCTACAAAGACCGCCTGGTGCTCTTCTCGCGCTACCTCCAGCAGCTCGTGATGGAGTCGCTCGGCAAGGAGCGCGACCTCGACGGCCGCGTGGTGCACCAGGGCATCACGGTCTACGGCAACAAGGGCAGCACCGACCAGCACGCGTACGTGCAGCAGCTCCGCGACGGCGTGGCGAACTTCTTCGTGACCTTCATCGAGGTGCTGCGCGACCGCGCGGGCGAGTCGATGGAGGTCGACCCCGGCGTGACCACGGGCGACTACCTCTTCGGCTTCCTCGAAGGCACGCGCAGGGCGCTCTACGAGAGCGGCCGCCGCTCGATGACGCTCACCGTCGACGAGGTGACCCCCCGCTCTGTAGGCGCGCTCATCGCGCTCTACGAGCGCGCCGTGGGTCTCTACGCGACGATGATCAACGTGAACGCGTACCACCAGCCCGGCGTCGAGGCCGGCAAGAAGGCCGCGGGCGCCGTGATCGCGGCGCAGGCGAAGTCACTCGCTGCGCTGAAGGCGCGCGCGGGCGAGGCGCTCGCGGCCGACGAGGTGGCGCGCGCCGCGGGCCTCGACGACGTCGAGACGGTGTTCAAGATCCTGCGACACGTGTCCGCGAGCGGGCATCACGGCGTCGAGCGCGTTGCCGACGGGGCCGTGTTCGGCGGTCGCTTCCGCGTCGCGCGGTGAGTTGACGTAACGGCTTTCTGAGCCGTGTTTTTCGCGATGTGAGACCGCCCCGTATACGGTGCCTTCAACGAGAGGGACATCGAGCATGGGCGCGGAACTCACGGTGCGGCAGAAGATCCTGGTGTCGGCGGTTGCGATTGGAGAGGAGCTCGACGCGTTCTCGGTCGAGGACCTCATCGTTCGGAGCTGGACGATGTTCCCCGAGGCATTCTCGCTGCGCGGCTACTTCGCGAAGCACCCCGATTCGAATCGGGTGCTGGCGAAGCTCTCGGGCGCAGACGGCCTGTGCGGCCTGGGCTGGCTCGAGCACACCGACCAGCGGATGTACCGCGTGACGCGCAAGGGCCGCGTCGTCGCGAAGCAGCTTCAGGGCGTTCTCGCGGGCAGCGGTGCCGTGTCGGCGAACGTCGTCGACGCGGTCGACGAGACCGTCGAAGCCTCCGTCGCGCCGAAGGCTGTGTCCGTGGCCCCCAAGGCCGAGGCTCGCCCCGCGGTGAAGGCCGCGCGCAAGGAGCCCCGCGCTTCGAAGGCCGATAAGGGCGAGGCCGTCTCGCCTCCGCGTCCCTCGACGACGCTCGCGGCCAACGAGGTGCTGGCGATCGGCGTGATCGCGAAGGGCGACGCGCTCCGCAAGTTCCTCCGCGGCTCGCCGCTCACCTTCGCCGACGCGTGCTCGTTCTGGGGCATCAGCCCTCGCACGAGCGGCGCGAACGAGAAGGTCGACGCGGTCGAAGACCTGCTGAAGCGCGTGGTCGAGAGCTTCGGATCCGAGGGCGCCACCGACCCCCGCCTCCCGCCGCTCTCTACGTGTTACGGCCTGCTGAACCTGCACCGCCTCATGCTCGGACGCTTCTCGCGCGAGCTCGAGGCGATGAAGGCGCAGCTCGCGACGGGCTGAGCGAGCCCCTCGATCACACGAAAAGACCTTCAGGATAGCGGTTTCAAGAAAAAGTATCGAAAGCGTTGACAGGGCCAGAAGTTCTGGTAGTTTTCGCGCCCCGTCAACGAAACGGTGCTGGACGGCACCGGCGAGCGACTCGAAAAAAGAGTCGAACGAAAAATAAAAGGTTGACGGCGAGGCAGAGGGCGAATAAAACCGCGCTCCCCTCGGACGGGAACCCCGGAGATCGGCGGCAACGAGACAGGCAACTGTCTCGCCGCAGGGCTCCAGAGAGACCGACGAAGCGACAGCGAGACCACAGGTCTCCGTCGATCTTTGAAAACCTGGTTGCAAGAACGATCGAGAGTTTAACCAACTCGCGATCGACGCCGACCTCTGACGACTCCGAACAACTCGGTGTCTGAAGAGACTCGGTAGTGGAAGCGGAATCGTCCGCGCATCACTGGTGAAAGCCAGCGGTACGACGGACATGTTACTTGAGCATACAGGCTTTAAAAGAGTCCTGGAATCGCTCCAACAAACGTC
>JBPOHC010001105.1:0-17301 GCA_052035985.1 Myxococcota bacterium | reverse complement strand
GTCGGGCGCCGCGATGTCTTCGCCCGCGCGCTTGCGCACCTCGAGCTCGGCCACCGCGGCGGCGTGCACGTCGGTGGCGATCGCGCAGGGGAGGCCCGTCGCGTCGCGCACCATCGCGGCGAAGGCGACGTCGCGCCAACCGTCGATCATCACCGTCGATCGCACGACGCCGCGCGGCGCATCGACGAGTCCGGGGAACCCTACGCCCACCGCACACACCTCGACGCGCGCCTCTGCGCAGAGGGCTTCGACGAGCTCATGAACGAGCGAGAGCGCCCGCGCGGGGGTGGTCTCGCGACCCGTGTCTCGCCGCGCGCGAGAGAGCACCGCGCCGTCGTCGGAGACGCAGAGACCGAGGAGTTTTGTGCCCCCGAGGTCGAGCCCGATCGTCGCGCTCATGGCGCCACGCAAGACCCGAGGAGGGTGTGCTTCGCGAGGGCCTCGACAGCGCGAGGGACCGCGTCGCGCTCGATCTCGGCCACGATCTGAAAACCGCCGACGCGCGTGGGGAGCACGAAATTGAGGCTCCTCCCGCGGACGAGGCGCACCTCGTCCATGCGCTCGCAGGCCCGCGCGAGGCGCTCTCGCGGCACGGGCGGAGGCAGGCGGTAGGCGTGCAGGAGCGCGAGGATTCGCTCTGCATCGGCCGACGCGATGAGCCCGCGGTGGAGCGACATCACCGTGGCGACCGCGATGCCGAACGCGACGGCCTCGCCGTGGAGGAGCCCGACGTACTCCATCTCGGTCTCGATGGGGTGCCCGTAGGTGTGGCCGAGGTTGAGCCCGCGACGCAGGTCGACCTCGTAGGGGTCGGGCGCGAGCATGGCGATCTTGCACGCCGTCGCGCGACGCACGACCTCGGTGAGCGCCGTCACGTCGCGACGCCCGAGGATGCCGTCGACGTGCGCTTCGAGGATGTCGAAGAGCGCAGGCTCGGCGAGGACGGCGACCTTGATCCCCTCGGCGACGCCCGCGGAGATATCTCTGTCGTTGAGGGTCGCGAGGAGCGCGGGGTCGGTGAAGACGGCGCGGGGATGGTGAAACGCGCCGACGAAGTTCTTGGCCCAGCGCGCGTTGATGGCGACCTTGCCGCCGACGGCGCTGTCGTGCTGCGCGAGGAGCGTCGTGGGGACGTTCACGTACGCGATGCCGCGGAGGTAGGCCGACGCGACGAAGCCGCCGAGGTCGGTGACCATTCCGCCGCCGAGCGTGACGAGCACCGCGCGACGATCGACGCCGTGACCGTGGAGCGACTCGATGACGGACCAGAAGCGTTCGAGCGTCTTCGAACGCTCGCCGTCGGGCACCACCACGGAGCTCGCGGTGATCCCCGCGGCGCGGAGGCCGTCGATGAGGCGTTCGCCGTAGAGCCCGTGCACCGTCTCGTCGCAGAGCACCGCCACGCGCGCGCCCGGAAACATCGCCGCGAGCCGCGCCGGGATGCGTTCGAAGAGCCCCGCCTCGATCACCACGTCGTACCCGTGCTGCGCGGGCGCGGAGACGTGCAGCGGCGCGTCGGCGCGCGTGACCGCGACGGCGCGATCGAGGTGCTCGGCGACGGCGCGAACGGGGCCCGCGTAGTAGGCCACCACGTCGCGGAGGCTGTCCGAGAGCGTGTGCCGCACTTCATATCCAAGCGCGCACATGCGCGTGATGTCCGCGAAGTGACGGGGAATGTCCGCGGGTCTGCCGGGCAATCGCACGAGCCTGACGGAGTCTTCGATGCCCGAGAAGCGCAGCACGTCGGTGAGCACCTGCTCGGTGGGGTCTTCGCGTCCCGAGCCGACGTTGTAGGCGTTTCCGTTCACGTCGGAGGGCGCCTCGGCGAGAAGAAGCAGCGCGCGTGCGACGTCGCGAACATCGACAAAATCGCGCGTGGTGGTGAGCGGGCCCACCTCGAGCTGCGGAGGGAGCGCGCCCGCCGCGATGGCCGCGGCCTGCTGCGCGAGGCGTCCGCAGAGGTGTCGCTCGTCTTGACCCGGTCCCGCGGGGTTGAAGATGCGCGCCCACACGACGGGGAGCGCGTGCTGCGCGGCGACGATGCGCGAGACCTGCTCGCCCGCGACCTTGCTCACTGCGTGCAGATCGACGGGCGCGCAGGGAGCCTCTTCGGGGATCGGGAGGTGACGCGCGGAGGGGTTTCCGTAGACCGATCCCGAGGAGCCGAGCACCACGCGGCGCACGTCGATGGCGGCGCCCTTGATCGCTTCGAGGAGCGAGACGAGCGCGTCGACATTGGCGTCGAAGAGACGCGCGACGGGCTCATCGCGCAGGGCCGCCGCGAGGTGGACGACGTGCGTCGGGCGGAACTCCTGAAGCAGTCGCGTGAGCGAGGGTCTGTCGTGCAGGTCGAGCGAGACGTAGCGGTAGCGCGGGTCACGCGCGGCGCGCGCGAGGTCGTCGGTGAGCGGCGCCGCGACGGCGCGGTGTCCCCAGTGGACCTCGTGCGTGAAGGTGTCGTCGTTGCGCGGCGATCGACCGAGACCCACGAGCTCGACGTCGGGGTCGTGCGAGAGCCAGTCGGCGACGAGGTAGCGGCCGCAGAACCCCTGCGCACCCGTGACGAGCGCACGCGTCTTCATGGTGTGGTGATCCCCCTGGCGATGGCGTCGACGGTGCGGCGCAGGCCCTCACGGAGCGGCGTTCGGGGCGCCCACGAGAGCTCCCGCGCGGCGCGCGACGTGTCTGCGACCATGTGAAGAATGTCAGCGCCGCCGGGCCTTCGGCGCGAAGGGTCCTCTCGCACGGAGAGGCTTCTTCCGGTGCGCTCTGCGACGACGGAGGCCGCGAGCTCGACGAGCGATCCCACGGAGACGCCGACGCCCGACGAGACGTTGTAGACGCGCGCCCCCTCTCCCGCAGGCGCCTTCGCTGCGCTGAGGATCGCGTCGGCCACGTCGTCGACGAAGCAGTAGTCGCGCACGGGCCTGAGGTCGGCGAGCACGATCTCCGTCGCCGCGGGATCGAGCGCCTGACGGAGGATCACGCTGAGGAGCGAGGCCGCGGGCTGACCCGGGCCATACACCGAGAAGGGCCGCACCATCGCGACGCGACCGCGATAGAGCCGCGCGGTCTTCAAGAGCATCTCCGCGCACGCCTTCGAGGCGCCGTAGGGAGAGCGCGGCGCGAGGGGGTGATCCTCTCCGACGGGATCGGTCTGGGGCTGGCCGTAGACCTCCGCCGACGAGACGTGCACGAGCGCGTCGACGGCGCGTCGCGTGGCGGCTTCGATGACCGCCGCGGTGCCGAGCGCGTGGGCCCTCGCGAAGACCGTCGGGTGTTCGAACGAAGCGGCCACCGACGAGGGCCCCGCGAGGTGAATCACGAGCGCGGCGTCTTCGAAGAGCGCGGTCAGCGCGTCGACGTCGTCGATGTCGCACTGAACCACGGAGACCCCTTCGGGCGGCGCGACGAAGGGCTGCCCCGGCGCGCTCACGAGGGCGCGAATCCGCGCGCGATCGGGCTCCGATGCAGCGAGCAGACGCACGACGGAGCTCCCCAGGAAGCCGCCGGCGCCGGTGACCACGACGGGTCGTGAGGGCGCGTTCATTCCGGGCGACCGTACACGCGGCACACAACCCGTGTACAGGCTCGGATTACACGTATTCGCGCGGCCATCGCCACGCGCTCCGTGCGGCCTCAGCGGCCGTTGAAGCGCTGCACCGTGGCGCCGTCGCGCATCTCGCGGGTGCCGACGCCCGTCGACGCGGCGAAGTCGAAGCTGAGCCCGTTCATCACGCGCTGATAGAACGCGCGCATCCCGGCGCCCGACTGCCCGCTCGCGATGTAGTACGCGTGATTCACGTTGTTGGCCGTGAAGTCGACGTACTGAAAACCCGATGCGAGGCGCACGCCCGTGATGCTCTTGCCGAGCCGCGTGGAGCGCCCCAGGCCCGCGGCGGTGAGCACGGAGTCGCCGTTGTTCACGGTGGTGAAGACCGCGCGCGAGAAGGTCACGCGTGAGACCCAGGCCGCGTGGTCGGGCGCGGCGCTGGCGCCGGAGTTGATGACCGTCGTCGCGAAGAGGCTCGCGGGCAGACGGCTCACGCCCGACACCGCCGTGGCGGCTTCGAGCACCAGGCTCCCCATGCTGTGCGTGAGGAGCGTGAACTGGATCGACGCCACGCGCGGGTGTTCGAGCTGATAGCGGTAGAGGTCTCCGAGCACGACGGCGAGCGCGGGCCCGGCCTCCCTCGCGCGCGCCTCGGGGAAGCCGAGCGGACAGCCGTCGTCAGACCCCGGCCAGAACAGCATGATCGGCACGGACGTGTAGTCTCGCGCGAGGGCGGGCATCGCCTCGTTGAGCGACTTGTTGGGCTCTCCTCCGCCGCCGCATCCGCGCCCGTGAACGTAGAGGATCACGTTGTCGACGCTCGCCCCCGCGAGCGCGTGATCGAGCGCGCCCGCGATGTCACGGATGCCGAAGCGCGTGCGGTCGGTGGTGTAGAGCGCGGCGGCAGCGGGGATTCCGCGGCTGTCGATGTCCACGGGCGTCGCGCCGTCGGGGGGAGGCGTGACCGCGTCGACGGGCGTGAGCACATCGGGCGACGCGGGCACATCGGGCGGCGTGAGCACATCGCGCGGCGTCACAACATCGATGGGCGCGACCACGTCGGGCGGCGTCACGACGTCGGGCTGCGAGATCACATCGGGACGCGCGATCACGTCGGGCTGCGAGATCACGTCGGGTCGCGAGATCACGTCGAGCGTCACGACGTCGACGTGCGACGAGGCGTCGGGGAGCGCCCCCGCGGGGACGTCATCGCTGCAACCGACGAGTCCCCCCAGGGCGCTCGCGAGCGCTGCGAGACTCGGCCAACGGCGTAGCGATCGGCGGTGCGTTCGCGCGGTGCTCATGAGCCATCGCTTGTATCACGAGGGTGTCTATACTCGCGCCCCTTCGATGAAGCCCCGTTGGACGCTCCTCCTCGCCGCGCTGTCGCTCTCGTGCGCGCAGCGCTACGCACCCGCACCTCGATGCGTGTCCGCGCGACCCGCGCAGGTCTCGACCGCGACGACGCTCGACGACAGCCCGCTCATCCCCGTGGCCGGAGCGCCCATGCTCGGACCTCCGTCGGCGCCCGTGACGGTGGTGGTGTTCAGTGACTTTCAGTGTCCCTTCTGCAACCGCGGACGGCACGTGGTCGCGGACCTCCGCGCGGCGCACCCCGAGCTCGTGCGCGTCGTGTGGCGCAACCTCCCGCTGCCTCGCCACCCCGACGCGAGCGCCGCCGCCGAGGCCGCGCTCGAGGCGTACGCGCAGGGCGGAGACGAGATGTTCTGGCGCTTCCACGACATTCTCTTCGGGCATCAGGAGCACCTCACGCGCGCCGACCTCGATCGCTACGCGACGCTCGCGGGCCTCGACCTCGAACGCTTTCGCCACGCGCTCGATGAGAGCGTCCACGCCGACGCCGTGCGGGCCGACGTGGAGCTCGCGTCACGCCTCGGCGCCGACGGCACGCCCGCGTTCTTCGTGAACGGGACGCCCATCGTGGGCGCGCAGCCCATCGACGTGTTCGAACGGCTCACCGCGCAGATCGCCGACCGCGCGCACCAGGCGGGCGCCTCACCGAGCTTCTACGCCGACATGGTCCGCGCGCCGCTCGCCGCGCCCGATCGCGGCAACGGACGGAGCGGCTGGGCCGAGGTGCACACGCTCCCTGTTCCCGCGGAGGCGCCGTCGCTCGGGCCCGCGAACGCGCCGCTCGTGATGCAGGTCTTCAGCGATTTTCAGTGCCCCTACTGCGGACGCGTCGAGCCCACGATCGCCGCGCTCCGAGAGCACTTCGGCGATCGTCTGCGGGTCGTGTGGAGAGACTATCCGCTCCCCGGTCACCCCTACGCGATGCCCGCCGCGGAGGCCGCGAGGGAGGTGCGCGCGCAGCGTGGAGATGAAGCGTTCTGGCGCTTCCACGACACGCTCTTCGAGCATCAGCGTGAGGAAGAGGGGCTCTCGTCCGCGGCGCTGGAGCGCTACGCGGTGGGCATCGGCGTCGACGCGCGACGGATGCGCGAGGCCCTCGCGGATCACCGCCACGCAGCAGTAATCCGCGCCGACATGGAGGCCATCACGGCCACGGGCGTTCGCTTCGGGACGCCCGCGTTCTTCGTGAACGGTCACTTCATGTCGGGCGCGCGTCCGCTGGCGGAGTTCACCGCGAAGATGCAGGCGCTGCTCGACGCCGCGCGGTAGCGACGCCTCGCGGTTCTCTCAGTGCACCTGCACGCCGGGCGAGTACTCGCCGGTCTCGTAGAGGCCCGCGCCGACCCAGCGCGAGGCCGCCGCGGTGATGTACTGCCCGTAGGCGTTGTAGGTGAAGGGCGTGCTGGTGAAGCTGAAGTTGCCCGACGCGTCGGTGGTGCCGGTGATCGTCCCGAGCACCATGCGGCCCTCGTACTGACCGAGCGCGTTGGCCGCGGGCGTCGCGTAGAAATCGATGAGGAAGTTCGTGTTGGGCAGCGAGTTGAGCGTGCCCGTCACGTAGGTCGTTCCGCCGCTGTAGATGGCGTTCGTGATGATCGGGTGGTTCTGCTGGCTGTTGGGGCCCGCGTCGGGGTCGAGGTTGTCGTTCGCGGAGATGAAGCACTGCCCCCCGGCCGGCGCGGCCTGCACGCGGAAGGGCAGGCATCCCCCGTTGTAGATGTTGTTGTTCCGCACGCTGTTGACCGTGCCCGCGGTGATGTACGCGAGCACGTTGGAGCTGCCGTTGTTGGCGATGACGTTGCCGCCGACGCGGTTGTCGTGGGCGCCGAGTTCGAAGCGCACGCCGTTGCCGACGTTGCCGAGGTTCGCGCCCGCGGCGTTGGTGCCGATGAAGTTGAGCTGCACGATGCTGTACCAGGCGTTGTTGGTCATCAGCACGCCGTGGTGCTTGTTTCCGCCGATGACGTTGGGCCGCGTGTTGGCGAGGGCCCCGACGAGGTTGTCGATCGAGTTGTCGAGCACCACGCCCGACTGGAGGTTGCCCACCGTGCTCGTGCCCGACGGCGCGACGCCGATGTAGTTGCCGTCGACGGTGTTGTATCCGCCGCCCGAGATGGTGATCCCGTGGTTGAAGCGCCCGATGGCGAAGCCGCGCACCACGACGCTCTGGACGTTCGCGAGCACGAAGCCGTCGTTGCCGAAGAGGGCGGGGTTGGGGTTCGCGGGCTGCGTCGCGTTGATGCCGTCGAGGTAGATCTCGGGCCCTGCGGTGTTGGTGTTTCCAACGAGCGTGGTCTGCGTGCTCGCGTCGATGATCGTGCCGCTCATGGTGACGATGAGGGGATGGCCGTACTCGCTCGCAGGCGGCGCGATGCGAAAGTACCCGCCCGCGGCCACGTAGCCCGCGTCGCTCGTGGGGATCTGGAACTGGATCGTCGTGCCCGCGTGCGTGTTCGCGTAGGCGACGGCGGCCTTGAGTCCGCCGGTGGTTCCAACCGCGGGGGCCGTGTAGTTCGTGGTGTTGACCGTGAAGGGCACCGCGAGGGCGACCGCGGGCGCGAGCACCGCGGCCAGCGTCGAGAGGCACAGCGCAGGGACGTATCGTCGAAGTGTCATGGCGTTGTCTCCGTGTCCCCGGCGGCGCTCGACAGACGTCGCCATCGCGGGCGCCGCACCGATGCGGAGCCCTTCGAGGTGGCGGTGGGCAGAGTCGGCCCCCGGGGTGGAGTTCTCCATCGCGAGCGCCGTGCCACGCGCGTCACGCGAGACTCTTCGATTGGTCTTGAAACAAGGGCCCGCGAGGTAGTGCGACGACTCGCACAGGGCCCGTGAGAAAGGCCGCACTACGGCCCTGGGATCGCTGCGTCGCTCAGCTGCACACCGCGGCCACCGCGCGGATCGCCGCGTCGAGCGCGTCGCCCTTCTCGATCTTCTGACACGTGAGCGTCGCGAGGTCGCCCTCGACGATCAGCACCACCGGGACGCCCATGCGCGCGAGCTCCTTCAGCGCGTCGCGCGCGTCGGGGACGAGCAGCGCGCGCGCGAGCGACGCCTCGGCCTCGATGAGGAACACGTCGTCGAAGTCCTTGTCGCCCACCTCGGGATCGCCGCGCCCCACCCACGACGCCACCTTGCGGAAGGTCGGCGTCGGATCTTGACGGACGCTGAGCCTCCCCTCGCGCGAGCCCTTGAGCGCGCCGCGGGCTTCGAGCGCGAAGACCCCCTCGGCGGCGCCGTCGAAGCCCACGCTCACGCGGTCCTCGCGCTCGACCGCGGGGCCGTAGAGCAGCGTCACGCCCGCGGCGCCCACGCGGCCCTTCATCGAGAGGGCGCGAAGCGTTCCGTCGTCGTCGGTGTTGACGGTCGATTCGAGGCCGCGCGACTCCGCCACGCGGAGCCACTCGGGGAGCATCTTCTCGGGGGTCAGCATCGCGGCGATGGAGCCACGACGAGCGGCGCGCGGTCAACGGGGTCGCGCGAGGGACACACGGACGAACGGTTCGCGCGAAGCGCTACGGGGCCACGCCGCAGACGCGCGCGCCGAGCGACTCGGGGAGCGCCGCGCAGGCAGCTCCCGCGAAAGGGCAGTCCGTCGCCGCGGCGCACTTCGGGATGCACACGGGGTCGCCGTTGTTGAGCCGGATGCAGGCCGCGGAGCCGGGGCACTCCGTCGAGGTCGCCGCCACGGTCGTGCAGCGCAGGGAGCAGAAGCGCACCGTGTGACCCGTCGCCGAGGTGCTCGAGAGGCACAGCCGCGTCTCGCCGCCGCAGGGCGTGTCGCGCGAGCACGAGAGGTAGGGCGGGTCGTTGGCGCACGCGGCGAGCGAGGCGACGAGGGCCGCGAACACGAGTCTCGAAGGTTGTACGTTGAGCATCGGGCCGGGAGCATCCCACAGAGCGGCGCGCCGCGGGAAGCCCGTCGACCCGAACCGCCGCGGGGAGATAGAGTCCCGCGCAGAGGACACAGACCGAGCGATGACACACCGACCGAAGCGGCTCGCGATCCTATGCGCGGGCGGCCCCGCGCCGGGCCTCAACAGCGTGATCGCCGCAGCGACCATCCGCGCGCACCTCGCGGGCGTCGACGTGCTGGGCATCCACGACGGCTACCAGTGGATCATGGAGGGCGACATCAAGCACGTGTCGCAGCTCACGCTGGAGAGCGTCAGCCGCATTCACTTCCGCGGCGGCTCGCACATCGGCATCTCGCGCGCGAACCCCACCAAGAGCGACAAGCTCCTCGACCAGACGCTCCTGTCGCTCCTGCGGCTCAACGTCGACAAGCTCGTCTCCATCGGCGGCGACGGGTCGGCGTGGTCGGCGTGGCGCCTCGCCGAGCGCTCCAAGGGTCAGCTCCGCGTCGCGCACGTGCCGAAGACCATCGACAACGACATCGACCTCCCGCCCGACATCGACACCTTCGGCTACCAGACCGCGCGGCACGTGGGCGTCGAGATCGTGAAGAACCTCATGGTCGACGCGAAGACCACGCACCGCTGGTACCTCGTGGTCACGCAGGGCCGCAAGGCGGGGCACCTCGCGCTCGGCATCGGCAAGGCCGCGGGCGCCACCGTCACGCTCATCCCCGAGGAGTTCGGCGACGGCCCCGTGCGCATCGACACCATCGTCGACTCGCTCGCGGGCGCGGTCATCAAGCGCCTCGGCTACGACCGCCGCGACGGGCTCGCCGTGCTCGCCGAGGGCCTCGTCGAGCGCCTCTCGCCCGACGAGATCGCAACGCTCCCCGGCGTCGAGCGCGACCAGCACGGAGGGCTCCGCTACGGCGAGATCAACCTCGCCGACGTGCTCAAGGCCCGCGTCGTCGAGCGCCTCCGCGAGCTCGGGATCAAGACCAGCATGGTGGCGCGCAACCTCGGCTACGAGCTCCGCTGCGCCGACCCGATCCCCTACGACATGGAGTACACCCGCGACCTCGGCTACGGCGCCGCGCGCTACCTCCTCGAGGGCGGCGACAGCGCGATGATCTCGATGCAGGCCGGGTGCTTCAGGCCCGTTCCCTTTCAGCAGATCGTCGACCCCGCGTCGGGCCGCTCGAAGGTGCGCATGGTCGACGTGCGCTCCGACCGCTACCGCATCGCGCGGAGCTACATGATCCGCCTGCGCCGCGAGGACTTCGACGACCACCACCAGTGCGCGCGCCTCGCCGCCATCGCGGGCCTCGACGCCGACGGCTTCCGCGCGCGCTTCGAATACCTCGTGCGAGACGACGAGCGCGCCACGCGCGAGGTGTCGCTCCCCCCGCCCGCGCCGCGCGCATGAGAAGACGCCTCCGCGTCGCCACGGCGGCGGCGCTCCTCACGCTCTCGCTGCCCCTCATGGCGATGGTCCCGCGCGGCCGCGCGCGGTGCCTCGCGGGGATGGTCGCCATCGACGGCGCCTACTGCATCGACGTGTACGAGGCATCGCTCGTCGAGGTGCTCGGCCGCAACCGCACGCGCCCGTGGAGCCCCTTCACCACGCCATCGCCCGGCGGACGCTACCGCGCGCAATCGCGTCGCGGCGTGACCCCGCAGGGATACAGCTCGCAGGTGCAGGCGCGCGCCGCGTGTGCCGCCGCGGGCAAGCGCCTCTGCACCGAGCCCGAGTGGGTGCGCGCGTGCAAGGGCCCCGAGCCCACCGAGTGGCCCTACGGCCCCGCGCGGGTCACGGGACGCTGCAACGACGACGGCGTGAACCCCGTCCCTCGGATCTTCGGCGGCGGAAACGTCTTTCACGACCGGCAGATGAACGACCCGCGGCTCAACACGCTCCCTCGCTCGCTCGTTCGCACGGGCGCGCGCCCCCGGTGCCGCGGCCGCTACGGCGCGTTCGACATGGTGGGCAACCTCCACGAGTGGGTCGACACGGTGCGCAACGGGCGCGGGGTCTTTCGCGGCGGGTACTACTCCGACGTCATCATCAACGGACGCGGCTGCGACTACGCCACGCGCGCCCACTACCCGGGCTATCACGACTACAGCACGGGCTTTCGCTGCTGCGCCGCCGCGCGCTGAGAGGCTACGCTCGTCGGCCCCCACCCGCGCTGCCGCGCGCCCCGCCCCCGCGGAGCGAGGGCGGAGCTTGTTTCGAACGAGCGACCGTCGTCTCTGGCAGCGTGGTGTGGGTGGGTCGGTGCGTGGCGCCACCACCAGACTCTCGGAACGTCCACAAGACACGACACACCATTGCGCGAAACAGCTCCGCCCTCGCTCCGCGGGGGCGGGGCGCGCGGCAGCGCGGGTGGGGGCCAGCGAGCGCCGCTCACGCCGCGAGCTTCGCCTCGCGCGCCGCGATGCGCTCTTCGAGGAGCTCCGCGGCTTCGTCGGGGGTCATTCCGAAGTCGACGCAGCGGGCCACGACGAGGGCCGCGGCCTGGTCGCGCGCGAAGCCGAACTCGTCGCGGTGACGCGCCCACGAGTTCGCCGCGTGGTTCTGGTGACGCGTCTCGCGCATGTGCTCGGCCCACCCGCGGAGCGTCCAACGCAGCGTCGGGGCCACGGCGGCCGTGAGCACCGCGCACACGGTGTCGAGGTGGGTCGTGGTCGGGCGCGTGGCGAGAGGAGCGTTCATCAGGGGACCTCCGATGCGGTGACGCCTCCAAGAATAACCACCCCGCTGGTCTCCGGGGCCCCTCCGTGGACATACTCCGTCACACCGACTTCACCGTCGCGCAGGGGCACCGCTGCGGTATGCTCGCGCCCCTCGTGGAGACGCTGGTCACTGGAGCGACAGGCTTCGCAGGCAGGGCGCTGGTGGCGGCGCTCCGAGCAGACGGTCACGCGGTCCGCGCGTTCGTGCGAAAGAGCGCGCGGCCCGAAGCAGTCGCTGCGCTCGAAGCGCTCGGCGCGACGATCGCGACGGGCGACGTGCGCGACGAGCCGTCGATCGAGGCGGCGGCGCGCGGCGTCGAGGTGGTGTTCCACTGCGCGCGGCTCGAAGACCCGAGGGCAGCGCGCGCGGAGCTCGAAGCGACCAACCTCGTGGGCACCGAGAACCTCCTCGCGGCGTGTCGGCGCGCGAAGGTGCGTCGCGTGGTCTACCTCTCGACCGCCGACGTGACGCAGGGCACGGAGCACCGCCCCTACGTCGACGAAGACCTCGCGCAACCCGCGGACTTTCTCGACGCGCGCACCGAGACCCGCGCGCTCGCCGAAGACCTCGTCGTGGCCGCGAGCGACGACGTGATCGAGACGGTCACGCTGCGCCCGGGGTGGCTCTGGGGCGTCGACGACACGTGCCTCACGCCGCGCCTCGCGCACGCCGCGAAGACGGGGTCGTTCCTCTGGATCGACGGCGGCAGCGCGCTCTGCGCGACGACGAACGTGGCGAACCTCGTCGCGGCGATGAAGCTCGCGGCCACCGTCGCCGAGGCCGCGGGCGGGACCTACTACCTCACCGACGACGAGCGCATCTCGGCGAAGGAGTTCCTCACGAGGCTCGCGAGCGCGATCGGGGTCAAGCTGCCCCGCGTGAGCGCGCCCTTCGCCCTCGCGTACGGACTCGCGTGGCTCGGGGAGCGCTTCTCCGAGCGTCCTTCGCGGCTTCGAAGCGAGGTCGCAGCGCACGGACGCAGCGCGCACTTCAACGTGCAGCGCGCGCGCAAGGAGCTCGGCTACGCGCCCGTCGTCGACGTGAGCGAGGGGCTGCGACAGGTGAAGGCGTGGATCGATCGCGCAGGCCCCTCGGCGCTCTCGCTCCTGAAGCCCTAACCCCACTGTCCCAGACTGGTGAGGGTGAAACCGGCGGCCGTGAGACCGCCGGGGCGTCGCGCTGAGATCGCCCCGGCGTCGTCACCGCCGCCGGTCCTTCGGGTCGATCGTGGCTCACAACAGACCGGCGGCCGTAAGGGCGCCGGAGCGTCGCGCTGAGATCGCTCCCGGCGTCGTCACCGCCGCCGGTCCTTTGGGGACGATCGTTCGCGCGCCTTGCGCGTACCCCGCTCGCTCTGGAACAAGCGTTCGCAGGCATCTGGACACTCGCGACGCGCGGCGGTAACAGAGCGCGCTATCCCCTCCGATGCGCTTCGTGGAACTCCTCACGCCCGACCGGATCGACACAGGGCTCTCCGTGACCAGCAAGGCTGCGGCGCTCGGCGCGATGGCGTCGCTGCTCGCGCGAGGCGCTCCGACGCTCGGTGAGGCCACGATCCTGCGCGCGCTTCAAGCCCGCGAAGAGACCGCGAGCACGGGCGTCGGCGACGAGGTGGCCGTCCCGCACGGACGCGTCGCGGGGCTCGACAAGCTCGTCGCGGCCTTCTCGCTCGCGCCCGGTGGCGTCGAGTTCGACGCCATCGACGGACGCCCCGTGCGCATCCTGGTGAGCATCATCGCCCCCGAGCGCGCGAGCGGAGATCACATCCGAGCCCTCGCGTGCGTCGCGCGCATCCTCCACGACGGCGCGTCGCGGGGGCTGCTCCTCGACGCGCGCACGCCCGACGAGGTGCTCCGCATCATGGCGGAGTGCGACCGCTCGTAACGCCCTCGGCGACTGTGAGAGCATCGCGCGCGATGCGAACGCTACGCCCCGCGGACTACCGCGTGATGCCGTGGAAGAACGGCCTCGGCTCGACCACCGAGCTCGTCGTCGAGCCCCCCGGCGCGGCCCTCGACGGCTTCGACTGGCGCCTCTCGATCGCGGAGCTGCGCGCCTCGGGTCCCTTCTCGTCATTCGCGGGCTACGACCGGGTGATCGCGCAGCTCGACGGCGCGCCCATGACGCTCACCCACGGAGCGCGCGCCCCGGTGCGCCTCGAAGCGCGGGTGCCGCACGCGTTCTCGGGCGACGAGGCGACGACCTGCGAGGTGGGCGGCGTCGCGCATGACTTCAACCTCATGGTGCGCCGTGATTTCGCGCGGGCTTCGCTCCTCGCCGTGACGCTCGAAGCGGGCGCGTCGCTCCCCTCGGAGGCCGCGGCGATCACGGTGATCTACGTGCTCGAAGGCGCCCTCGAAGCGCCGGGAGTTCCCACGCTCCACGCGGGCGATACGCGCATCGAGGCGCCGGGCGGGAAGGTCTCTCACGTCGCGCGCGTTCGGACCGGGTTGCTGCACGCGGCGATTGTCCCAAAAGGCACGGACGCACGAGCGGTCGGAGGACACACACCATGACGACACACACGCCCTCGGGAGACATCCCCCAACCCAATCGCCTCGCGCTGATTCCCGTGCTCGCGGTGCCGCTCGTGCTCGCGGGCTACGGCCTCTCGTTCGGCGCGCTCTCGGCCTTCGACGATCGCCACGGCAGCACCGGCGTCTTCGTAGCGGCCTCCTCGATGTTCGCGTGCCTCCTCACGCTCGCGCTGCTCCCCATGGCGCGGCGCACCGTGGGGACGCGGGCCTCCTACGCGGTGGCGCTGGCCCTCGCGGCGCAGGGGCTCCTCCCGCTGATGTCCGCGGCGGTCAAGCTCGCCGATCCGTTGATCGCGTCGCACTGGCGCTGCGGAACGGGCGACGTCGCCCTCGTGCTCATCGGCCCGATGGTGGCCGCGGGCGCGGGCGTGGTGGCCGCGCTGGTCTCTCGCTTCGCGCTCCCTCGCGTGGGCGTGCGCGGCGCGGCGGTGCTGCGCGGGCTCTCGACGCTCACCCTCGCGGGCGCTCTCGTCACCGTGCTCATCGGAGCTGTGACCGTCGCGCGACGCCCGCAGGCGCAGGCGTACCTCGACGCGCTGCCCGAGGCGGGCGTGCTCCCTGCGATCGTGACGATGCCCATGGCGGCGCCTCGCATCGACGACGTCGGCGGAACGCTCGTGTGGCGTGAGTGCTCGGAGCACGGGTGTTCGGTGAGCCTCCGCGCGCCCATTCACACGAGCGAGTCGCTCAGTTGGGGGCAGATCAACGTGGCGCCCGCCGCGCTGCACGCCCAGGTCGATCGACGCGCGAACCTCGTGATCCTCCGCGAGGAGGGCGAGAACGGTCGTCGCGTGGCCTTCGATCTCCGCACGAAGAACCCCGTCGACGTCACGTGGAGCTCCCTCGCCAGCGTCGTCGCGCCGCCGATCAACTGGTTCGCGTGCGGCGCGCTCGGGCTCCTCCTCGCGCTCGCGGTCTTCGCGCGTTCGGGCTCGCAACTGCGGTCGCTCGAAGCGTGGCGTTCAGCGCGGCCCGCGACGCTCTCGGATGAGGGCACCGTGCGCTTCGACGAAGACCTCCCCGCGGCGAAGGTGCAGGGCGTCTCCGCGATCGCCGCAGGCCCGGTGCTCGTGCGCGGAGACACCTCGGCGGCGCACCTCCGCGAGATGTCGACGGTGCCCGCAGACTCTCTCCGCGCAGGGACGCTCGCGGAGCTCGAAGCGGCCATTTCAGTGACGCAGAGCGGGCGCTACGTGCTCGCCGCGACGGTGGCGGGTTGGATGGCGCTGCCCCTCGCGCTCGCGATCCGGTTCATCTCGCCGCGATAACGGCTCCGACGCCTCGTCAGGCGTCCTCTGCCTGGCGCTCCCCTCGCTCCCCTCGACGCACGCGCATCACGCGAACCCGAAGAGCCGCTTGAGGTCGTTCTCCTGATCGCGGGCCTTGCGACTCTCGGCGCGCAGGTCGGTGATGCTCGTCGGCGGAACCCTCCGCGCGAGGATCACCCCGTTCGGGCTTCGGTAGAGGTTCACCCCCGCGGCCCGCAAGCGCTCGGGGTCGATGCAGAGGAGCACGTCGACGCCCGCGCGCTTGCCCACCTTGCTGTCGGTCTCGCCCGCGAGGTGGACGTGCGTTCGCTCGCCCGGGAGCAGCCCCTCCGCGGCGATGGAGGCGAGCGCGCCCGCGTTGGTCCCGTGCCACACGGGCTCGACGCGCGCGTCGAGGGTCCACGAGGCTTCGAGCGCTTCGAGGGTGACGGGCGTGCCCGCGAGGGAGTGCCCCTGACACGCGCGGATGCGGTCTCCGCGGAGCTCGTAGCGCGACTTGTTGTTCTCTCGCACGACGTCGTCGAGCACCGCGCGAGGCACGCGCACGATCGAGAGCACGTCGTCGATCGAGGCCCACCCCGCGGCGTCCATGGAGAGCTTCGCCTCGCGCGCGCCGTGGCGGAGGAGCCACGACAGCTTGTGGCTCACGCGAGCGTGGTCGTTGTGGTTCATCGTCGTCCCTTTCGCCCCCGAGGTTATGGCCCGCCCCCTCGCCGGGGAACTCACACCTTCTCGCCCATCTTCACGCCCGGTGATAGTTCGCCCCGATGACTCCGCCCGACCTCGCGCTCCTCCACGCCTTCGCCGTCTTCGCCGCGCACCGCAACCTCCCGCGCGCCGCGCGGGCCCTCCACGTCTCGCAGCCCGCCCTGCACGCGCAGCTCGCGCGGCTCTCCGACGCGCTCGGCGTCTCGCTCTACGAGCGCCGCGGGCGAGCGCTCCAGCTCACCGCCGACGGAGAGCGCGTGGCCGCGTTCGCCCGCGACGTGACCGAGCGCGCCGAGCGCTTCGTCGCCGAGCTCCACGGCGCCGCGCCCGGACAGCCGCTCGTGCTGTGCGCGGGCGCCGGGTCGTACCTCTACCTCCTCGGGTCGCCGCTGCGGGTCTGGCTCGCCGCGCCGCCCGCGCCATTGCGGCTCCTCACGCGCGACCGTGAGCAGACCGTCGCCGCGGTGCGCTCGGGCGAGGCGCAGCTCGGCGTCGCGCCGCTCGACGAGGTCCCCGCGGAGCTCGCGGTCGAGACCCTCGCCGTGGTTCCGCAGGTGCTGGCGATGCCGTCGACGCACCCCCTCGCGTCGCGCGCGAAGGTGAAGCTCGGCGACCTCGACGGCGCGCGCATGGTGTTGCCCACGCCCGATCGACCGCACCGCCAGATCATCGACGCCGCGCTGAGGGCCACGGGCGCCCGCCACGAGGTCGCCGTCGAGGCGAACGGCTGGGAGCTCGCGCTGCGCTTCGTCGAGATGGGCGTCGGCGTGTCGGTGGTGAGCGGGTTCTGCCGCATGCCCGCGGGCGTCGTCGCGAGGCCGGTGAGCGACCTGCCCGCGAAGACCTACCACCTCGTCCGCAGGCGAGAGGGCGACCGCGGCACCGCGCGCGCCGCGCTGCGAAGGGCGCTGCTCGAAGGATGCGCGAGCTGGCGCTGACCTGTCGCGCGTCGTTCAGAAGATCATCGCGCAGAAACGCGCCTGGCTCACGACGAGCGCGAGCAACATCAGCCGCACCGTCCACGCCCACCCGCGCGGAACCATCGACCGCGCGCGCAGGTGCGCCACGGTGATGCGCCCGAAGCGCGCCGCCGCCCACGCCCAGGCGACGCCGACGAGCGCCACCAGCGTCGCCGAGAGCACCCGCGCGGCGCTCCAGGGTGACGTCGATTTTCCTGTCACGTCGGTACGTCGAGCTCCCTTTCCCTTGATGAGAACCGCGAAGGGTGACGCGGGCGCCGCGACGCGGCGTTGACGCGCCCGTCGCAGAC
>JBPOHC010000991.1:0-2011 GCA_052035985.1 Myxococcota bacterium | reverse complement strand
CTCGCCGCCGTGCGCGGGCAGACCGTGGCAGCGTGGCGCGAAGAACTCACGAACGACCGTAACACCGCGGCGCGAGAGCCGTAGTACACAACAGACGCGGGCGTCGCGATGGTAGGCGGGGGCGGCGAACACCCCTTCCCCCGCTCGCCGCCAACCATCACGGCGCCCGCGCAGGAGACGATGACGATGACGATGATCTCACCCGAAGAACTGAACACCCTCGACACGCTCGCGAAGCGTCTCTACGCCGCGAAGGTCTTTCCGAAGACCGTCGAGAGCGTCGACATGGCCTTCGCGATTCTCCTCGCGGGGCACGAACTCGGCTTCTCGCCGATGGCCTCCGCGCGAGGCATCACCCTCGTGAGCGGCAAGGTCTCGCTCGGCGCGGACTTCACCGTCGCCGCGTGCACGAAGCACCGCGACGTGTGCCGCTACTTCTCGATCATCGAGAGCAGCGCGACGCAAGCGACGTACGAGACGCACCGCGAGGGAGCGCCGAAGCCCGTCGCTCTCACGTACACGCACGACATGGCGCGACGCGCGGGGCTCACGGGTTCGCAGACGTGGCGCGCTCACCCCGAGGCGATGCTTCGGGCGAGGTGCGCGGCGGCGCTCGCGAGGAGCACCTACCCCGACCTCGTGGGCGGTTGCTACGACACCGACGAGGCCGCGGAGATCCGAGGCGAGCACGGTCGCGAGGCGCCCGCCACGACCGCGCAGGAGCCCCCGCAGCGCCCCGCGAACCCGATGGAGGGGAGAGGCATCGAAGACCAGCGCAGACGCCCGCAGAACGCCGCGCAGACGTCGCGCGACGATCAGGGGACCGAGACCCCGCCGCCCGCGATGGAACCGCCCGCGTGGCGCGTGGCGCTCGACACGCTCTTCGCCGACGCGCCGCACCTCGTCGCGTACTGCAACGACGTCGAGGCGCTCACGCTCCCCGGCGACGCTGCGCCCGTGTGGCGCTCGCACCGTGACGCGATCGGCGCGCTGTCGAAGGAGACGAAGGGCGCGGCGTGGAAGGCCATCGTGGCCCGCGTCGAGAGCCTCGGGCAGAAGAGCGCGGCGGCGTGGCTCACGAAGGGCGTAAAGACGCTCGACGCGCAGACCGACGCGCCCGCCGCGACGGAGGTGCAGTCGTGATCCCGCCTGACTACGTGTGCGGGCACTGCCGCGCCGAGGGCGTGAAGCTCTTTCGTAAGAGCGCCACAAGCGAACCCGTGAAGACGCAACCGCTTCTCTGCGGCGACTGCACCGAGAAGGAGCAGAAGCACACGCTCGACCTCTCGCGGTCGGACCAGTGTTGGGGTCGATGCCCCGCGATCCCCGACCTTCGCGGCGGGTGGTGGGGATACACGAGCGTCCCCGCCGAGGGGTGCGCGTGGTGGAAGGCGCTCCCGCTGCGCGTTACGGGAGATTGGAAGGTGCGCGGCGGGCGCATGGCGTGGCTCCCGTACGCCGCTGCGACGCGCGAGTTGATCGACGGCAACGTGAAGAAGTTGGAGCGCGTGGAGTTCAACCGCAAGGGCGGGTCGGTCGCGCTCGTGTTCTACCCCGACGGCTTCAACGGCGAAGCGGCGCGGAGGGTGCGATGAACGATCAACCGAAGCATCCTCTCTCGTCCGCGCGCTCTCGCCCCGCGAAGACGCGCGCATCCATCATCGACCTCGCGCCGTTCACCGCGCCGCACGTCGATGGAGAGGTCGCGGGGTTCGGCGGCACCGTACGCCTCTACAGCGCGTCGGGCGGGCTCGAAGCGGTGTGGATCAAGGTCGTCGACCTCGACGGCGCGGAGGGGAGTTTCCATCCGCCCGCAGCGCGCGTCGTTGGCGCTCCAGTGAGGCTCACACCGCACAACGCACGATGCCTCGCGGCGGCGCTCAACGCGTACGCCGACACGCACGCTGAAACGGAGGTGGAACTGTGACCCGCGATCAAGCGACGATCGCCCGCCTCCGTCGCGAGGTCGAAGCGCTGCGGTCCGCGTGGCGCAAAGACCCGCGGTTGTGGG
>JBPOHC010000157.1:0-3916 GCA_052035985.1 Myxococcota bacterium | reverse complement strand
GACCGACGTGGGAGCGGTCGCCGAGCACGCTGGTGGGCACCTCGTGAATGTACTGCTCCCTCGCGTCGACCCCGAGCGCGCGGGCGCGGCGAGCCAGGGCCACGTCGCGGTCGATGGCCTCGACGGCCTCGGCGTACTGTCGCACGACCAGCAGCGTCGTCGCCGCGGTGGCGAGCACCAACACCACGAGGAGCGCGAGCCCGCGACCGAGGCGCGCACGAAGCCCTCGCTGCCCCGTGACCACCCCGGCCACGGCATCCGGGGCGTGTGGAACTGAATCGGTCACAGTGGCATCGGCTCGCATGGCGTTTCGCGTGGCATCTCCAGAGGGGGTGTAGACCCGCAGCAAGGCGCGAGCCCTCGGAGGGTACCCCGCGGTCACGCGTCTCGGGCCGCAGGCGGTTTCACGCTCCTGGCAGCGGCGTGCGCCAGGTTGCGCAGGAGCCACGCGGCGCCCGTCGCGTGCACCGCGGCGGCGATCAGGAGCAGCCACCGCAACGCCTCCTGACCCGCTTCGAGCAGCGCTCCCGCGGCGAGGTTTCCCGCGGCCCAGGCGATCGACTGCGCGCACATCCGCCACGAGGCCATCGCCTCGGTGTCGCGAGGGTCCACAGCGGCGTGAAGCATGCCCGTCCACAGGGGCGTCGCGGTCGCTGCGCACGCGAACCGGAGCACGAGCGCCGTCGCCGTCTGGGCTTCGGTGACGGCCTGCGCGAGGCCCACGAAGGCCAGCACCGTCACAGCCTGAAGCGCCGCGAGGGTGCGCGCGCGCCCGAACCTGCGCGTGATCGACGGCGCGGCGAGGTTGCCGACGGTGCCCGCGAGCATCATGGCGCCGAAGAAATGACCGATGCGCTGCGGCGCCAGGCCGCGCTCGACCTGGAGGTAGAGCTGAAGGAACGGCACCGCGAGCCCGCTCCCGAACTGGATCATCGCGTCGGGGCCGAGGAGCGTGATCACCCGCCGCGCGTCCTGCATGCGAAGGGCGCCGGAGGGCTTCGACGACGGCTCCGCCTCGCCGAGCGCGCGGAGCGGAACGAGCGCGACGGCCGCCGCTCCGGCCCCCGCCGCGAGCGCGATCCGATAGCCGCCGATCATCGAGGCGACGGCGCTCGCGGACGCGCGTTGCAGTTCTCCGCCGAGCACCGCCCCGAGGAGCCCAGGCCCCGTCTGGATCGCCATCATCTGGAGCCCGTAGACCCGCACCCGATCGTGGTCGGTCACGCGGCGCGACAGGAACGGCCCCGACGACATCGTGAGGAGCTGGATCCCGCCGCCCGCGATGGCCGCGCCGAGCACGAACTGCCACGGGCGCGTCGCGACGACCTGGAGCGCGAAGCCCGCCGCGTTGGCGACGACGCCGACCCGAAGCGCCTGCGCGACGGGCACCCTCGGCAGCAACCACAGACCCGCCGCGCCGACGACCACGCCCATCAACGCGCCCGCGCCCTGCACGACCCCGACGAGCGGAAGCGCGACCCCGAGCTCGTGCAGGAACTGGTTTCGCAGCACGACGAAGAGCTGCTGACCGAAGCCGACGCAGGCGGACGCGACGATCCAACGCCGGATGTCGGGTCGCATCGCGTGCGCGGCCTCGGTCGAAACGTTCATGCGCGTTCTCGGCCTGCAATGATGGGAGCGCTCATCGTTCGCGCGCCGACTGTGACCTTGTCGGACACGTCGCGAAAGGGCGCTGTCACACTTGCGCGCGGGTGGCGCGCAACCGAAGATCTCACGTGTACGCGATCATCAGAGACAACGCGTACGAAAGGACGATGACCATGAGCAAGATCCAGTCGATTCTCGCCGCGGGGGCGCGGGTCAAGGTGGTGGCGGCGAAGGGCGGTCTCGTGCGAGCGCTGAGCGCGCGCGGCCTGCACCACTGCGGAGACCTGCGCCCGATCGATCCGTCGCCGGTCTGCCGCTTCTGCGGTGAGGACTGCGACGGCCTCCACTGAGCGTCTCACGACACCCCTTCCTCGCACTTCATCACCCCCGATGTCGATGACAGATCCATCCGCGGCAGACCTCGACGCCGACGTGGTCGTGGTCGGCGGCGGCGCCGTGGGCTCGCTCGTCGCGTCGCTCCTCCACGAGGCGCGCGTGAGGGTGCTCGTGCTCGAAGCGGGGCCTCGCCCGCCGCCCGAAGTCGACGACGCGGCCGCGCAGCCTTTCGCGATGCCCGACGAGGCGCCACCTGACGGGGCGTGGCGGTTTCGAAGCGAGCCCGAGGGCGCGCGCTGGCTTCGAGCGCGCGCGCTCGGCGGACGCACGCGCGTCTGGGGGGGATGGTGCTTTCGCGCGAGCGAGCAGAACGTCGTCGACGCGGAGCTCGCAGGGGTTCCGTGGCCCCTCCCGCTGCGCTCGCTCGACTCGTACTACGCACGCGTCGAGCGCCGCCTCCACGTCGTCGGCAACCGCGACGGGCTCGACATTGTCCCCGACGGCGAGTGCGACGGACCGGTCACCTTGCACCCCGACCTCTCCGCGCTCTCCGCAGCCCTCGACCTGCCCGTCATCGCGGGGCGCATCGCCAGCGTGGGTCAACGCCCGTGGCGCGGCACCGACGCGCTCCACGGCGTCGACGTGCTCACGGAGACCACCGTGCTGCACGTCGCCGCCGACGATCGCGGCGTTCTCGGCGTGGAGTGCCTCGTCGGCGACGGCGGTCATCGCTTTGTCCGCGCGCCGAGCGTGGTGCTCGCGGCCTCGGCGATCGAGACGGCGCGCATCCTGAGCCATCACGGCGGAGACCGCGACGGCCTCATGCTCACGAGCGCGCTGATCGCCAGCTACATGGTGCTCCGCGACGCGCGCGCCGAGGCGGTGCCGGGCGTGTCGCGCGCGGCCCTGGTGCCCAGGTTCGTCAACACCCCGGGCGGCGTCGCGAGGCCGTACGTCGGCGGCTTCAGCGTCGAGGTGCAGGGGCCTCACGCGGCGTCCATCGTCGGCGCGAGCGCCGCGTCGATGCTCGGCCTGAGCGAGGACGCGCTGGCCCGCATGACGCTCTACCTCGTGAGTGCCTTCGGCTCGATGCTCCCCTCGCAGGATCGCACGGTGCGCTTCGACCGCGAGGACCGCGACGCGATGGGAAGGCCCGTGCCGGTGCTCACGCTCGCGTCGACGGACAACGATCGCGCCCTCGGCGAGGAGATGAAGGCCACCTGCCTGGCGGTCGCCGAAGCGCTCGGCGGACCGTCCGCGCTCGTCATCCCCCTCGCGGCCCCCGACGGCCTCTCGATCGGGAGCGAGGCCCTCCACGGGGCGCGCGGACAGCACCTCCACGACCTCGACACCGACGGCCGCTGGCGAGGCGTGCCGGGACTCTACATCGCAGACGCGCGGCACGTTCCGCTCGTCGGAGATCGCCACCCGACGCTCACCCTGCTCGCCTGCGCCGCTCGCACGGTCGACGCGCTGCTGCGCGATCGATCGCGCGGGACGCTCGCGACCTGAGACCCGTCCGGTCACAGTGCGCCGAGTCGACAAACGCGAGTTGCGTTGATACCGCCTAGCGGAGCAACACGGCACGCGCCGTGCTGAAGGTAGAGACCCGCCATGCATACTTCACAACATCTTCTTCTCATCACAGTTCCCTGCCTCCTCGCGTTTCACGGATGCGGCGACGATGCGTCGACCGCGGCCTCGTTCTCGCCGCGCCCCGGCCCCGACCCGTGGGCCGCCGCGCTTCGCGTCGCGCCCATGACCGACCGCAACCCCGACCCGCGCGTCGTGGAGGTCGACCTCGAAGCCCGCATGGCCGACTGGGAGTACGCGCCCGGACGCCGCGTCCGCGCGATGACCTACAACGGTCAGGTGCCGGGGCCCACCCTCGAAGCGCGCGCGGGCGACACCGTCGTCGTGCACTTCACCAACCGACTCGACGAGCCCACGACGATCCACTGGCACGGCGTAC
>JBPOHC010000628.1:0-1746 GCA_052035985.1 Myxococcota bacterium | reverse complement strand
CGCCACGCTCGGCGAGGTGCGCCTCGAGCGACGTGCCTTCGATCCACTCCAGGCAGCTCCACGGTGCGACGTCACCGGTCGGCATCGCGGAGACCCCGAAGTCGAGCACTCGGACGATCGCAGGGTGATCGAGGGCTGCGATCACCCTCGCCTCCTGCGCGAAGGTCTCGAGGAAGGGTCCTCGCAGCGCAGGATCGAGGTGCGCAGGCGTCTTCAACACCTTGATGGCGACGGGCCTGTGCAGCCCGCAGTGAGTCGCCCGATAGACCACCCCGAAGCCGCCCTCTGCGACGACGCGCTCAACGTCGAATCTGCCTTCGAGCGTCGCCCCCACGAGCCCGAAGTAGTCCACCAGAACCGTCGTCACGGGCTCACTCCCAGTTCGAGCACGGAATCGTCTCCCAGAGGCGCGCAAATCGGACGGAACACAACTGATCGTGGTGCTATTATATTACTTAAAGACGTGGTGAACAACCTCGTCGGGCCGCGAAGGTCATCGCCGCCTGATGAGGTCCTCCCGCGCACGAACGCCGACGGAAATCGCGCGGGTTCGCGAGGCGACCAGGGCGATCGGACTGAAGATCCGCGCGTTGCGCTTGGCGATGGGATGGACGCTGGAGCAGGCCTCCGAGGCGATTGACCTCGATCCCCGACACCTTCAGCGGGTTGAGACCGGCGTGGTGTCGCCCTCGGCCTCGACGCTTCTCCGAATCGCGGATGCCTTGGGGGTTCCGGTGAGCACGCTCGTCGACACGATCCCACTTCTCGAACAGCCCCCGAAGCACCCCGCCTTGCCCGCCGCTGTTGGGCAATTTGACGACCCCGACACGATGCCCACGCGTGTGGGGCGACACATTGCGATGCTTCGGCGAGAGCGTGGTCGGACACAGGCTCTACTCGCGTCGGAAGCGGGCCTCACGAAGCAGTACGTGCAGCGCGTCGAGAGCGGGCTCCAGAACCCTAGCCTGAAGGTGCTCGCGCGCCTGGCGCGGGCGCTCGGTGTCGCGCTCCCCGAGGTCGTTCGGGTCGAGGAATCGCGGGGCGATCCCACGGCGTGAACGTCGCGCACCCGGCGAGCACCGTGACCGCGAGCAGCGCGCCGAGCCACGGCCCCGTCGGGTGACGCGCGGCGGTCGTTGCGGCGAAGGCCAGCACGGCGGCCACCAGCGCCAGAAGGTCGAACCACAGGAGAACACGGATGCGGCCGCGAAGGTCCTCCGCGATGCCGGGTTCGAGGGGAGCACCGCGCTCGTCGGCGTGTCGTTGCGCGAGTCGGTCCACGTGTTCGTCGGGGCGGCTACGGCGATCGGCGCCGTGACCGGCGTCATCCACGCTGCCAGGGTCCACAACGTCGCCCACGAGGTCCTGCGCGGCGACCTGACCGAGAGGTTCAACGTGTGGTGGTGTCCTCGTGAAGGAGCGTGCGAAGCAGCCCTTCGAGCACCTCGCGCGCGATGTCGATCCGCCCTCCTGCGAGTGCCGTGAGCGCTCGCTCGATCTCGCTTGCTACATTGCTACACGTTGAGCACTTTCGACCGATCTCAACCGCGTTCGCGTTCTCCGGCTCCCCCTCGCAAACGTCTTGCTTCGTAGCGGAATCCGCGCTCGACCGAGCTGAACCGACATCAACCGAGATGCCCGAATCAGCATTCGACTCCCGGCGCCTCCACTCAGTAAGCGGCCAAACACACTCGAGATTCACCTCGCGTGTAGCAAGGCATGCAGCAAAGGGCGGGTCGGAGCTGC
>JBPOHC010000442.1:0-6367 GCA_052035985.1 Myxococcota bacterium | reverse complement strand
GTCGCTCCGCTACGGCGAGATGACGATCGTCGGGCTTTCCCTTGCGCCCCTTGCGGTTGCTTCACGTTGAAGGGGCTGGTCGCGCGAACCCCGCAGCCCTCATCGCCCCCGACGGTGCCGTCGATGGGCTGAGCGCCCGGGGCGCGCACTCGCACGTCCCAGCGCGTCGCCGATGAGCGCTTCAGTTCGGCACGATGGAGTACTGCATCGAGTAGTCGCCCGACTGGCCCGCGTTGCCGTCGACGTAGATCGCGTGCACGCCCGAGCCCGGGGCGACATCCGCGCGCATCACCGAGGTCAGCGTCGTGGCGCTCGCGTTGTCGTTGCACGCGGTGACCGGCGAGTTGCCCTGGCTGAAGTGAACCACCGTGTCCCAGGCCGTGCCGGTCGTCCACGCGCGCACGGTGCCGCCGCGGAAGGCCGGGCAGGTGGAGAAGAAGAACGTGTGATCGTTGCCAGCGCCGCCGCAGGTTCCCTGCGCGCGGTCCGTCGCTCCGTTCGTGTTGAGCGCCCAGCCGCCGGTCCTGCGACCGGTGACGGGTGACGGCACCGTGGGCGGCCCCGCGCTGAGCGGGATCGCGCCGGCGACGTCAGAGGCGGGGAGGAACTGCACGTGAACGTTGTAGCGACCGGCGGCGGCGGTGCGGCTCGCGACGTGGAGGTAGTACGTGCCGGCGCTGAGCCTGAGCGCGAACTGGCCCTTGTCATCACCGCACGCAGACGCGCTGCACATGATGTTGATGATGTACGGGCCACAGGTCGACGTCAGGCCGAGGGCCACGGGGATGTCCGACGTGAACGCGTCGGTGTAGAAGATCGCCGGCGCCGCGAGGGTGAACCTGTAGAACACGTCGGGGAAGTTGCGCGCGCGAGTCTCGCAGGCGCTCCTGCGCTCGAAGGTCGCGGTGACCATCGAGCCCGAGAGCGTCTGCTGCTCGCCGTACTGCACGTCGATGGGCTCGGCGTTGACGCAGCTGTCGTTGCGGGGCGCGCCGGTGCCGCAGAGGCGCTGGCTGCGCGAGGGGTCGGCGCAGAGCGCGGCGAGGGCGGGCGCGACGTGGATCACCCTGGCCGTGGGGCAGTCCTGCGTGGCGCACACCCTCCGCACGTTGCAGGTCCCGCCGTCGGGGTCGCGCGGGACGTAGTCCGAGTTCCCTTCGGGGGTGCCGGCTCCGATGAGCACGCCCGCGAGGGTGTACCCGTCGCTCTCGTACACGCCGCCTCCGGAGTTGCCGCCGAACACGTCGAGCGACGCGCGGAAGTAGCCCGTGCGTGTCGCCTCCGCGGGGGCCTCGCAGTACGTCAGCGTGCCGTCAGGCAGCGTGCAGGTGTTGCAGTAGATCTCCGTGCTGTCGGGCATCAAGCAGGTGTCATCGAAGACGTTGCCCTGCGTGTCGATCTTCGCGAGGATGCCGTCGGGGAAGCCGACGACCTTCACGTGCTGCCCGCGGTCGAGCGGCCCCGCGACGCGACGGACCGGCGCAGGCTGGAAGCGCGGCACGGCGCTCCGGTCGAGCCGGATGATCGCGTAGTCGGCCTCTCCGCGGTTGATGTCGCCGACGTGCATCGCCTCGATGCGACGACACGAGAAGATGTCCTCAGGCTCGATGACGTGGCGGACGCCGGGCGCGACGTAGTGGTTGTTGAACACCCAGCGGTAGTCGGTGCACGCGTTCGCCGCCGTCACGCAGTGCCCCGCCGTGAGGATGAGGTCGTCGTCGATGAGCGTGCCCGAGCAGTTCGCCTGCTGGGGCTGCTCTGCGTAGGGCTCGCCCGCACAGAGGCTCTCCCCGACGCCGAGCGCGGTGCCGTTGCTGCTGAGCGTGAGGCGACCGTTGACGGTTCCGAAGAAGCTGCGATGAACGAACGCCGCCGTCGCCTGCTCGGCGTAGCTGCGCATCCACGCGTTCTCCTCGGCGTAGACCTCGGCGCGGTCGTCGGAGCCCGAGATGACCCGCTGCGACGCGCTTTCGTCAGAGCCGATGGGCGCGGCGCACGCGACGACCGAGACGGCCGCGAGCGCGAGCGGCCAGCTCCACGCAAGCGACGAGCGCGCGAGCGATTCGCGAGTGCTGTTCATGACAAATCTCCCCAGGCAAATGTGTGGCGACAGGGCGTCGCGCGGACCGTAAACGAGCATCGGAGGCCGGACGGGAGCTTTCGAGCATCGCGCGTGCCTCGCTCGAAACAGCTTGAAACAAGCGTGTCCGGCGTTGTGTCCGCGCCGCACAAGAGAACGTCTCGCGCCGACTGCGCACAAACGACTCCGCCTCGCGTCGGGTCGAGCGAGACTCGTCATGGGTGCCGTGTCGTCTTCGGGCTTGCGCCGGTGCGTCCGCGTCAAGCGCTCCCGTCGACGCGGGGACGCGCCCCACCCGTGATTGCAGGACCACCGCGTAGCGAGACAGCCCGGGCGTAGTTGAGGCGCACTCCGCGGGCGCGTAGTGTCTCGCGCATGGCCGAGGCCGCGCGACCGCTGTACGAGCCCAACCACCCCACCATCGAGGCTGCGTACGCCAACGCGCCGCCCGACGTCGTCTGCGAGATCCTCCGTGGCGCGCTGGCGATGGCGCCGCGCCCGGCGGTCCCACACGGGCGCTTCGCCAAGAAGCTCGGCGCGAGGCTCTTTGGCGCCTTCGACGAGGGGACCACGGGGCCTGGCGGGTGGTTCTTCGTCGATGAGCCCGAGCTGCACCTCGGCCCACGTCCCGACAAGATGCAGCCCGACCTCGCCGGCTGGCGCCGTGAGCGGACGCAGCGCGTGCTGCGCGCCACCTCGGTCACGATCGCGCCCGACTGGGTGTGTGAGGTGCTGTCACCGTCCACCGAGGCCAACGATCGGGACGTGAAGAAGCCGCTCTACGCCGAGCACGGCGTCGGCTTTGTCTGGCTCGTCGACCCCATCGCGCAGACGCTCGAAGCCTTCAAGCTGGTGCGCGGTGACTATCAGGCGCTGGGCCTCTGGCACGGTGACGACGTCGCGCGGGTCGAGCCCTTCGACGCCCTCGCGCTCGACCTCACGCGCATCTGGCCGGAGTAGTGAGCGGCGCTCGTTCGCGCGAGCGTGCTACGCGGGCTCCTCCGTCATCGTCGCCGCGCACAGCTCCGCGCGCGAGCCGCCCATGTGGCCGTATCCGCCGTAGCCGGGGGCGCGCTCGATCGTCGGGTCGCAGAGCCACACGCCCACGACGCGGACCAGGCGCCTCCTGCCGTCGAACAGGCTCTCGTAGTCAGACCCGGGCGGAGGCGTGAGCCACGCGTCGGCGAAGGAGGAGCCTTCGAAGTGCGGCGACCACCAGTCGACGACCTCGACGACCGCGCAGTGGTACGCGCCGCCGTTCGCGCGCAGCTCGTCTCCGGTCACGCGCAGCGGGGTGACGTCGCCGAGCATGTTCGCGCGGATCACGGCCTCCACGCGGTCGCTGCCCTCGGGGGTGAAGGGGCCGAGCCGCACGGGGTTCCCGCTGTTGAAGAGCCCGCGGATGGTGAGATACGCCCCGCCTGCGCCCGTCGACGCCTCGACGCGCTGGACCAGCGGCAGCGTGACGCTCCACGACGACGAGCTTGACCCGTTGTAGAGCCGCGACTCGCAGAGCACGCGGTTGCGGAGCGTGACCTCGTGGTCATCGGACGCGAAGATCACGGTCGTGCCTGGCGGTCTGTACCTCGGTGACGATGGGCTCATGCGCGGCGAGGCTCTCGCCCTCGTCGACCCCGCGTCAACGGTCTCTCGCGCGACGACGCGTGAGGGCGTCAAGCTCCAAGCGCGCGCGTGCGCAACTCTCCGTGTGCGGGCCTCGCACCCCCGGCGCGGCAATCGTCATCGCGCCGCGTCGAAGTCATTCAAGTCTGCGACGCCGTGGCCGTTGGAAGAGATCAGACGTCTGCGGTCGAGCTTGCGAGGTCGCCGCCTCACACCTCGCCCCGCGACGCGCTGGAGGCACACATGGTGTTCGAAGATCCATCTCACGCGCGTCGCCGATGGATGGCGCGACTCGTCGCAGCGCTCGGGTTCCTGCTCGTCGTCCCAGCCGTGATGTACGCCATCGGGCTTGCGCCGGTCCGTCCGCGGCACCCGCTCCCGTCGGCGCAGGGGCGCGCGCTGCCAGCGATGGCAGAGCCCCCGCGACGCGAGGCCGCGCCAGCACCGTCACCCGCACCAACACCACCCTCCGCAGACTACGCCGCGCTCCTCCGCGCCAACGACGCCCGCGCCGCCTCCATCGCAGCCGCCATCACCGACTCCGCGATCACGCTCCCCGAAGAGGCGCGCGTGCTCTTTACCGTCGACGACCCGACGGCCGACGCCTCGGTGCGCGCCCACCTCGGCGACGTGAGCGTCGTGTCGCCCGACTGGTTCCGCGTCTCGGGGCTGCGATGTGACGTGAGCGAGACCGTCGACGCGCCCACGCGCGCCCTCCTCGGACGCCCTGGGATCAAGGTCTTTCCCCGCGTCGCCAACCTCGACGGCGACCGCTGGACCTCGGCCGAGACCGCGGCCCTCCTCGCCGACGAGACCCGCCGCGACTGCGTGGCGAACGCCGTCGCCGCGCGCGTGATCGCCCTCGGCGCGCACGGCGTCAACGTCGACTTCGAATCCCTCGCGCCCGAAGACTCCGCGGGCCTCGTGGCCTTCACCGCGACGCTCCGCCGAGCGCTGCACCCCACGGGACGCGCCGTCACCATCGACGTCGCCGCGGGCGATCGGGCCTTCGACCTCGCGCGCCTCGGCGCCGTCGCCGACGCCGTGATCGTCATGGCCTACGACGAGCACCACCCGTCGAGCACGCCCGGTCCCATCGCGTCGTCACGCTGGATCGCGCGCGCCGTCGATGAGGTGCGCGCGGTGGTTCCGCGTGAGCGCGTCGTCGTGGCGCTCGGGTCGTACTGCTACGACTGGCCCGCGCGCGGAGAGGCCGAGTCGATCAGCTACGCCGCCGCGATGGCGAGGGCCGCGCTCGTCGGCGCCACGCCCGCGTACGCGCCCGGCGGAGGCGGCGCGCGCTTCGACTACCGCGCCCGCGACGGCGGAGCTCACGCGGTCTGGTGCAACGACGCGACCTCCATCGCCGACGCGCTCGCGACGCTCCGCGACCGCGGCGTCACGCGCACCGCCCTCTGGCGCGCAGGGACCGAAGACCCCGGCCTCTGGGCGCTCCTTCGAACGACGGACCCGCAGACGCGCGCGCTCGCGCTCCGCACCATCGCGGCCCCGTCGGAGCCCGAGGTCGTGGGCGAGGGAGACCTCCTCGCGCTGCGCGTTCCGCGACGCGATGGGCGGCGCGCGGTGCGCTTCGACGCGCGCGGCTACGTGACCTCGGCGCGCTACGCGGTGACGCCGTCGCCCGCCCTCGTCGAGCGCTTCGGCGGCGACGCTTCGAAGCGCGACGTGGTGCTCACCTTCGACGACGGACCCGACCCCGAGCACACGGCGGCCATCCTCGACGCGCTCGCGGAGGTCCACGCCCCGGCGGCCTTCTTCGTCGTCGGAGAGGCCGCCATGGCGCACCCCGAGCTCGTGCGCCGCGCCGCGCGCGAGGGGCACCTCATCGGCAACCACTCGTATCACCACCCCCGCATGAACGCGCTCGCGGAGCCTCAACGCTCCGCGGAGATCGACCGCACGACGCGCCTCCTCGAGGCGCTCGCAGGGCGCGAGGTGTCGCTCTACCGCGCGCCCTACACGGCCGTCGTCGACCCGAGCGACGCGCGCGACCTCGACGCGCAGTCGCTCGCCTTCTCGCGCGGATACACCTACGCAGGCGCCTCCGTCGACCCGCACGACTGGCAGGGCGGCGACGGGGCCGCCATCGCGCGGCGCATCGTCGAGGGCGTCGAGGCGGGCGGGCGCGTGGTGGTGCTCCATGACGGCGGTGGAGACCGTCACGCCACCGCCGAGGCCGTGCGCATCGCCGTGCCGATGCTGCGGGCGAGGGGCTATCGCGTCGCCTCCCTCGCCGCATACGCGGGGGTGACGCGCGACGCGATGGCGCCGACGCTCGTGCTCCAAGACCGCGTCGCGTCGCTCGGCGTGGGGTGGCTCTCGACGGTGCGCGCGCGGGCCACGCGGGGAATGGCCGTGCTCTTCGTCGCGTGCACGCTGCTGGCGGGGCTGCGCATCGTGATGCTCGCCGCGCTCGCGCTCAGGAGGCGACGCCCGAAGGTCGACGCGACGGGCTACGCGCCGCTGGTGACGGTGCTGATCCCCGCGTACGACGAGGCCCGCGTGATCGAGGGGAGCGTGCTGTCGCTCCTGCACGGCGATGCGCACGGCCTCGGCGGTGGCGTGTCGGTCTCCTCCGCCGTCATGGAGCACCACCCCGCGCCCGCCCGCCTCGACGCCCTCGACGATGCGCCGCGCGATGGC
>JBPOHC010000602.1:0-8661 GCA_052035985.1 Myxococcota bacterium | reverse complement strand
GAACTCCCCGGCAAACCGCCGCCGGATCCCTCATGGAAACCAAGGGGATCGTGAGATGTGTGCCGAACGGAGCCGATCCTCGGGGGTGAGGGCGCGCGGAAGCGCGGGAGAGGGGGCGGAGCGCTCGAACGCTTTTCTACAGCGCAAGTCGTTGAACCAGACAGGGCGCGGTGCTCCTCCGGGGCCGCCGCTGAGCGCCGCGCAATCAAGAGCGCTCACATCGGGCGTGAGCGTCCGCGCGTCGACGGGTTACCCTCGCGGCGAGCGAAGACCGCATGTTCTACCGATACTCGCAGTGCAACACCGGGGGCTTCTTCATCGGAGCGCAGTTCGTCATCGTCGAGGCGGCGACCCTGGAGGAGGCCGAGGCTCGCGCCACAGGCGCGGGGGTCTACTTCGACGGCATCGCCGCCGGCCTGGACTGCGAGTGCTGCGGCGACCGCTGGAGCCGCTACGCCGACGAGTTCCCCACGCGCGAGGAGGCGATCGCCTCCACCGAACAGTGGCAGAAGCCCGAGGACGGCAGCCCCGTGTATCAGCTCGTCACCCGACCTGTCGGCTGAGCGCAGCGCTCAGGGCGTCGGCGCGCCGAGCGTTCGGAGGTGCTCCCTCGCCTCGTCGAGGTAGCGCGCGCCCGTGGGCAACTGCGTCGGCGCGACGCGCAGAAGCACCTCCCACTCCCGTCGCGCGCCGTCGAGGTCGCCGCGCGACTCCAGCAGCATCGCGAGGTTCTTTCGCGCGGAGAGGTGCGTCGGCGTGAGGCGCAGGGCGTTGCGGTAGGCGTCTTCGGCCTCGGGCAGGTGCCCCTGCACGTGCCACGCGAAGCCGAGCTTGAAATACTGGTCGTCGAAGAGCGTCGGGAGCTTCGGCCAGAACACCACGACCGCCGCGAGCGCGACCCCGAGCGCCGATGCGACGAGGGTGCGAGTGCGCCGCGCGTCCCAGGCGACCTTCACGTCGCGGAGCCACACGACCGCCGCCACGATGAGCCCCGGGACGCACGGCAATCGGTAGCGCGCGAGCACGAAGAACGCGACGAGGCTCGCGCACCCCGCGAGGTTGAACGCGGCGAGGAAGCGGTCTTCCTTTCGACGCGAGGCGAGGAGCGCGAGCGTGCCCATGAGCGCGAAGGGCGCGACGGTGCCGAACTGCACCAGCGGCAGCGCCAGCGCCGGGTCGAGCGTGCGCATGAACTCGTAGTCCTCGGTGTTGGGGATCTCGCGCGCATTCCAGAAGAGCCAGGTCTTCTCGACGAGGAGGCGGAGCCAGGTCACCGGGTGGCGGGCGATGGTCCTGAGGGTGAGGTCGCGCCAGTAGCGATCGGCCTCGACGAGCGTGAGCCGCCGCCCCATGCGCCGCTCGGCCACGCGGCGGTACTCGACCATCGCGTCGCGGTTGCTCCCCGAGCTCGGGACCTCGTCGGGGATGCGGTACGTCCCGCTCGCGCCGGGGCCGTTGCCCACGTAGAGGTTCACCCCGCCGTGCGCCGTGAGCACCGCGAAATGCCCCGTGCGCACGACGTTTCGCGCGGTGACGGGAGCGAGCGAGAGCGCGCCGCCGAGCGCCAGCGCCGCCAGCGGCCGACCGCCACCGCCCGCCCACAACGCCGCGAGGGCCACGGGCACCGCGAGGAACACCGCGTTGCCGCGCGTGAGCACGCACAGCCCCAGCGTCGCGCCGATCGCCGCCCACCGCGCGATGAGACCACGCCCCTCGGGCGCCGCGAACGCGCGCAGCACACCCCACATCAGCAGCGACTGGAGGAACGCGCCGAAGCCCTCGGAGAGCACCTGCGTTTCGAAGAACGCGAAGGGCCCGTAGAGCGCGGCGACCACGCCCGCCGCGAGCCCCCATCGATCGCCCGCCGCGCGGCGCGCCGAGTCGTAGATCAGCGCCACGTTGCCGAGGCCGAAGACGAGCTGCACCACGCGAAGCGGCCAGGGTCCCGCGCCGAGCGTCGCGTACACCACCCCGACGAGGTACGCGTAGAGGGGGTTGAAGAAGTACGCGCCGCGGCCGAAGAGCCAGTCGCCGCTCGCGAGCACGCGCCCGGCCTCGTCGTACATCTGCGCGTCGAGGCGGTGGTGCGTGAAGAGCGGCAGGCGGCTCTCGCACACGAGCACCGCCGCGCGCACCGCGAGGGCGAGGAGGAGCACGGCCGCGAGGCGACGCTGCGTGGAGGGAGGCGCTTGGGGCGTGGTCATCGGCTGTGTCGCACTGGCTCGCGGCTCTTGAGGTTGCGCGCGACGGAGGCGGAGCTCGCGTCGCCCCGAGTGTATCCGCATCGGGCGCGGTTGAAGGCGACGCCGTCGGGGGCGCGGTGATATCCCTTCGCGGATGACGCCTCAACTCGATCCACGCGTGGAGACCTCGACGCTCGACAACGGGCTCGCGGTCACCACCGTCGCCCTCGCCCACCTGCACACGGCGGCGTGCGCCCTCTTCATCAAGGCCGGGTCGCGCTTCGAGAGCCCGGCGGACAACGGCCTCTCGCACTTCGTCGAGCACATGCTCTTCCGCGGCACCGAGCGCTACCCCACGTCGCTCGCGCTCACGACGGCGGTCGAGCAGCTCGGGACGACGCTGCACGCGGAGACGGGTCGAGACAACTCGCTCTTTCAGCTCTCGCTCGACCCCGACAACCTCGAGGCGGGCGTCGCGCTCCTCGGCGAGCTCCTCGGCCGACCGCGCTTCTCGGACATCGAGCTCGAGCGCGCGCTCATCCTCGAAGAGATCAACGAGGACTACGACCAGGACGGCGTCGAGATCAACGCAGACGACCTCGCGCGCGGCGCCCTCTTCGGCGACAACCCCCTCGGGCAGCGCATCATCGGGCCGCGCGACAACGTCGAGCGCTTCTCGATCGCCGACGTACGCCGACACTTCGCGGCCTTCTACGGCGCCCGCAACATGCGCCTCTGCGTCACGGGCCCCGTCACCCACGAGCGCGTCGTCAACGCCGCCCGCGGCGTGCTCTCGACGCTCCCTTCAGGCGCGCCCGCGGAGCTCACGCCCGCGCCGAGCTTCGCGGGCGGACCGAGGGTGATCCACGTGCCCGACGCGGGCTCGCAGACCGAGCTCACGGTGCTCTTTCGCGCCGTGCCCGAGCTCGCCCCGGCGTACGTCTCGCTCCTCGCGCTCTTGCGCGTGCTCGACGGGGGAATGTCGACGCGCCTGCACTACACGCTCGCGGATCAGAAGGGCCTCGCGTACTCGATCCACGCGTCGATCGAGCCCCTCGCCGACGCGTCGCTCCTCGAGGTCACGGGCACCACGGCGAACGCGAAGGTCCCCGCGCTCGTGAGGGAGCTGCTCACGGTGCTCGACGGGCTCCGGCAGGGGCGCGTCACCGAGACCGAGCTCGCCACCGCGAAGGGGCGCTACCGCTACGAGACGCTCGCCACCGTCGACGACGCGACGGCCATGGCGGGGTGGTTCGGCGGCGCGGCGCTCTACTACCCGCCGCAGTCGCTCTCGCAGCGGCTCGCCGCCGTCGCCGCGGTCACCGTCGACGACGTGGTGCGCGTCGCCCGCGAGGTCTTCACGCCCGAGCGCATGGTCATCGCCGCCGTCGGCACGCTCCCCAAGGCCCGCCTCGCCGAGCTCAAGCGCGTCGTTCGAGACTGGCGCTGACCGGCGCGCCCGCGCGAGGTCGGTCGCTACCGAGCGCAGAACGTGGCGGGGTTGTAGCCCGGGACGTGCTCCGCGAACCACGCCCACACCTCGGCCATCTCGGGCGAGAGCTGGCTGGGGTCGCTGTATCGGATCGTGGTCGCGTCGCACGTCGCGCAGAGGCGCACGGTCACGAAGGGGTAGCACTCGTTGAAGGGCGCCACGCCGTGCGGGAGCCCCGCCAGCGACGCGCGCGCCCACCGCGCGAAGAGGTCGTTGGCGACGGACTGCGGGAGGCGATTCACCATGTCGGCCGTGGGTCGCGTCGGGCGCGGCGCCGTCGGACGGCACGTCGCGGTCAGAGCCGCCGCCCGCCACGGTCTCGGCGCAGCCCGCGAGCATCAGCAGCGAGAGCCGTCGTACCCCGTGCGTGTTGACGCCTCGATCTTCTCTCCTCCCCGGCCTCTTCGGGGGCGGAGATCGCGCGACGACGCGACACCGCGGCGTAGGCGATCACTCCACGCGACGAGATCCGTCGGGCGCCTGCACCAGCGTGCCGAGGGGCCACACGCGGCGCCCCAGGCGCAGCCGGATCGCGTATCGCCCCGCCTGCAGCCCCGGGAGCTGCGACCCGGAGTGCATGCCGACGCGCCCCCGCCCGCAGGTGTAGGAGAAGCTCGTGCATCCTTGGATCGCGGCGCCGTTCGCGCCCGTGAGCGTGACGGCGGCGCTGTCACCGTGCGCGTCGGGTCGCGCGCACACCGCGTCGACGTGGACGCCGTCGTCGGTCGCCTCCGCGCGAAGCACCAGCGGCGGTCCGCCCGCGGGCACCGGCAGCGCGCGGACGCGGTCGCTGCTCGCGTTGAGCGTCGTGGCGATCGCGAGCCGCACCGAGGCGTTCGCCTCGCCGCGGAGTCGCGCGAGGAGCGCCCGCTCGACGCGCGTCCGTCGCGCGCTGAACGCGGCCGCGCCTTCACCGCTCACCACGGAACCGAACAACTGCGCGAGGTTCGTGGCGGCGGCCTCACGCACGCTCGCGTCGGGGTCTGCGAGCAGCGCGACGAGCGCGTCGGCGGCGGGATCTCCCTCGACGCTGGCGGCGCGCAGGAGACGCACCGCAGCGCGCCGCACGGCGAGGCGCGCGTGGGCCCTCGCGCGAGGGGTCAACTCCGCCGCGGGCAGCGCGCGCTCGAGGTCTCTCGCGAGGGTCTCGTCGAGGGCGTTGCGGGCCACGAGCTCGAGCCCGGCGTCGACGCGCTGATGTTCGAAGAGCGCCGACACCGCGGCGAGCGTGAAGGCGTCGCGGTAGCCCCCGTCGACCTGTCGCGCGGGGGCCGGCAGCAGCAGCGCCTCCAGCCGCGCCGGGGCGTCGTCAGACCAGCGCGCGCGCAGCTCGCGGAGCGCCCTCGCGCTCGTCATCGCATCGGCGAGCATGGCTTCGAAGCGCTCGGGCGTGACGCCGAGGCGCGCCGCGGAGGCGTCTCCGCGACCGTCGGAGAGCGAGTCGCCCTGCGGGAGCGGAACCTCCAGCCCGGGGTTGCTGAGCTGTTCGAAGCGCCACACGCGTCCGTCGAGCACGGCGCGCATCCCGCTGGTGGCGAGCCGCCGGGGCTCACCGGCGACGGCGGGCGCGAGCGCCAGGTAGCGGTCGGCGGGCAGCGGCGTGTGCTCGGCCGCGCTCACGTTGCCGTCGGCGACCTCGACGGTCGAGCCCGCGGCGAGGTCGCCCGCGAAGACGCGCTCGACGCGGTAGGTGCCGAGGCGCATGCCCTGCTCGGTGCGCGACGAGCGCCAGGTGGCCCGCACGATGTCTGTCGCTTCCCAGGCCGTCGAGGCGAGGTCCGTGTGAGGGATGAGCGCCGCGCAGGCGGTGGCCGCAGCGAGCGTGAGGGCGAGCGCGAGGGTGAGCGCGAGGGTGAGACGTCGCATGGCGTGTGGAGGGTGCATCACCCCCCGGACACGCGCGAGGGCCTCGCGGTTCGACGGCTTCGAAGCGCGACGAGCGCCGACCGCAACGCGAGCAGGAGCCCCAGACGCGCGCGCCACGACGGCAAAAACATCTATTTTCAAGGCGCTGCGCGGTGTCACCGACGCCGCCGGAACGCGAGTACCCTTCGACGTGGCGACGGGTGCATACCAGAGGGCGCCTCCGATTCCCTTCCGCGGAGGCTCCCGAGGTGAACCCATGGAACAGCGAATCCTCGTCGTCGGCGGTGGCATCGGCGGACTCGTGCTGGCGCGCGCGCTGGCGCGGCACAAGCTCGCCGTCGACCTGGTCGAGCGCGCCCCGACGCTGCGCGCGCTCGGCGCAGGCATCACCCTCGGCGCCAACGCGATGCGCGCGCTCCGCACCATCGGACGCGCCGACGCCGTGGCCGCGCGCGGCGTCGAGATGACCACCGGCGCCATCGCCTCACGCGACGGCGCGAGCCTCTCGTTCACCCGCTTCGACGCCCTCGCCGCGCGCTACGGATCGGCCTACGCCATCCACCGCGGCGCCCTCCACGAGGCCCTGGCCGAAGACCTCGGCGACGCCGTGCGCGCGCGCTGCGGCGTCACCGTCACCGCCCTCGAAGACCGGGGCGACGGCGTCGAGGCGCAGCTCTCCGACGGCGAACGCGCGCGCTACCACGCCGTGGTCGGCGCCGACGGGCTGCGCTCCACGGTGCGCGCGCTCACCTTCGGGGCGCGCGAGCCCATCTACGCGGGCTACACCTGCTGGCGCTGGACGGGCGTCGTCGCCGGCGCGCAGCCCATGATGACCGAGCTCTGGGGCCGCGGCGCGCGCGCGGGCGTCGTCCCGCTCGGACGCGGTGAGGTCTACGCGTTCTTCGTCGCCGACGCGCCGCGCGGAACGCCGGGCGACCCCGCGGAGGCCGCCCCCGCGAAGCTCCGCGCGCGCTTCGCCGACTTCGGCGGCGACGTGCCGCGCGTGCTCGCCGCGATGCGCGACGACGAGGCCCTCCTCCACCACGACATCGAGGAGGTCGAGCAGCGCCCCTGGTGCCGCGGGTCCGTGGCGCTCCTCGGCGACGCGGCGCACGCGATGACCCCCAACTTCGGCCAGGGCGCCGCGATGGCGATCGAAGACGCCGTGGTGCTCGCGCGCGAGCTCGCCGCGCACCGCGAGGCCCCCGCCGCGCTGCGCGCCTACGAGGCGAGGCGACGCCAGCGCGTCGAGACGATCCAGCGCGACGCCCGTCGCTTCGGCGCCGTCGGCCAGTGGCGCTCGCCGCTCGCGGCCTGGGCCCGCGACCTCGCCGTCCGCTGGACGCCGCCCGCGACCACGCAGCGCGCGCTCGAGCGCATCATCGCGTACGAGCCCTGATCACTGCGCTTCGCCGTCGGCCGCGTCGAGCACCTCGACGTCGTCGACGGCGCTCTCCTGCCTGTCGCCCGGGTGAAAGTGCGCGCCGAAGACGAGCCACACGCGGGCGGGCATCGCGGTGATGATCGAGCGCTCGAGCGACGCGCGGAAGCGGCGTCCGTTGACCTCTCCCTCGGCCACGAGCTCGCGGGGCTCGTGCGGCGCGGCGTCGGCGTTTTCGAGGCGCAGCGTGAGCGAGACGAGGTACGTCGGCGAGGCGTCGGGCGCGCCGCCCTCCCAGACGACGGCGCGCTCCCGGGCGCGCTGAACGAGCACGACCTGACCGTTCGCGCGGATCATCAGGCCCGGCGTCGCGTCGCGGTTGGCGACCCACCCGCACGTCTCCGGGTCGTCCGTGAGAACCAGCGAGCTCCAGCTCTGCCCGGCGGCGTCTCCGAGCACCGGGTCGAGGCGCGCGCGGACGGTGACGCCGCGCGCCGTGGGCGCGAACGCGTGGTCGAGCCTGACCGCGGTGTTCCCGTGGAGCACGAGCGCGTCGCCGTCACCGCCCGCCGCGCGCGCGAGGCTCGACGCGCGGGCGTCGGGGACGGGCGCCATGAACCACGCGCCGCCGAGACGCGACCACGTGACCGGGGCCAGCGCGCCCGACTGACGCCGCGCGAGGTCGCGCCCGAGCGACGGTGACTCGCCCGCCGAGACGCCGAGGTCGAAGGGGTCGCGCAGCGCGTACCCGACGCGCTCGGAGACACCAGACGCGACGGCGACGGCGACGGCGACGGCGGGGGCGCGCCCGAGCGAGCGCGTGGGCGTGACGACGGGAGGGGCCTCGCGGCGACAGGCCGAGGCGGCGAGCAACAGCGCGAACGCGAGTCGGTGCATGAGCGATGGACGCCACGCTACACGGCTCCTTGGGTCTTCGCGCGGCCCCCTCACGGCGCCACGAGGTAGCGCGTGCAGAGCCGCTCGAGCTCGGCGGCGAGGGCGCCGTCGCGGAGGCACTCGGGGCGTTCGAAGATGGCCGTGTGGATCGCGGCCTCGATGGCGCTCCCGAGGATCATCGCCGCCATCGCGGGCTCGACGCCCGGCGCGAGCTCGTGTCGCCGCGCCACGAGCACGTCGCGCAGGAGCGCGCGCCCCTCGGCGGCGACGGCGCGCACCTTGGGGTGCTGCCCGAGCGCGGGCACATACGTGAGCATCCAGCGGTAGAGCGCGGGGTCGCGCGCGTGGCGCCCGACCAGCCCGGCCACGCTGCGCCCGATCGCCTGCGGCAGCGGGAGCGGCTCGCACTGCGCCATCACCGCGCGCATCGCGGCCAGGTCGCGCTGCGCCTCTCGCTCGATGAGCGCCGCGAGCAGCGCCTCCTTGCCAGGAAAGTACTGGTACAGCGAGCCGATGCTCACCCCCGCCACGTCGGCGATGCGGTTGGTCGTGGCGCGGTCGAGGCCCGTCTGCGAGACGATGCGCGCGGTCGCCTCCAGCAGCGCGTCGATCAACGTGCGGGAGCGCTCCTGCCGGGCGTGCTTGCGGGGTGCGACGGTCATGGCGTGGCGCGCAGCGGCGCCGCGGCGGCCCCTGAGGATACCAGAGGGCGACGCGCGGGCGCAGGTCGTGGCTCGACCGCTACTGCATCGAGACCGAGACCACGAGCGCGCCTCCGATGCAGCAGCGCGTCATCTTCGACGGACAGGGCGTCGGCCGCTACACCGCCTCGAGCGGTCGCC
>JBPOHC010000027.1:0-16045 GCA_052035985.1 Myxococcota bacterium | reverse complement strand
GCGCTCCTCAAGGAGACCCCCGCCCGCGCCACCCTCTCGGCCCTCGACGCGTGGGACCCCGCGCGCCCCGCCGCGCCCGCGGAGATCCGCTTCACGCGCATGCGCCACTTCGGCCCCGAGCACCTCGTCGAAGAGGTCGCTCCGTGGCGGCGCATGCGCGTGCTCCGATCGCACCTGCACGCCTTCAAGGCCGTGTTCTGCTCCGTGCCCGCCGTCCCGCAGATCCTTCGAACGCGCATCGGAGACGAGGACGCGCGGATCGCGTTGCGCGCGGAGATCGGCCTCGCAGACGACCCGTCGTGGCGGGGGATCGACGTCGGTCGCGACCTCGCAGACCAACCCCCGGCGCTGCGCGAGGCCCTCGCGCGCATCGACGCGCTCGACGCCGATACGCCCGACGGATCGGTCGTGTCGCGCGTGTTGACCGCGGCCCACATCGACGAGGAGAGCGCGCACTACGAGGCCGTGATGCAGGGGGCGCGCGCGATGATCGTCGAGCTCGTGAGCCCCGAGCGCCTCCGCGCGCCCTTCGACCGCGCCGCGATCGAGGCCGTGATGTCAGAGATCGACGCGCGGCTCTCGACGGTCGTGCGCGCCGCGCTCGGCGACGTCGCGTTCACGCTCGTCGAGCGCCCGTGGCGCGTCGCGGAGTGGCTCTCGGAGCGCGCGCCCGTGGTGATGGCGCACGTGCGCGCGGGGTCGGCGTCGCCCGAGGAGCTCGTCGAGCACGCCAACGCCGTCGGCGCCTTCGACCTCGTGCTCGACGGAGACTTCGACCTCGACCACGACGCCGAGGAGCTGCTCTCGTGGGGCCGCGCCGTGAGCGCGTCGGGCGGGCGCGTGTGGTTCGACGCGCGGTGGGACCCCGACATCGTGGCCGAGAGCGGCAACGCCTGGGACCGCGCGCGCTCGCACCGCGACGGGGCGGCGCTGTGGCCCTGCGCGCCGAAGGCGCTCCTGAGGCTCCCCTTCGGGCCCGAGACGTCTCCCGTGAAGAGCTTCGACTTCGAAGAAGAGATCGACACGAGCGGGTCGTGCCTCCGCTGGGGCCTCGCGGGCGCCGTCGCCGCGGCGCTCTCTCGCGCGTCTGGTGATCCCGACGCGGTGCGCGTCGAGGTCGTCGCGTCGGAGAGCGCGGGACCCTTGCAACACAGCCTCTCCGACGAAGAGGTCGCCGAGGTCGAGGCGCGCGCGGGCGTCACCTGCCTCCGCGCCGAGGGGCGCCGCGTGTACGCCGTCACGCCGCCCGCGTCGATCGACCGCGCCCGCGTCGACGCCGCGATCGCCGACCTCGACGCGAGGCTCTCGGCGCAGCTGCGCGAGATCCTCCGTCACCCGGCGTTGCGCAGGCTCGAGGCCGCGTGGCGCTCGGTGGAGTTCGTCGTCGAGCGCGTGGACTTCTCGCAGAACATCTCCGTCGAGCTCCTGAACTGTTCGAAGGAGGACCTCGCGATCGACTTCGAAGACAGCCCCGAGGTGGTGAAATCGGGGCTCTACAAGCGGGTCTACAGCGCCGGGTTCGGACCCTCGGGGGCGCGCCCCTACGGGCTCCTCGTGGGCGACTACGCGTTCGGTCCCGGCGCCGACGACCTCGCGTTGCTTCGTCGCATCTCGCTCGTGGCCTCGATGGCGCACGCGCCCTTCGTGGCCTCGGCCGCGCCCTCGATGTTCGGCATCGACGCGTGGGACCGCCTCGCCGCCGTCGACGACTTCGAAGCGCTCTTCGAAGACGCGCGCTACGCGGGGTGGCGCGCGCTCCGCGAGTCCGAGGAGTCGCGCTACGTCGGCCTCACGCTCCCTCGCATCATGCTGCGATCGCCGTACGGCGCGCAGACCTCGGCCGTCGAGACCTTCGCCTTCGAAGAGGACGTCGTCGACCACGAGGACTACCTCTGGGGCGGCGCCGCGGCGGCCCTCGCGACGCGCGTGGCCGACTCCTTCGCGCGGTACCGCTGGTGCCCCAACATCGTCGGCGCCGACGGCGTGGTCGAGGGCGTCGGGCTGCACCCCCGCGACGCCACCGACGACGCGCGCGCCGAGCTCCCCGTGGAGTGCGCCGTGTTCGACGCGCAGCAGCGCGCGCTCGCGGAGGCGGGCTTCATCGCCCTGGGCTTCGACCTCGCGTCGACGCGCGCCCGCTTCGTCGCGGCGAGCTCCGCGCAGCGCACGCGGGCCTTCGGGCTCAGCTCCGAGGCGCGCGCCGCGGAGACCACCGCGAGGCTCGGCGCGCAGCTCCCGTACCTCTTCATCGCGTCGCGCTTCGCGCACTACCTCAAGGCGCTGCGGCGCGACCGCATCGGCGACCTCCGCGAGCGAGACGACATCGAGCGCGCCCTCGACGCGTGGATGCGCGACCACGTCGCCGACGCCGACGACGCCGACGCCGAGCTGCGCGCGCGCCGTCCGCTGCGGAGCGCGCGCGTCGCGGTCGAGGAGGTCGAGCGGCAGCACGGGTGGTACCGCATGACCGTCACGCTGCGGCCGCACTTCGGCTTCGACGGCGCGCCCTTCGAACTCACGCTCGTGGGCAAGCTCGATCGGGAGTAGCGCGCGTCACTTTCGCCTGTGAGGCGCGGGCAGCGGGTCCGGCGGCGGCGGGTACGGACGGATCGTCGGAGGCGGCGGCGGATCGACGGGCTGCGGCATCTGCGGTGCGCCCGCGTCACGTCGGCGACGGCGTCCAGTGTCGGGCGTCGCGGGGTGCACCGTAGGCGGCGGGAGCGGGTCGTTGGGCGCGACCACGGGGCCCGGCAGCGGGTCGACCACCATCGGCGGCGGCGGCGGATCGGGCGGCGGGAGCGACGGTTGGACATCGAAGCGTCCCGCGTCGGGCGGTCCCGCGACGAGCGTCGGGATGGGCAGCGGGTCGGGCGGCGGCGGGGCCATCGCGCGGCTGCACGCGGCGAGCGGCGCGAGCGCGAGCGTGGCGGCGCTGAGGGCGCCCCAGCGCGAGACGGCGCGCTGCATCCGAGGGGCTCTCGGCGTGGTGGCGGCGCGCACGATGGCGTCGGTGGCGCTCGCGACGCGGTCTTCGAGGGAGCGTCCCGCGCGCTCGGCCTCTTCGGTCGCGCGCGCGGTGAAGTCTTCGAACGCGGCGCGCTCCTCGGAGCGCTTCGAAGCGGCGAAGTCGAGGATGCGCACCATGCGCTCGTTGCTGTCGACGTTGACGGCGCGCGTGGCCGAGGTGGTCATCTCGCGGAGCTCGCTGGTGAGCGCGTGCGGATAGAACGCGCGCAGGAGGTGGAGGTGATACCCGAGGCCCAGCGTGGCGTTCATGAGCCCGTCGCAGCGGAAGTTGCGGTCGAGGAAGGCGCTCGCGAACACGCGGAAGGCCCGCTCCGCGCGGGGGTCGCGGATGTTGTAGTCCCACCCGAAGGTGTCGCCGATGAGGCGCCCCTCGCGGGCGAGCTTCGTCATGAGGGGCGTGCCGACGTAGATCTCCGTGCGGCAGAAGTTCATCGGCACTTCGGTGTAGTCGCGGAGGAACGCGAAGCTCTCGCGCAGCGACTCGAGCGTCGACTCGGGGTCGAACACCAGCATGTTGAAGCAGGTGTACACGTCGCGGTCGCGGAGGAACTCCAGCGCGCGGCGGTTGGTGGCGAGGTCGACGCCGCGCCCGAGCACGCGCAGGCCCCGCGTCGATCCCGCCTCGATGCCGAGGTAGACGCGCAGGAGGCCGATCTCGCGCAGCGCCGCGAAGACGCGCTCGTCGACGTCGTCGGGCCGCGCCTTGACCACCACGGCCACGTCGTCGACGCCGCGGCGGCGGAGGGCGTCTCGCAGGGCCGTCACGCGTTCGAGGTCGCGCGCGTGGTCGCGGGTGAAGAAGTCGTCGTCGTGAAAGACGAACATGCGCGCGCCCCGCGTGCGACGGAGCTCGGTCATCTCGTCGGCCACGTTGTCGACGCTGCGCCAGCGGTACATCTCGCCGCCCGCGGACTTGAGGTACGCGTGGATGCAGCAGAAGGTGCAGTGCCCGAAGCACCCGCGCGTGCCGACCATGAAGGCCGCGGGCACGCCCAGGTGCATCTGCGGCGTACCGAAGCGCTTGGGGAACGGGAGCGAGTCGAGGTCTTCGCAGAGCGGACGCGGCTCGTTGGCGATCACTGCTCCGTCGTCGGCGCGATACGCGAGGCCCTTCACGGCCGAGAGCTGGTGCGCGCCGCCGCCCTCTGCGACCGCGCGGCAGAGCTCGACGAGCGTGGTCTCGCCTTCGTGGCGCACGATGGTGTCGAGGCCGTCGAAGGCGTCGAGGCACTCGCGATACGCGAAGGTCGGAAAATGTCCGCCGCCCGTGATGTGCCCGTCGTAGCCGTCGTCGCGGAGGGCCTTCGCCAGCGCGCCGAACTCCTTCGCGCGGAACTGAAAGGTCATCGACATGCCGATCACGTCGGGCCGCACGCGCCGCGCGGCGCCGAGCACCGCGGCCGTGTCCGACGGGCGATCGAAGGTGGCGAAGTGGGCTGCGTGCCCCGCGGCTTCGAGCGACGCGGCGAGGTATCGCAGCGCGAGGTTCTCTTCGAGCTCGGCGCCGACCAGCAGAACGTCCATGACGGCGAACATCCCTTCTCGTCGCGACGCACACGTTGCGAAGCGTTCGCGCGATCGCGCACGAACACACCCGCTTTCCGCCGCGTCGGGGGCGATGTGGGGCGCGTAGCGAAGCGCGTGCCCGGGGCGTTGTCAGCGCGCTCAGCCGAGGAGCCCGTGGTGCAGGATGATCCCGCGGAGCCCCTCTGCGATCTCGCAGCTCCGCGACCTGAGGTACGCGCGCAGGAGCGTGTCTCGCGCGGCCTCTCCGAACGCTGCGATGAGCGCGTCGGCGATGCGCCCCGCGAGGAGTCCCGCGGTGTCGGCATCACCCTTCGTGAGCCAGCGTTCGAAGAGGGCACGGTGCGCGCGAACGGTCTCGGTCCGAGCGGCCAGCACGCGCAGCGCGTCGTCGCGGACGCAGGGCCGCGTGGTTTCGTCTTCGATGAGGGCGACCAGTCGCGCGATGGCCTCGGGGTCGCCGCGACGCGCGAGCCCTCGCAGCGCGATCTCGCCCACGGAGCCACCCACCGTCGAGAGCGCGCGGAGGGAGCTCATCCAGCGCTCACCCTCACAGATGCGGTCGAGCGCGACGAGCGACCAGTGGCGCACGGTGTCGTCTCGCGCGTCGAGCATGCGTTCGAAGAAGGCCCGGTCTTCGCTGCACGCGTCGCGGCTCACGCGAAACACCAGCCGGGCCCGCTCCTCGGGCGAGGTCTCCGAACGGACGCGGGTCTCGGTCCACGCGCGCGCGGCGTCGCGATCGCGGCGGATCCACGCGGCGAAGACCTCGTCGAAGACCTCGGTCGCGAGGGTGGTCTGTTGAACGAGGTGGGCGAGCACGACGGCGCCGTGCTCCCATGTGCCGAGGTGCCCGAGCGCGCGCCAGTAGCGGTCGTAGAGGGCGGGGTCGTGTTCGTCGGCGGGCGGGAGCCGACGCGCGCTCCATCGCAGCACGACGTTGCGGAGCTTGCGCGCGAAGGCGATCTCTCCGAGCGCGTCGACGAGGCTCCCCGTCGGGGCGACGAGCTCCTCGCGCAGAATCTCATGGAGCGCGGGGACGTCGCGCAGCCTCGCCGCGAGCGCGGGGCATCGCTTGATCGCCGATGCCACGGTCGCGTCGCCGTTGAGAACCCTCGGTCGCCAGTGACCTTCGAGCATGTCGAGGGCGCCGACGTGCGTGGCCGCGAAGCGATACGCGAGCTCGATCTCGCACTCCGCGGGCTCCTTGGGGAGCTCCGCGATCCATCGTGAGAGAAGCAACTCGCGCAGCGCTTCGGGGGCCTCGTCCTCGCGGCGCGAGAGACCCCCGAGGAGCGTCGGGACGGACTCGGGCGCGATCCCTTCGGCCCACGCGAGGCACAGCTCGAGGAGCTCCGGCGTGGTCGCCGCGAGCGCCACGTCGACGGGGTCGATGGTGCCGATGGTCGCGAAGGTCTGCTTCTTCTCGAGCGCCGCAGCGGCGTCTCCGAGGAGGCTCCGATACGCGCGCGGCGCGAGCGCTGCGCCCATGCGATGCAGCGCGCGGATCGCGTCGGAGCTGACCGTCGCGTCATGGTCGGCGTTGGTGGCGAGCGCGGTGAGGGGCGCTTCGAGCGCGCGCGGCGCGGCTTCGGCGAGGAGCGAGAGGGCGGCCGCTTGCAGCTTCAGGTCGTCGCCCGTAGCGAGGGTCGCGAGCGAGTCGAGGCATCGGTCGAGGGAGTCGAAGCGCAGGTCGTCGAGGTCGATCATGTGCGATGGACGCGTCGCGATGCGCGCCTCTACCCGTAGCGCGCGCTCACACCCACCGCCGCGCGTGGCTCGCAGAGGATGTGATAGCGTCGCGCGCATGAACTATCGCGTCGCGCTTCTTTTCCCGCTGATCGCCCTGCTCGCGGGGTGTCCCGAGTCGTCGACTTCGACCGACGCGTCGCCCGCCGACGCCGCCGTCGACGCGAGCGCTGACACGAGCTCCGACACCGGGACGCCCGATGTGAACTCTGATGTGGGCTTCGACGCGCGTCCCGACACGGGGACGCCCGATGTGGCCGCGGACACGACCTCCGATGTGAGCTCCGACGCGCGTCCCGACACCGGCACGCCCGATGTGACGCCGACGGATGGTCCCACCGTCGACGCGCAGCCCGGTGACGGAGGATGCACGCGCCCCGACGTGGCCGTGCTCCCCTCTCGTACCTCGTGCGCGGGCGGCGCGATGTGTCCGGCGGGCTACGAGTGCATGAGCTTCTCGGGCGTGGTGCTCGAGCTCTTCTGCGGTCGCGCGTGCCGCTCCGACTGCGACTGCCCCGCCACGCAGGTCTGCGGGAGCTACTCCGACAAGGCCGGGACGCACCCGCTCTGCGTCGCGCGCTGAGCGCTTTCCTCGCGCGAGCGCGCTGATCTACCCTCTCGTCGCATGGAGTCGATCTTCGACAGCGACGCGTTCACGTCGACCCTCTTCTACCCGCAGCCCAGGGTCTCGAAGCCTCCACCGGGCGCGAGGGACCTCGCCATCGACGTGGCCCCCGACGTGCGCCTCCACGCGCGCCTCCATGAGCGCGAGAAGAGCGTCGCCTCGGTGCTGCTCTTTCACGGCAACGGCGAGGTCGTGAGCGACTACGACCAGGCCGCCGACGACTTCGCGAAGGCGGGCGTCGACCTCGCCGTGGTCGACTATCGCGGCTACGGCGCAAGCACCGGGAGCCCCACGCTGCGCCACTGCCTCCGCGACGCGTCGGTCGTCGTCGACGCCCTCCTCGCCGCCACCTCAGGGCGACCGCTCATCGTGATGGGGCGATCCCTCGGGAGCGCGTGCGCCGCCGAGCTCTGTCAGACCGCGCGCGACGGCGTGATCGGGTACATCGTCGAGAGCGGCATCGCAGACGTGGCCGGCATCATCCGTCGCCGCGGCATCGCGCTCACGGCGCCGCTCCCCGCCGAAGACCTCGCGGCCTTCGATCCGCTGCCGAAGTTCGCGCGCTGCGTGACGCCGACGCTCGTGCTGCATGGGTCCGACGACACGATCATCCCGCCGGGCGAGGCGCGCATGACCTTCGACGCCCTCGCCGCGCGGGAGAAATCGCTCGTGGTGATCTCGGGCCGCGGGCACAACAACGTCTCGCTGCACCCGCGCTACTGGGACTCCATCGCGCGCTTCGTCACGCGCCTCATCCCCGTCAAGGGAAACTACCGCTGGCGATCAGGAGGTTGAGCCTCGCCTCGCGCGCGTTGTCGTCGGCGCTGTTGGCCGCCGCTCGCGCGTCGCGCGCCCTGCGCTGCGCGTCGACCACCTCGAGGTTGCTCGTCGCGCCCGCGCGATACGCCGTGTCCGCGAGCTCAAGCGCCTCGTCGGCGAGCCGCGACGCCTCGTGCGACGCGTCGGCCGCCTCGTCGGCCTCACGGATCGCCGCGAAGGCCGCGCGCACCTCGGACCGCGCCTGCCGCGTCGCCGCCTCGACCTGCGCGCGCGCGTCGTCACGCAGCGCGGCGCGCTCCCTCGCGACGCCGTAGCGGGCGCCGCCGTCGAAGAGCACCCACGAGAACACCACCTGCGCCTGCCACCCCGTGATGGGCTGCGTGAGCGTCGCGGGGTTCTGATAGAAGGGCTGAAACACCGCCGCGAGCGTGGGCGTGTACTCGGCCCAGAGGTCTCGCACCGCGCGCTCGGCGACGGCGGCCCGCGCGGCCGTCGCGCGCACGTCGCTGCGCGTCCGCGTCTCGTTGAGCGCGCGGTCGAGGGGCGGCAGCGTCGGCGTGTCGATGTCGTCGACGGCGTCGATGGGGGCATCACTCCCGAGGAGCACGCCGAGGGCCTCCTGCATGCGCGAGAGGGCCGCCCGCTGCGCTGCGCGCGTGGCCGTGATCGACGCGACCTCCTGCGAGGCGCGCACGACGTCGACGCGGTTGCCGATGCCTCCGTCGAAGCGAGCGCGCGCGAAATCGCGGTGCTCCGTGGCGTTGGCGAGCGCCCGCTCCGTCGTGGCGACGATGCGGTGCTGCGACGAGACCGCGAGGTACGCGCGCGCCGCGGCCACGGCCACGACCCGCCGCGCGTCGTCGGCGGTGGCGCGCGCGGCGTCGACCTGAAGCCCCGCGCGTCCCATTGCGGTCCACGCGCGCAGGGCCACCACGGGGACGCTCACCTGCGCGTTGGCCGAGAGCTGATCGGCGCCCGAGATGACCCGGTCGTTGAGCGTGCGGTCGGCGTCGAGGCGCGTGTACACCGCGTTCGCCGTCACCGTGGGGAGCACGCCCGCGCGGGCCTGCGTCACGAGCGCCTCCGCGCGCCGCACCTGCGCGAACGCAGACGCGATGCCGGGGTTGGCCCTGAGCGCCCTCGCCACCGCGTCGGCGAAGCTCACCCGCTCGATCGCGGGCGCATCAACGACGGGCGGTGTCGCGGGGCGCGGCGGGTCTGCGTACGAGGGCGTCGCGAGCGAGAGCGCGACGAGCGCCGCGAGCGTTGTGACCTCACGCATCGGTGGCCTCCTCGGCGAGCGGCGCGGCGCGGCGCGCGAAGCGGTCGAGCGCGGTGTAGAGCGCGGGGACGAGGAAGAGCGTGAAGATCGTCGACACCGTGAGCCCGCCGATCACGGCGCGCGCGAGCGGGAGGTTGGTCTCGCTCCCTTCACCGATGCCGAGGGCCATGGGGATGAGCCCGAGCACCGTCGCGAGCGTCGTCATCAGGATGGGTCGGAGCCTCGTGCGACCGGCCTCGATGGTGGCCTCGACGAGCCCCAAACCCCTTCGCCGAAGCACGTTGGCGAAGTCGACGAGGAGCACCCCGTTCGACACCACGATGCCCACCATCATGATGACGCCCATGAAGCTGTTGACGCTGAGCGTGGTGCCCGTGACCAGCAGCGCCACGATCACCCCCGACACGCCGAGGGGAACGCTGAACATGATGACCAGCGGGTCGACGAGCGATCCGAACTGCGACGCGAGCACCATGTACACGAGCGCGAGCGCGAGGAGCGCCGCGAAGCCCAGGCCCGCGAAGGCCTTGCCCTGCGCCTCGACCTGACCGCCGAGGCGCACCGTGAAGCCCTCGGGCGGAGGCGTCCGCGCGATGGCCCGCTCGCACGCGGCGGCGGCGGCGCCGAGGTCCCAGCCGGGCGCGACGTTTCCTGTCACGTCGATCACGCGCTGGAGGTACTTGCGCGTGATGAGCACCGGCCCGCTCGATCGCTCGACGCGCGCGATGGTGCCGAGCGTCACGGGGGTGCCGTTCGGCCCGCGCACGAAGATCTCTCGGAGGTCTTCGACCTCGTCGCGGAACGGGTCGTCGAGGCGGACGTTGACGTGGTACTCGTTGCCCGTCAGGGGGTCGGTGAAGGGCACCGGCGTGAGCTGGTTGCTCCCGACGAGGCCAACGAGGACCGACTGGGCCACCTGCTGCTCGGTGATCCCGAGCACGCCGGCCTTCGTGCGGTCGACCTCGACGCGGAGCTCGGGGTAGTTCTCCTCGCGCGTCACCTGGAGGTCTGTGAGCAGCGGCGTTCCGTCGGGGGCTTTCGCCTCGCGCAACGCGCCGAGGAGCCTGCGCGCGTACGCGGCTCCGTCTTCGAGGTCGTAGCCGAGCACCTCGACGTCGATCGGCGCCGGGGCGCCGAAGTTCAAGATGCGCTTCACGATGCCGCCCGTGGAGACGAACACCCGCGTGCCCGGGACCGTGTCTCGCAGCGCCGCGCGGAGGCGGTCGCCCGCGGTCACGTCGGAGAAGCTCCGCGCGCGCGCCCCCACGAGGTTCACCTGGATGTTGCCCGAGTGCGGTCCCGTGTTGCCCGACATGATCGCCGTGCGGCCCATCGGGAGCCCGTTGTCGCCGATCATCGTGCGGATCACCCGACCGTCGCCCTCGTCGTGGAGCGCCCTGCGAATGGCCGCTTCGAAGCGCGCGCCCACCTCCTCGGTGCGCTCGACGCGCGTGCCGATGGGGTTGCGGTACGACGCGCTGAGCTGCGCCTCGTCGGCCTCGGGAAAGAACTCCGTCCCGATGCGCTTCGCGAGCGAGAGCGACGCGCCGAAGAGGCACAGGATCGTGATGACCGTGATCGCCCGGTGCCGCAGCACCACGCCGAGGGCCCGCGCATAGAGAGCATCGAGCGCGTCGAGGGCGCGGACGATGGGCGCCCACCAGCGCTTCGAATCGTCGCGGCCGTGACCGCCGCGGAGCCAGTAGAGGCACAGCAGCGGCGTGACCGTGCGTGAGACGAAGAAGCTCATGATGAGCGCGAAGGCGATGGTGAGGGCGAGGGGCGCGAAGAGGTTCCGCGACACGCCCGTGAGAAAGAGCACCGGGAGGAACACCACGATCGTCGTGATCGTCGACACGAGGATCGGCATGGCGACCTCCTGCGCGGCGTCGAGCACGGCGCGCACGCGGTCGGTCGAGCGCGCGAGGTGTCTGTGAATGTTCTCGAGCTCCACGATGGAGTCGTCGACGAGGCGCCCCACGCCGAGCGCGAGGCCGCCGAGGGTGAACACGTTGAGCGACTGGCCCGTGGCGTAGAGCAGCGTGAAGGTCGCCACGATGCTCAGCGGGATCGCCACGCTCACGATCGCCGTCGCCCGGAGGCTCAAGAGAAAGATCACGATCACCGCGATGGCGAGCAGCGCGCCCTGTCCGGCCTCGTGCTGCAGGGCCGTGATCGCCGCGCGGATGTACGTCGACTGATCGAACGAGATGCCCACGCGCGCGCTCTGCGGAATGCCTCGCAGCGCGGGGATTCCTGCGCGCAGGGCGTCGACCACGGCGATGGTGTTCGCGCCGGGCTGCTTGACCACGCGCAGCGTCACGCCGCGGCGCCCGTCGATGCGCACGATGTTGGCCTGGTCGGCCGTCGCGTCGACCACCGTGGCCACGTCGCGCACCCGCACCGGCGCGCGGTCGCGGCCGTCGCCCGGCGAGACGATCACCTCGGCGAGCTCCGCGGGGCCCTCGACCTGCGTGTTCGAAAACACGTTGTAGTCACGGTCTCCGGCGCGGAGGTCTCCGCTCGCGAGGAGAAAGTTCGACGCCCGCACCGCCGCGAGCAGGTCGAGCACCGTGAGGCCGCGCTGACGGAGCGCGTCGCGGTTGGCGCGCACGGTGATCTCTCGCTGACGCCCGCCGCCCACGGTGGCGCTCGCCACGCCGGGGATGCGCTCGATCTGCGGCTCGATGACGTTGTACGCGAGGTCGTAGAGCTGCCGCTCGTCGAGCCCTTCGCCCGACACCGTGAGCTGCGCCACGGGGATGTTCGAGATGTCGAACTTGAGGATGAAGGGCTGTTGCACGCCCGACGGCAGCGTGTTGAGGATCTGCGAGACGCGCTGCTGCACTTCGAACTGCGCGTTGTCGAGGTCGACGCCGTAGTTGAACCAGACGCTCACCACCGAGGCGCCCTGCTTCGAGGTGCTCTCGACGCGGTCGACGCCGGGCGAGGCCGCCACGGCGCGCTCGATGGGCTGCGTGACCGAGCGCTCGATGTCGCCAGGACCGGCGCCCGGATAGAACGCCGCCACGCGGATCACCGGGATGTTGATGTCGGGAAAGAGGTCCACCGGGAGTCGCTGGAGCGACACGAGCCCGAGCACCACCACCATGATCGACATCATGAGGATGAGCACCGGGTTGCGGAGCGCGAGGCGCGTGAGCCACACGGTCAGCGCCCTCCGTCGCGGGCCGCGCCGCGAGAGACCCGCACGCGCGCGTTGTCAGAGATCCCGTCGAGCCCCGCGGTCACCACTTCATCTCCGATCGCGAGGCCCCGCGTGACCTCGATCCACGCGCCGCCGTCGAAGCCCGTGAGCACCTCGCGGCGCTTGACCTTCTCGCCGTCGAGCACGAACACCATCCGCCGCTCGCCCGAGAACTGCACCGCGCCGACGGGCACCGTCGCCACGCCGCGGTGCACCGCGCGGACGATCTCCGCGCGACCGTACATCCCCGGTCTGAGAAGCCCTTCGCGGTTGTCGATGTGAACCTCCGCGTCGAGGGTGCGCGTCACCGGGTCGTAGGCCGGCGCGAGGCGCACGACGCGTCCGTGGAAGACCCGATCGGGCACCGCGTCGAGCGTCACCGACGCCTCTGCGTCGACGGCGATGCCCGCGCTCTCGCGCTCGGTCACCGGAACGAACACCCGCAGCGTGTCGACGCGCGCCACCGTGAGCACCGGTCCCGTCGCGGGTCCCACGAGCGCGCCGGGGTCGACGCGGCGCGAGAGCACCACGCCGTCGATGGGGGCGATGATGCGCGTCTCGGCGAGGCGCGTCCCCACGGCGGCGGTCTGCGCTCTCAGCGAAGCGGCTTCGGCCTCGCTGCGCGCGAGGGCGGCCTCGGCGGATTGAAGCTCCTGCTGCGAGACGATGCCGCGCGGCGCGAGGGCGCGGAGGCGCTCGACGTTCTGCCGCGCGAGGTCATACGCGACGCGGTTCTGCGTGAGCGCGCCGCGCGAGGCCGCGAGCAGGTCGGGCAGGTCGCTCGGTCGCACGACGGCGAGGAGCTGTCCCCTGCGCACGGTGTCACCGCGCTCGACGCGCACGTCGGAGAGGTATCCGAGCGTCTTGGCGTTCACCTCGACGAGCGTGAGCGGGCGCAGGTCGACGGAGGCGCGCGCGGTGACCCGCACATCGGTGGCCGTGACCCTCGCGACGACCACGAGCGGCGGCGGACGTTGCTTCGCCGCGGTGGCCTCGCGCGGCTTGCACGCGAGCTGCGTGAGCGCGACGGCGAGCGCGATCCAGAGGGCGAGCGTCGAGCGCGCGGCGCTCACGGGCGTCGCTGGGGGCAGGGGTGCGCGCGTGCGGCCGAGAGGCTTCGCGCGACGTAGGCGCTCACGCGGGCGAGCCACGCGTCGCTGAGCGCGGCCTCGCTGAGCTGCATCACGGCCTCGATGCGGGGCGCGCCCTGCACGTCGACGAAGAGGACGTGCCACGCGGGTTGGTACTCCATGCCCGGTACGATGCACTCCGAGGCGTTGCAGTCGAACGCGTCGTTCGCGTCGGCCTGCTCGACGACGGCCGCGAGCACCTGTCGCAGCGCAGGGAGCTGCCGCGTGAGGGCCGCGCCGCAGTGGTGCTGCGTCGATATCGACTCGCGCCCCTGACCGCTCGGCGGCGCTTCGATGTAGTGCACCACCGTGAGTCCGCGCGCGGGGTCCGTGGCGCCGGTCATGGGCGCTCCACCGTCGGCGAGGGTGCGCAGCCACGCGAGCCTCGGGTCGCGCGCAGGGGGCGCGTCGGCGGGCGTCGCGTCGGCGGCGGGCGCGTCGTCGGGCGCGTTCGCGGCGTCGGGCGCGGAGGCGTCGGTGGCGGCGGTGACGTCGGTCGCGGCGACGACGACGGGCTGCGTGACGGGCTGCGCGGCGCTAGGGGTTGCGCGCGTTGCGCTGCACGCGAAGAGCGCAGCGACGAGGAGTGCGAGGGAGCAGAGGCGACTCATGGCGCGGAGGCTAACGCAACGGCGCCGCGCCGATCACGCTTCGTGCGCGATGGAAATGCGGGGCGACGAGGGCTGCGACGGCCGCGCCTCAGCGGGGCAGCGAGGGAGATGCGACTGCGTGCGGGCGGCGGGACGCTCGCGCGACGCCTCGGGGATGCGTTGGCGCGCTTCGCGCCCGTCGCTGGTGAATCCGCGAGCGAGAGAGGCATATGATCGCCGAGGATGACGCCCACGACCGCCCGCCGGATGCACTGGACCGAGGAGGACTACCTGCGCATGGAGGCCCAGAGCCCCATCAAGCACGAGTTTCTCGACGGCGAGGTCTTCGCGATGGCCGGGGCGAGGCCGGAGCACAACCAGCTCGCAGCGAGCGTTCTCGGGGCGCTCGTCGGGCCTCGGCGGTGCCATCTCGTTCGGGGACGTCTACCTTCCGCCGGAGGCGTGACGGCGCTCAATCGGCGCGCAGAACGCGGCAGTCGAGGCGATGCGGACGAACTCCCCCAGGTGCGCCGCGGGGCTCAGAAATGCACGCCCGTCACGGCCGTGAGGTCGACGTCGAAGAGCGTCGTCGGAAGCAGCAGATGCGCCGTGAGCTCGGCGCCGACGTGCACGTTCTCGGCGAAGGCGTACTCGTAGCGAAGGCCCGCGTGCGCTTCGAAGTACCCCGAGACGATGTGCGCTGACTCGCGCGTCGCCCCCGCGGGCGCGCTCGGCCGGGGCTCGATCTGTCCCACGCCTACGCCTGCGAAGAGCGACGTCGAGGCGCCGCGCATCGCGAAGCCCTGCGACGTGAGGGCGTAGTACACGCGCCCCGTGAGGAGCAGGTTGGCGAAGGGGTTGCTCTTGCTCGCGCCGACGCCGTTGGGCGGCGCGACGCTCCAGTCGGCCGCGTCGGCCTGGAGGCGCGCCGTGACGCCCACCGCGATGCGCCGCGCGGGATGAAAGCGCAGCGCCGCGTAGCCGTACCAGGTGAGCGCGGCGCCCGGGTCGACCGTGCGGTAGCAGGTGAAGGCGCCGCACGAGGCCGCGCCCGTGGGCGAGACCGCGAAGCTCTCTGCGTAGGTGGGCGATCCGCTGATGAAAGCGAGGCCCGCGCCGATGCCGATGTCGAGCGAGAAGCGCTGCCGTTCGCGCATCGCGACGGGCGGCGCGTCGAGCGTCGGGGCCTCCACCGGGCGCTGTTCGACGCGCTCGGCGTCGAGCTCGGGCGTCACGTACGGGACCTCGGTCACGAAGGCCACGGGCGCGAGCGGTCGCGTCGTCGCGGGGTCTGAGAGCACGGCTGAATCGAAGACGATCTCCTGCACGACGAGGCGCGAGAGCGTCAGGCAATCGGGGGCGCCGACCGCGCTCACGCGCTCTCCCTCGGGGCGTCGCGTCTGGAGCCTTCCGGTCCATCCGTCGGGGCCGTTGACGATCGTGGCGACGACGGTCATCGACGCCGCCGCGCGAGCCGGAGAGAGCTCCTGCGCGAGCCACGCGCGCACCTCGGCCTCGGTGGGACACGCGTCGCTCGGGGCCTGCCACACGAGCGTGGTCTCCGCGGAGGCCGACGCGCTCGCCGCGAGGATCGCAGCGCTGAGAGACAGCACAGGGAGCTTCACTGGCGCGCTCCGATCACGTCGCGGGCGCAGGTCCGTGAGACGCGGGCCGCGGTGCTCTCGCTCCCGTCGCGCGAGAGGAGGTTCCGCGCGATGGCGCGCGCGTCGTCGTCGCGTCCCTCCATGCAGAGCGCGGCGATTCCGCGGGTGATGAGCTGCGGGCCGAGGGGGCCGCTCGTGTGCGCGCGGCAGCGCTCGATCCACCCGAGCGCGAGCACGGGCTCGCTCTGGAGCAGCGCGCGGTCGGTCTCGCGCAGGCACTCGATCGCGTCAGGACCCGCCGCGACGACGGGCGCTGCGACAGGCTCCGCGGCGCGAGGCGCTTCGACCACGGGCGCCGCGGTGATGGTGGTCGACTCCTCGCGTGACGGCGCGATGGGTGCGACGGAGGCGACGTGCGTGACGGGACGATGGAAATGTGCCAATGATTCGACTGACGATGCGCCCGTAGCTCAACCGGATAGAGCATCGGCCTTCTAAGCCGACGGTTGCAGGTTCGATTCCTGTC
>JBPOHC010000190.1:0-16827 GCA_052035985.1 Myxococcota bacterium | reverse complement strand
GTGACCCCGTCGCCCGCGTAGCGGTACCAGCTCTCCTGACACGACGTGCGATCGATCACGCCGTCGATGATCGCGTCGATCGCGGCGGTGACCTCGGCCTCGTCGAGCTCGCCCTTCGCGCCGCGCTTGACCCGGCCGAACGCGGCGTCGAACGCGCGCAGACACTCAAGCATCGCGCGCACCTCGCCGACCACCCAGTCGACGGCGGGCGCGAGCCGCGCGGAGTCACCGTTCGCTGCCCTGAGGTTCACCACCGGAGAGTGGCACCAGCACGACCCGAAGGACTCGTTGCCGATGCTCCACCCGACCCTGCCGTACCACGACCCCGCGAGGGGAGAGATCGTCGCTTGAAGGTCATCTTGCGAGGTCGCGGGCTGCGCGCGGAGCACCGCGGTGACCGCCTCGCGGAGCCGTGACTCGTCGTAGCGCGCGATCGCGTCGCGCACCTCGGACCAGAGGGGCAGCGTCAACTGGAGGTCCATCGTCATGGGTGCGCTCGTCGGGTCTGGCCCACGATCGACGCGGCGCTCAGGCGCACCATGCGCCAGAATCCCCTCGCGTCGCCGGGGTCTTTTCGAAGCCGAAGGAGGTCTTCGAAGCGCGGCGTCGGCCTTCGAACCGCGCGGAAAACGCGCTCGTAGCAGAGGCTCGCTGCGCGCGTGTTTCCGTCGTCGAAGGGGTGCGTGAAGATCACGTCGAGGTAGAGCCCGCACGCGGCCACCACGGCGTCGAGTTGCGGCGCGCGCCAGCACGCGAGGCGCGCGTCGAGCATCGCCGCGAGGTCTTCAGAGAAGGGGTATCGGTGCGCGCCTCCGCGGGCGAACGCGTCGGTCACCCGCAGCGGCGCAGCTTCGAGTCCGAGCACGATCGCCTGCGTGTGTGAGAGCGCGTCGAGGGTGAGCGCCTCGCCTCGATCTGCGCGCGACCGAACGTCGTCGAGCGCCGCGAGGTAGCGCTCGGTGCGCGTCGGGTCTGCGTGCTGTGGGGCATCGAAGCGGTCGATGTAGCGCCGATGCGGATCGTCGATGGAGGCGCTCACCGCCGCGGCGCGCGCGAGCCACGCGGCGACCTCATCGGGCGGTGACGTGACGTCGACGCGGGTCCACATCGCGAGGTGCGGGGTCATCGCGTCGAGCGCGAGGTCGATCACGCGGGCGATGATGGAGCGCCCGGCGACCGCGTGTCGAGCGAGGCGTCGCGGTCAGTCGGCGACGTCGTACTTCTTGAGCTTGCGGTAGAGCGTCGAGCGGCCGATGCCCAGGCGACGTCCCGCTTCGGTGCGGTTGCCGTGGACCTCTCGGAGCACCTTGATGAACGCCACGCGTGCGACGTTGTTGAGCAGCGCTTGCGCGCAAGTAAGTAAGCGCTTACTATCAACGGCATGGGAGACCTTCGTCGCGCTTCGGAGTTACGGCAGGTCGAGCTGGTCGACGCCGCGCTGCACATCGTCGCGACCAGGGGGATCGCGGCGTTGAGCACGCGGAGCCTCGCGGCCGAGGTGGGGCTGTCGAGCGGCGCGATCTTTCGCCACTTCGACTCGCTCGACGCGCTGCTGGAGGCCGTCGTCGCCCGCGTCGAGGCCGTGCTCGACGCGACCTATCCCGACGCGGGCGCGCCGCCTGTCGAGCGGCTCGAGCGCTTCATCGAAGCGCGCAGCAACGCCGTCGGTCGGCAGCTCGGCATCTTGCGGCTCGTGCTGTCGGAGCAGTTCCTGCTCGCGCTCCCCAGGAGCGGCTCCGCGCGGCTGAGCGCGTGCGTCGAGAAGACGAGGGCGTTTGTGCTGGCGTGCATCCGTGACGGCCAGACCTCGGGCGAGCTGCGCGCCGACCTCCCCGCCGAGACGCTCGCGCCGATCGTGATGGGCGCAGTGCAGATGCTGGCCCTCTCTCCCTCGAAGGCTCGGCTGCGAGAGGCCGAGGCGCGCGCCGTCCTGGGCAGCCTGCTCGCGCTCCTCCGATCGCCCGCGACCGCTCGCTCGTCGAGCAGAAAGAGCTCTCCGTGATGCACCTCGCGCTCATCTCCATCGTCGCCCTCGGGGCGGCATCGCTCGTCGGCTGCGCCACGCAGTCATCGGCGCAGCACCACGTCGGCGTCATCGGCGCGCCGGAGCGTCGCGTCGTCGAGCTCCCGGGCTCCATCGGGGCGGGGCAGCCTCGCGAGGTGCGCGCGCTCGTCGACGAGCCCGCCTTGAAGCTCGTGAGCATCGTTCTCCGCGGCGGGACGGTGCTCCCGACGCACCACTCCGCGGTCCCCGTGACGATCATGGCGCTCCAAGGGAGCGGCGCCGTCGTCGTAGGCTCGGAGCGGCTGCGGCTCGACTCGACGCACGCGGTGGTGCTCGCCGCTGGCGTGCCGCACGCCGTCGAGCCCGAGCAGGGGACGGACCTCGCGCTGCTGGTGCATCACCTTGGGCGCGGAGAGGAGCACCACCCGTGAAGTCAGGGCGCTACAACGTCGGGGTCGGCCTGCTCGTGATGGCGGCCTTCATGGCCTACGGCTTCCTGCTGATCTACCTGCGCGACTTCGCGCCCGATCACGCGGCGTGGGCCGCGAGCTACTCGATCGGACGCCACTTCGAGTCGCGTCTGGCGCACGTCCACGGCGCGCTCTTCGCGGTGCTCAACCTCGCCCTCGGCTTCGTCCTCGTCCGGCTGACACTGGCGAGCAACCGCGCGCGCGGCGCCGCGGCGTGGCTCGGCCTCGGAGGCTTCCTCATGCCCTTCGGCATCCTCGGAGAGGTGTACCTCGGGCTCACCCCGATCTTCGTGCTCCTGGGGGCCGTCTCAATGACAGCCTCAGTCACGATCGCTGGGGTCCTCGCGCTCCGTCATTGGACAGACGTGCAGGTCCCGTCGTGACCACCGCGGCGCTCCCACTCGCCGCGCGTCGCTGGGCACTCGGCGCGCTGGCCGTCGTCTTCGGCGTCGCCACCCTCATCGAGGGCGGGCATGTGCTCTTCGGGGGTCCCGCGGCGCGCGCCGAGGCGGGCTCCGTCGTGTCCTTCGTGCTCGCGTTCAATTTCAGCGCCGGATTCGCGTACGTCCTCGGCGGGGTCGCGACGCTGCTTGGGCGGCCCCGGGCGGTCTGGATCGCGCGGGCGCTCGCGCTCGCGTCGCTCTGCGTGTTCGCGGCCTTCGGGCTCCATGTGCTTCTGGGCGGCGCCTACGCGCAGCGCACCGCGGTGGCGATGCCCTTGCGCGCGGGCTTCTGGGTCATGCAAGCGCTCCTCCTTCCAGGGGCGCTCATCGGGAGGAATTCATGAAGGATCGATGGTCCACGTCGAGCGTCGCGCTTCACTGGCTCGGCGCGCTGTTCATCGTCGGCAACGCCGCGGTCGGCTTCGTGATGACGGGCCTCGCGTCGGACTCGAGCGGTCGCCTCCTCCTCTCTCGGGCGCACACCCTCGGCGGCGCATCGCTCATGCTGCTCACCGTCGCGCGCCTCGTCGTTCGGCGCCGGGGACCCGCCATCGCTCCGATGCAGCTCCCGGATCTCCATCGGCGAGGGATCAGCGCGACCCACTCACTCCTCTACGCCGTGACGTTCCTGATCGGTCTGAGCGGCGTCGTGACGGGCGCGGGGAGCGTCTGGCCTGACTACCTGCGGGGCGCTCGCACGGAGGCCCCGGCGCTCGAATCGCTCGCGTCGCGCCAGGCACACGAGGCCCTGGTCTTCGCGCTCCTCGCGCTGGTCGCCCTGCACGTGGGCGGCGTGATGGTCCGGCAACTCCGCCGCGGCGACGCCCTCCGGCGAATGGTGCCGTTCCTGGACTGAGCCTGAGCCTCACAGGTCAGCGCCCCGCGCTACCGCGCCGCGAGGCGGTTCTCGATGATGACGCCGCCCGCCGTGACTGAGCCCTTGATCTTCATGGTGGTGGTCTCCCTCATCGCTGCGACGCAGCCGCGCGGCACCTCTCCATCGAGGCGCACGACGGGTGATTGATCACCGTCGAGGGATTCTCAACCGATCGACGGAAACGCTCAGACGAGGTCGGTCAGGATGCGCCGCAGGAGGTCGTAGGCCCTCTCCACCGTCGCCACCTCGACGCGCTCACCGGGCGCGTGCGCGCCGCGGATCGTCGGACCGAAGGAGACCGTGTCGAGCCCCGGGTACTTCGCGCCGATGATCCCGCACTCGAGACCCGCGTGAATCACCTTCACCGCGGCGTCGCTGCCGTAGAGCGCGCGGTAGACCGACTGGCACCGCGCGAGGAGCGGCGACGCGGGGTTGGGCGCCCACCCCGGATACGCGCCCGATGGTTCGCCCGCGATCCCGTGCTTCGCGAAGAGCGCCACGATCTCGCCCGCGAGCGCGACAGACTCCGCGTCGACGAGGGAGCGCACCATGAGGTTGGCGCGTCCCTCTTCGGTCGTGATCGACACGACGCCGAGGTTGTTCGACGTCTCGACCACGCCGGGCACCTTCTCGCTCATGCGCCGCACGCCATACGGCGCCGCCGAGAGCGCCGCGATCCAGCGCGCCTCATCGGCCTGCGAGAGCACCGCGTCGGCGGCGCCCTCCTGCGCGACGACGGTCACGCCCGCATCGATGGCGGCGTACTCCGCGCGCAGCCGTGACGCCTCGCGCGCGAGCAGCGCAGGGAGCTTCGAGAGCGACTCCGCGGGCAGCGCGACCACGGCGAAGGCCTCGCGCGCGATGGCGTTGCGAGCCGATCCGCCGTCGAGCCGCGCGAGGCGCAGCGGGAGCTCTTCACGGACCGCGCGCAGCACGCCGACGAGCAGACGGATGGCGTTGCCGCGGCCTTCGTGAATGTCGACGCCGGAGTGTCCGCCGCGGAGTCCGCGCACGGCGATGGTCGTGGTGACGTAACCCGCGGGCAGCGCCTCGGCGGTCACGGGGGCGCGCACGTCGACGTCGAGTCCGCCCGCGCAGCCGAGATAGAATTCGCCCCAGTCCTCGGTGTCGAGGTTGAGCATGAAGCGCCCCTTGAGGCGCGTGGACTCGAGCCCGTGCGCGCCGGTCATTCCGGTCTCCTCGTCGATGGTGAGGAGCGCTTCGAGCGGGCCGTGCGAGAGCGTCGGGTCTTCGAGCGCCGCGAGGATCATCGAGACGCCCATCCCGTTGTCGGCGCCGAGGGTGGTGTGCTCGGCGACGAGCCATCCGTCGCGCAGCTCGGGCGAGATGGGGTCGCGCGCGAAGTCGTGCGCGCTGTCGGCGTTCTTCTGGCAGACCATGTCGAGGTGGCCCTGGAGCACCACCGTGGGCGACGACTCGCGCCCCGGCGACGCGGGCTTTCGGATGATGAGATTGCCGACGCGGTCGATGTCGACGTCGAAGCCGAGGGCGTCCATGTGGTGCGCGAGGCGCTCACGGATGGCGGCCTCGGACTTCGAAGCGCGCGGCGTCGCGCAGAGGGTTGCGAAGTGGCGCCAGACCGCGGCGGGTTCGAGGCCGGCGAAGGGGGTGTCGTTGTTCGCGCTCATCGACGCGGACTTCAACCGCGGAACCGCCCGAAACGGAAGAGGAGAACGTCTCTCGCGCTTCGGATTCATCGCGACGCACGGGGAGCAGCGCGCCCTGCGCGGAACTCCGCGTCCGTGGAGACTCAGAGGGTGAACATGCCGACGAGGTAGGGAGAGGTCGCGCTGCACGCCTGGTTGCCCGTCGACGCCGAGCGGTTCCCCGTGTAGCGGATCGCGGGCACGCCGGGACGGTTCACGGTGACCTCGAAGTTCGTGCTGGCCCCGATGCGGTAGGGCACCACGCAGACGAGGTAGGTGCCCGCGGGGGGCGCGGCGGTCCAGTAGACGTTCTCGGGGCCGGTGCCCGTGGTGTCGTCGCGGTCGAGCGTGCCGCCGTTCGAGGTCCTTCGGTTGTAGTAGATCTCCGCCGCGCCCGCGGGGATGACGTGCAGGTCCATGTCGCCCGCGCGGTCCCAGGTCATCGAGATGCGGAGCGGCCCGTTGCCGACGCACACGCGGTTCACACACGCCTGCCCCGCCGCGCACGCGGGCGAGCAGGTCGACTCGGGCGCGCACATGAGCCCCGTGCCCGTGTAGCCCGAGTTGCAGGTGCAGGTGCGCATCCCCGGCGTGGTCGAGGCGCAGGTCGCGTTCGTGTCGCAGCCGCCGTTCATCACCGTGCACGGGTTGGTGAGCGCGCAGGCGCCCGAGACCAGCGTGTAGCCCGCGTCGCACGAGGCCACGGAGCACACGCTCGCGGCGCAGCGCGCGGTGCCGTGCTCGGCGACGCACGCGCGCCCGCACGCGCCGCAGTTCGCAGCGCTCGTGCGCGTGTCGGTCTCGCAGCCGGTGACCGGGTTCATGTCGCAGTCGGCGAAGTTCGCCGCGCAGGTCAGCGCGCAGGCGCCCGTCGCGCAGCTCACCGTCGCGTTGGCGCGCGCGGGGCACGCGTTGCCGCAGCCGCCGCAGTTGGCCGTGTCGGTCTGCGGGTTCACGCACGCGAGGCCGCAGCCCGTGAGCGGCGCGTCGCAGAGCGGAACGCCCGTGCACGCGCCCGCCACGCACGACTGACCGCGGAGGCACGCGCGCCCGCAGCCTCCGCAGTGCGCCGCGCTCGTCTGCGTGTCGACGCAGGTCATGCCGCAGCCGGTGAGTCCGCCCACGCACACGAGCGAGCAGGCGCCCGCGGAGCACGTGAGCGCTCCGGGGCATGCGTTGCCGCAGCGTCCGCAGCTCGTGGCGCTCGTGCGCGTGTCGACCTCGCAGCCGTTCGCAGGGTTCATGTCGCAGTCAGCGAAGCCTGCGGCGCAGGTGAATCCGCACGCCCCCGCGGCGCACGTGGCCGTTGCGTTGGCGCGCGTGGGGCAGACGGTTCCGCACGCGTCGCAGCTCGAGACGCCCGTCGCGGTGTCGGCCTCGCAGCCGTTGGTCGCGTCGCGGTCGCAGTCGGCGCGTCCGGCGAGGCACGCGCCGATGCCGCAGACGCCCGCGACGCAGGTCGCCGAGGAGCCCGTGGGCGCGGGGCACGCGCGTCCGCAAGCGCCGCAGTTCGAGAGGCTCGTGCGCGTGTCGACGCAGCCCCCGCCGCAGCAGGTCGTGCCGGTGGGGCAGGTGCTCGTGGCGGTGCACCCGGCGACGCAGCGGTTGGCGGCGCAGCGCTGCCCCGCGGCGCAGTGGGCGTCGGTCACGCACTGCACGCAGGAGGGCGCGGCGGGGTCGTTGTCGCAGCGTTCCGTGGGCCTGCCGAAGGAGCTCTGCCCCGCGCAGTCGGCATCGCCGCCGCAGCCGAGGTCGCAGCGGTTCGCGGCGCGGTTGCAGTAGCGGAGGGTGCCGGGGCAGTCGGCGCGCGTGAGGCAGCTCGCGCATGCGCCCGACGCGGTGTCGCAGCGCGGTCCGAGCTCGCTGTCGGCGCAGTCGGCGTCGGAGGCGCAGCGGTTGTTGCAGCTCCCGCGGTTGTTGCAGACGGTGACGCCGTCGGGGCAGAGCATGCCCGGCGCGCACTCGACGCATTGCCCCTCGGGATGGCTCGACGACGTGATGCACACGCGCCCTGCGAGGTCGCGCTCGCAGTCGAAGGGCGTGGCGCAGGGGCCGCCGCGAACGCCCTTGCCATCGTCGCCGGACTGCACGACGTCGACGGCAGGCGTGTCGTCAGGAACGGCGACGTCGAGGGGCGCCGCGTCGGGCGCCGCATCGGGGAGCGCGACGTCAGGCGCGGCGCCGTCGGGGAGCGCGTTGGTGGTCGGTGCAGACGCGCACGCGCTCAGGCAGAGCAGCGTCCAGGCGAGCGGTGCAAGGCGGGTGAGACAGGTCATCGTGGGCCTCCGGGGGAGGCTCCACTTCCACGTCGCGGACCACGCCAAAACATCTAAAAACAAGCCACTTCAGAGTGTCATAGCGGCGCGCGCGCGCCCCATGCGACGCGTCGACGCCACGCTGTCTGGCGCGAAGCCGTTGCCCTCCGACACGTCGTCAGTACGGCATGTCGGTCACCGCGAGCGCGCTTCGGATGCGTCGCGCATAGGGACCCTGCGGCGCATCGCGGAGCATCTGCTCGCCGAACGCGCGGGCCTCGCCGGTCGCGCCCGAGCGGCGCAGCGCTTCGAAGGTGAGGTAGCGCACCTCCCCCTGGAGCTGCCCTCGCGGAAAGCGCGAAGGGTACGTCCGCAGCGTGCGGAGCGCGGCCGAGGGATCGCCGTCGAGGCTGCGACGCGCGTCCGCGAGCCACCGGGTCTCTTCGGCGAGCGCATCGGTCGGCCCTGCGCTCACGACGTGCCCACCACCGCCGATCGCGGGCGCCTCGTGGATCGCGGGCGCCACCGCAGGCAGCGTCGGAGCGGGCAGCGCGACGACGCGTCGAGGCGCCGTCACCGCGGGGGTCACGCGAACGACGCGAGCCGCGGAGAACGCAGGCGCAGGCGGCGCGACGCTGGGCCTCACGAGCGGCACGACCGACGGCGCGACGACGGGCTCGGCGACAGGACGGACCACTGCCGCGACGGAGCGCGCGATGGGCGCGGGCGGCGGGTGCGACTTGCGCGGCGCGAGGACGGCGACGCTCGCGGCGAGTCCCAACGTGAGCGCGCCGACCTTCCACCATGTGACGCCCGCGGCGGTGACGCCTCCGAGCGCGGTGGCGACGGTGACGCGCTCGGTGACGCGCGCGAGCGCTGCGGCTTCAGGCGCCCTGGTCGGTGTTGCTTCACGAAGCAGCGCGCGCACGTCATCGGGCGCGCCGTCGGGGTCGTCGAGCCAGCGGCGGGGTTCGCTCATCGTCGCCCTCCCTCGCGGAGCCGCGCGCGGCGCAGCGCCTCTTGAAACTGCTTCCGCGCCGCGTGGAGGCGCGAGTACACCGTGCCCACGGGGACGCCCATGTCGGCCGCGATCTCGTCGCAGGTCATGCCGTCGATCTCGAACATCACGAAGGTGGCGCGGCGCTCGAGGTCGAGCTCATCGAGGATCGCGTCGAGCTGCGCCCGCTGTTGACGCCTGTGCGCGACCTCCTCCGCGTCGGGGGAGCGCGTCTCCTCGGCGGGCTCGGGGGGCTCATCGTGAGGGCGCTCGCGACGCACCCACGCGCGACGTCGGTGATTCGAAGCCACGCGCATGCACACGCCCCAGAGCCACGTGGTGACCCGATGCGCCGGGTCGCGCGAGTGGAGCCGCTGAAAGGCCACGACGAACACCTCCTGCGCGAGGTCTTCGACGTCGGGTCCGCGCACGCCGAAGCGCTGGAGCGTCATGAAGACGAAGCGTCCGTGCGCCGCGACGAGCTCCGCCACCTCGTCGCTCGAAGCGGCAGGCGTCTCCGCGGAGGCGTTGCGGGTCCACGTAGAGCTCACGGCAGCTCGACCCCCGCGCCGAGGCTTCCGGCGACGGTGACGGGCGACACTTCGAAGACTGTCTCGCGCGCTCCCGCGACGCCGAAAGACGCCCGCGTGAAGGGTACGCCGACGCTCGCCTCCGCCGTGACCACGAGCGGACCGAACACGCGCGCGCGCAGCCGCGGCTCCAGATGCGCCGAGGCCCAGAGGCGGTCTCCCGTGTTCTGCGCGGGCGCACCATCGACCGAGACGTGGAGCGCGCCCACACGCACCGCGGCGCACGCGTCGAAGCGCAGCGCATCACTGCTCGCGATCGCGACGCACGCGCCCGCGGAGGCCGCCGTCCACCCGAAGGCGAAGCGCGCGGTCGCGACATCGACGCGCACCGTGGGAATCGCCGTGACACCGACCGCGACGCGCCAGCGACGAGAGAGCGCGAGCTCCGTGCGAAGTCCAACGCCCGGCGCGACGTTCGGAACGACGCCCCACACGAGCGCTCCCTCGGCGGTGAGCTGCACGGGGGAGTGGCGCGGCGCGCGCGGCATCCTTCGCGGCGGCGGCAGCGGCGGACACACCGAGACGATTTCAGGGGTCGGCGGTGGCGGAGGTGGAGCCTCGGGGTCGATGAGGATCGCGAGGGAGAGCGCGAGCGCATCGCCGAGCGGCTCGCAGGTGGGCGCCTCGCTGCTGAGATCGCGCGTGACGATGAGCGCGCCGCGGCCATCTCGCTGTCGCAGACGCGCCGTCCATCGACGCTCTTCGCGCGAGAGGAGCACCTCGATCACCTGCGCGACCTCGCCGTCGAATGCGGTCTCACCGAGGCGACGCGTGAGCTCGCGCTGCAACGTTGCGCCGTCGATGCAGGTCTCCGCGCCGTCTCCGCGCACGACGTCGAGACGGACGCCCGCGTGGGCTTCTCGCGCGATGAGCGCGGCGGCGAGCGCGAGGATGGCGGCGAGGCGTCGCATGGCGGATGTGCGTCGACCTCTTATCAGGGCGCGAAGGTGTTGCGGACGCAGTACGACCCGGCGAGGCCGGGACCCCAGTTGCTCCCCGCGAGCGGGACGCACGAGAAGCCCGCACCGCACGTGCAGAGCGTTCGAGGGTCGATGCTGGCGCGCAGCGACTCGGGGACGCCGCAGCGACACGTGCAGGTCACGCGATCGCGCTGAGCCCCGGTGGAGTCGGAGGACTCTTCGTAGCGATACGAGAGGCAGAGCCCGCTCTCGCACTCCTGCCCGCCCGTCTCGAGGAGCACCTCGGTCCCGCGGAGGCATCCGTCGGGCGACTCGCTGCACGGCCTTCCACCGGGCGGCGTGGGGGTGCAGCGCGCGCCCACGGGACGACGGCACACGGGGACGACACGCGGAGGCGCCGATCCCTCCAGCCGCAGGATGCATTCGGCCACGACGTTCACGCCCGCGGCAGGCGCATCGCCCGCGGTGAAATCCACCCGCGCGGGGCACCCGGCGCCGCCTCGACGGAGAAAGAACCCGTGGCCCGTCGGCGCGGCGCTCCCTTCGACGGTGGCGGGGAGCTGCGCGACGACGCACGCGCCGTCTTCCGCCGCGGTGCGTCCGCGCGCGGGGTCGCAGGTGAGCGTCTCGCCCGCGGCGGGAACCTCGCGGACCACGCACTCGACACGCTCATTTCCGAGGCTCATGCGCGACGAGAAGGGGACCGTGAGGCACCGCGCTCCGAAGAGCGGGATCAGCGCGCCGCCGTACAGGCTCGGGGTCGCGCTCTGCACGCAGCCCGCGCCGATCGCGGCGGTGTTCGATGCGGTTCCGTCCGCGGTCGCCGCGTCCGTCGGCGCGACGAGGTCGACCCGCTCGCCGCAGCCTGCTGTCATCCACAACGCCATCCACACAGCACGTCTCCTGGCTCTCTCCCTCGCCTTTCGAGACGTTGAGTAGGAACAGGGGGGAGCGCGCCTTCGCGAAATCGTCACGACGCGTTCTTCGAGGGAGCCCCGCGGTTCACGGAGATCGTCTCGCGCGGCGCTTCGGCGGCGCTTCCGCGGGCGCGGACGCGAGCACGGCGTCGACGTCCCAGACGCGCACGCAGGGCTCGTTGCCGACTGTGGCCAGCAGCGCGCCGTCGTCGCTGAACGCGCCCGCGCTCACGCCGCCCGCCCGCGCGCCCTGGAAGGTCATCGTGCGCCCGGCGCCGTCGAGCTCGATGAGCACCAGCGCGCCGGAGGCCGTTCCGATCGCGAGCCGTCGCCCGTCTCGTGACGCCGCGGCGAACTCCACCAACGCCCCGGCGGGGAGGCTCGGCTTGAACGCGCGAAGCTTCGTGCGGGCGCGAAAGTCCCAGCGCTGCGCGCCGCTGTCGGTGACGACCCACGCGGTCTCGCCCAGGGGAGCCACAGCGCGCAGCCCCGAGAACGAACGAGGCGGCAGAGACTCTCCGGTTCGAAGATCGAACGCCGAGACGCGATCGAAGTCGACGCCGAGCACGAGCGCGTCGTCGCGCTGCCATGCGTATCGGCTGTTCCGTGAGAGCGCCCGCGGCAGCGGAAACGTCGGGCCATCAGGGAGCACGGCCAGGTCGTTCGGGCGCACGGCGAGGACCTCTCCTCGAGGCGCGAGGACGTGCGTCGCGTCGCCTCGCGCGTCCGCGGCCGCGAGCGTCGCGGCGAGCGTGTCGTCGGGCGCGAAGGCGCCGTCGTCCGAGAGCCAGAGCGGGTGACGCCGCGACGTGGAGAGCGTCCCGATGCGCTCGCCAGCGCCGATCGTCCAGCACACGACCTGCGCGCCGACGAGCGTCCCGAAGCTGGCGCAGACCCGCGCGCCGGTCGGATCGATGCGCACCGCGTGGCCGAAGGCTCTCACCGGCGCGTCGAAGCGCGTCGAGGGCGCGGTCGCGATCGGCGTCACCGTGAGGCGACCGTTGCAGGTGACGAACAGCGTCTCGCCGCGACGCGCGACCGAGGCCCCGCGCGGAATCGACACGACCGGCGCGTCGGGGATGGGTTCGAGGCTGTCGGCCGAGCAGACGGTGAGCGCCCACGTCGCGCTGTCCGCGCGGTCGGCGCCGCACACCCAGAGCGAGCGACCATCGACCAGGAGCGCGTGCACGACCCTGGGGCCCCTGCCCGACGCGATCCAACGACCGTCTGCGAGATCGTACCGGAAGAGCAGGCGCTCGGGGCCGGCTGCGATGACCTCGGCCCCGTCGCCGACGGCGCACACATGCGAGAACGGCCCTTGCGCCGCGAGCGACGTGACGGCGTGAGAGTCCATGTCCCACGCAGCGAGCGCCGCGTCGGAGACGGCGACGAAGCGGCCATCGGTTGTGAACACGGGGGTCGGGCGGTCTCCGAAGCGGGCGCCCCCCGGGATCGTTTGCTCGGCCACCACGGCCCCGGTCGCCACGTCGAGGAGCGCCTGCGCGTTGTGCGAGTCGACGAAGATCCGCGACTCGTCGGGCGACAGGTCTGCGCGGCCAGAGGTGCTCGCGAGGTTCAGGTCGACCTCGCGCTGGCCGTCCGCGAGCCGCCACGAGGTCACGCGCTGGTGTCCGATCGCGAACAGCCGCGCGTCGTCGCGGGAGAAGCGCAGGTCGTCGACCCCGCGCGCCTCGGTCACGAGGTAGCGCGCGATCACCCCGTCGTCAGCGTTGGCGACCCACACCAGAGGCCCGAGCGCGCCCGCGACCAGACGGCCGTCGTGAGAGGCCGTCAGGGGCTCTCGCGAGAACCCGCCGCCGATGACGAAGGGCTCATCGCCAACGCGCGCCCGCAGAAACTCGGGGACCTCAAAGGGCGCACGGGCGTGGAGCATCGTCGGTGGGGCTTCCATACACCAACCGACGCCCGGGGCGTCACCTCGCAGGGAGCTCCCCGAGGCGCGCGCACAGAGGTCGTCGACACCCGTCGCGCGGCCCCGCGGGAGCGAACTCTGCGCTTGAGTCTCCGCGGCCTCGGGGATGAAGCTCGGCGTCGCCGCGATGCCATCCTTCCTTGTGTATCGATTGGGCCATCCGATGCGACGCGTGTCGTTCGACACGCCCCCCGTACGAGTGGGGCGCGACCCCGAGAACGACATCGTCATCCCCTGCGACTCGGTCTCTCGCGAGCACGCGGTGTTCGTGCAAGACGAGACGAAGCGCTGGTTCGTCGGGTGCGTCTCTGAGACCAACCCCATCGTCGTGTCGGGCAGGCTCGTGTCGACCTCGACGCCCGTCGCAGACATGAGCGAGGTCCTCGTCGGCAACGACTGCCTGATCGTCTTCGTGCTGAACCCCGCCAACGCGGCGCACCTCGTGTCGACGCGCCCGCTCCTCCAGGTCGTCTGCCAGCGCTGCTGGTGGACGGGGATGGTGTCGGCCTACAGCAAGGAGGCGGCGTGTCCGCGCTGCGGCTCCGTCGCGCTCGGCCCCGCGGAGGAGATGCAGACCGAGGTCGACGCGAACCTCGTGAACACGGCGGGCACGCGCGTGCTGAGCCAGGGCGAGATCCGCGCGTCGTACCGCGTGATGCGCGAGGCCGCGCGGACGGTGCTCGAACGCACCGACAAGCACGGCGGCCGCAAGGTGCTCACCGAGACCGACGTGGTGCGCGTCACCGCGAAGCACGACACGCTGCCGCTCAAGGGCTTTCTCCTCGGCGACGGCTTCACGCTCTCGTGGGACGGTCGCAACTGGGTGGTCGAGAGCCACATGTTCTGGCCGCGCCTGTGCGTCAACGGCGACGCCGTGCGCAGCGCGAGGCTCCGCGCGGGCGACGTGCTCGAGGTCGGCGGAAACCGCTTCAAGCTCAGCACCGAGTAGCGATCGCGCTATCGTGCGCGCCGCCATGAGCGCGACCGACGAACGTGACCAGAAGCTCTTCGCGCTGATCCTCTCGCGCGACGTCGAGCAGATCGCGTGGGGCGCCGAGCTCGCGTGCGCCCTCGGCGAGCGAGGCCTCTTCGACCGCATGCTACGCGGCGTCTCGTGGGCGCCCACGACGCGCGACGGCGGCTTCGGCACCCTTCGCGTCCAGGGCTTCTGCGCCCGCTCCAACGCCCGTCGTCGGTGGGACCTCGTGCGCGCCCTCGCGCTCCTCGCTGCGGCGCCGCCCGACTGCGAGCTGGCCGCGCGCGTGCTGTCTCGCGTCACGAGCCTCGCGCTCGATCGCGCGCTGCCTCCCCTCGCGGGCGACGCGCTCGACCTCGCGCCGCTCGGCGCGTTTCGCAGCCTCACCCGGCTCTCGGTGCGATGCGCCGCGGAGCCGCTGCACCTCGACGCCCTCGCGACGCACCCCTCGCTCGAAGCGCTCACCCTCGACGCGCCGGTCCGCGACCTCGACGCGCTCTCGGGCGCCGTTACGCTGAAATCGCTCGACCTCCGCGCGTGCGCGCACCTCGCGTCGCTCTCGTTCCTTCGCGGGATGCGCGCGCTCGAGCACCTCTCGCTCGCCCTCGCCCGAGCGCGCCCGGCTGAGCTCACGCACGTCGCCTCGCTCGACGCGCTGGAGTCGATCGACATCGTGGGCGGGAGCGACGTCCGCTCGCTGGCGCCGCTGCGCGCGCTGCCCCGGCTCCGTCGCGTCGCGTGGCGCGGCGGCGACCTCGACGCGCTCGACCTCGAAGGCGCGCCCGCGCTGCGCGAGCTCTCGATCACCGACACGCGGCGCGACGTCACGCGCGACCTCGACGCGCTGCGCGGCTTCGACCTCCAGGCGCTCACGCTCTCCGCCGAGCTCTCGCGCGACGACCTCACGCCGCTGCGCGCATCGACCGCGCTCTCGCGCCTCTCGCTGCGCGCGCCGAAGCTCCGCTCGCTCGACGGGCTCTCGTCGGTCGCGTCGCTCGCGCACCTCTCCATCGAGGACGCCGCGTCGTTCGAGTCGCTCTCGTCGCTCGCGAACGCACGTCAGCTCGAAGCGCTCACGCTGCGCGGCTGCGCCTCGCTCGGCTCGCTCGAAGGCGTCGAGGGCTGCGCGTCGCTCACCTGGTGCGAGCTCGAAGGAGGCGCGTTCAAAGACGTCTCCGCCCTCGGCTCGCTCCGGTCGCTCGCGTGGGTGAGCCTCCGCGGGTGCGCTAGGGTCACCGACGTGCGCGCGCTCGAAGCGCTCCCAGCGCTCCTCGGCGTGAACCTCACGGGGACGGGGGTCTCGCCCGAATCGCTGTCGCCGAAGCTCCGCGCGCTCGCGGTCTTCTGGGCGGACCTCGGGCTGACCACGCTCGCGTCGCACGTGCCCGCCGCCGTCGTCGCGACGCCGCCGAGGCTGACGCCCGCCGCGCGCGCCGCGTGGCCGCGCGTGATCTCGCTCCTCCGCTCGGAGGACGACGCGACGATCGCGCGGGGCGTGGCGCTCGCGAAGGCGATCGGCGACGCGTCGCTCTACGACGGGCTGCTCCGCGGGGTGCGCTGGATGCCTCCGCGGCTCCACGGCACCGACGGACGCCTCGACCTGCGCGACGCCGCGCTGCGCGTACGAGGGGGCGACGCGCATCGGAGGGCGCTCCTCACGCTGGCGCTCACGGCCGACGCCGCGGAGACGTGCAGGGCCGCGTGGAGGCTGCGTCAGAGCGTCACGTCGCTCCTCCTCTCGCGACCGGGGAGCCGCCCCGTCGACACCGACCTCGGGCCGCTTCGAACGCTGACGAGCGCGCGCTCGCTCACGCTCCGCGACATGCAGGCGGTCCGCAACGGTCAGGCCCTCGACGGGCTCACGCGGCTCGAATCATTGCGCCTCTGGGGGAGCCGCGTGCCCGTCGACTTCGACCCCGCGAGGCTCACCTCGCTGCGGGTGATCGAGCTCCTCGACGTCCTCGGCACAGACGTCCCGAAGCTGCTGCGCGCTCCGGGGCTCCGCGTGCTTCGACTGCTGCATCCGCACGTCGAGTACCGCGACGGCGCGCTGCGCATCGACGGGCATCCGACGCTCGAGACGGTCGCCATCCACGCCGGTCACTCCCTGACCTCCGTGTCGGTCAGGGAGTGCCCGGCGCTCACCGAGCTCACGCTTCGCGCGTCGTCCGTCCGCATGCTGCTCGACGTCACGGGGAGCGCGTCGCTGCGCCGCCTCGCGCTCGTCAACCACGGGTACACGCCGAACACCGAGGTGCGCGGTTTTGGAGCCTTGCGCGCGCTGGCGTCGCTGGAGTGCGACGAGCACCTCCTCGGCGTCGTCTCAGCGCGCACGCCAGCGCTCGCGGCGCGCATCGAGGCGCTCACCCTCTCGCGCCTCTCGCAACTCACCTGCGAGGCGATCGCGCCCTTCACCAGCCTGCGCGCCCTTACGATTCGGCTCTCGGACAAGCGTCTCGACGTGTCGGCGCTCGCGTCGCTGCCGCACCTCCGCGCGCTCGACCTCTCGTACGACTGGCGCCTCGAGCGCCTCGACGGGCTCCGCGCGCTGACGCTCGCCGCGCTCGACCTCCGCGGGACGCACGTCGACGTCCGCGACCTGCCGCCGTCGCTCCGAGACGTCGCTCGTCGCTGATACCACTGTCCCAGACGAGCGCTCCGCCCCCTCTCCCGCGCTTCCGCGCGCCCTCACCCCCGAGGATCGGCTCCGTTCGGCACACATCTCACGATCCCCTTGGTTTCCATGAGGGATCCGGCGGCGGTTTGCCGGGGAGTTC
>JBPOHC010000961.1:0-1600 GCA_052035985.1 Myxococcota bacterium | reverse complement strand
TTCTCGTCGGCCCACACGAGACGCGGGTCGATCTTCGCGCGCATCTGCCGCGAGTGTCTGGCGATGTTCGCGCACGCGATGGCGACCTGATCGTCATGCGCGCCGTACCACGCGCGACCTTCGACGCCGGGGCGTCCGAGGATCTTCGCGACCTCGCTCGACCGCGCGAGCGTCACCCACGGGCAGTCGCCCGTTGCGACCTCGGCGGGGCATCGGCTGCCTTCGACCCCGCCGGGGCCGAGTTCGTGAAGGTCGTCGGAGTCGACGTTGCCGTAGCCCTCGCGAGGGTTGCCGCCGAGGGGCTTGCGTCCCTTCGCGAGAGCCTCCGCGCGCTCGCTCTCGGAACCGCTGATCCAGCCGGTGGTGTTCTCGTCGATGCCGTTGTTGGCGAACCACGCGAAGATCATCGCGAGCGGAACGCCGGGGAGGCACACGTCGCGCGACCGCGCTGTGATCGCACCGATGCGTCGCGCGTAGCGGGCCACGTCGGCGCGGTTGTCGCGCGCCCAATCCCTAGGATCGCTTCCGCCCATCACGGCACCTCGAACGGATCGTTGTCGTCGACCACCGCGGGCGGAATCGCCGCGAGCTCTTCTGCGGTGAGCGCCACGTAGCATGGCGACTCGGGGTTGGTGGTGCATCGCCAACACGACTGACACCCGTAGCAGCCGGGATGCACGGGCACGCCGTCGTGCGTGTGCGAGTCGCCCCAGCGGGGCACGTAGGCGACGCTCACGGCACCACCGCCACCCGCGCAATCACGTCGGCGGGGATGTCGTCCTGCGCGTGGAGCCACCGCGCGAGCACCACGCACACGTCGAGGTTGGGACACACGCCCGCGCGGATCGTCGCGAGGTGCGCAGCGATGATCTGCCGCGCCATCGCAGAGTCGCCCGCGTCGAGGTGATAGAGGTCGCCGAGCGTCGGCGCTTCGTCGGGGAGTTCGCCCGTGAGCACGTAGCGGAGCCACAGCCCCGCGGCTGCGGCGTCGGCCTCGCGTTGCGCGCGGAGCTCGCCGCTCCCGAGGTAGTCGACCGTCGCTTGCACGATGCCCGCGCGCTCGACCTGCGAGCGATGGACGAATTCATGCGCGATCGTCGCGGCGTGCGTCACGTCGTCGGCGACCGCTGCGGGCGAGAGCACGATCACGGAGTCGATCGTCACGGACACGCGCTGCGAGAGCGCGTCGAGCGACGAGAGCACGACGCTCGTGACCGCGCGCATCGGCGCGGGTTGCGCTGCGGCGAGAGCGGAGTAGAGGCCCACGGCGACGGTGTAGAGCACATCGCCCGGGCGCAGGATCGTCGAGGGGTAGTGCGGTTGGAGCGCGGCTTCGATGCGTCGGGGGTCGACGGTCACGGCGTCACCTTCTCGCAGCGTCCGTGACGAACGGGGTCGTACGGCTTGCGATGCTCGGGTTGCGTGAGATGCAACCCGCCGTTGATGTACTGCCCGCCGACGAGGACAGTCGCATTGACGCCCTTCGTGAGCGAGAGCGCGGCGACGATGTAGAGCCCGCAGCCTTCGCATCGCGCGCATCCTGCGTCGATGTCCTGCACCCAACGGTGCGGCGGCGACTTGCGTTCGTCATCGAATTCGC
>JBPOHC010000232.1:0-8640 GCA_052035985.1 Myxococcota bacterium | reverse complement strand
AGCTCCCAAAACGCTCGCGGCACCTACGCGAAAGCGCGAGCGAAGCGTTGCCGATCTACGGAAGAAGAGACCGACGGAGCGTCAGCGACGGGGACGCTTTCGGGAGCCCGACGCTCAACGAGTCATCCCCCGCCGCCCCCGAGTCGTAGCCGCGTCGTCCGAAACGCTCCCGGCCGCCTCACCACGCGCAGCCGACGCCGCTCGCCATCACCGAGCACCCCGCCCTCATCGCGACGCCCCTCCTCCCGTCGCGACGGTCGAACCACCACAGCACCGTCGTCGCGACGGCGAGCACCCCAGTCGCGACCCACGCCACCGTTCGCAGGGTATCCGCGGTCGAGAACTCGCCGTAGTGCGAGACGCACGCGGCCGACACGCTCGTGGAACCGCAGCCGAGGCTCGTGTACGCCCCCGCGCGCTCCTCGCGCCACACGGTGAACCCCACCGCCCCAAGGAGCGTCACCCCCGTCGTCGCCGCCCCCACGATCACCCACGGCCGCAGCGGACGCGCTTCACCCACCGTCGACTCCGCCCCCGCTCGCACCGCAGTTCGTCTCAGCGCGACGATGTCCTCGCCACCCGCTTCACCCGCGGTGACGCGGATCGAGCGCGATTCTCCGGCCGTCAGCGTCAGGGTTCGCGCCTCGACCTCGAACCCCGTCGCAGAAACGCGCACAAGCGCCACGCCAGGCGCGTGCGTCACACTCACGCCGGGCGACACCTCCACCGCGTCGACCGTCACGCGAAGACCGTCGACGTCTCCGTGAACCGCGAGCCTCGCCACGTTCGGCGCGATCGCTCGCGAGAGATTTCCGAAGAGGTCTCGCTGCGCCCTGCTGCGTTCTGCGTCCGGCACCTGCGTGACGAAGCCGTCGAGCGCCGTCGCGGCCTCCACATCGCGCGCCATCGCGTGCAGCGCGAGCGCCCTGAGAAGGAGCGCGCCGGGATTGCCGAGCGCGCACCCCTGATCGGCGTCGGAGAGCGCGCGTTGAATCCCGATCAGATCGACGCGCGAGCTGTGTCCCGTGGCCTCGTCGAATCGCTGAAAGCCGCGCGAGGTCAGCGTCTCGCCCTGCGTGCGATCCCGTCCGACGCACGGCGATGACTGCGCGAACGAAGCGCTCGGCGTGAGGAGCTCCCCCGCGAGCACGACGAGCAGCGCCTCCCACGGCGCGTTCAGCGCGCGCATACGCATCACAGCCCCTCCGGCGGACACACGATGCCGGGCCGGGGCCGACAACGGCGTCGCGGTCTACTTCGCGTCGGATGACGCGCATCGCGCTGCGTTCGCACCGGCGCGAGCGCGGGGACCACACCCGCGTCGACGACCTGCACCACCGACGTCGCGGGCGTCACGATCGACCGAGCGATCGGCGCGGGCGGCGACGCTTCGAGCACGAGTGAGGCGTCACGCACGGGGCGGCGCGCGGTCGCTTCGCGACTCGGCGCTGACGACGGGAGGAGCGATGCCGCACCCAGCACCACCGCGCACGCCAGCGCGAGCGCGAGGGGCGCGATCCACGTCCTGCGCGTCGGGGCTGCGGGCTGCGTCGGGGTCTCGATGCCGACGCCGGTCGAGCTCCCCTCTGGCGCGCAGGCGAGGGCGAGCGCCTCGGAGAACGCGCGCGCCGAGGCGAAGCGCTGCTCGCGATCGAGCGCGAGCGCACGGAGCACCACCGCTTCGATCGCGGCTGAAAGGCCGGGCGCGTGCTTCGACGGCGGCGCGAAGGGAGCGCGACGGATCACCTTCGTGGGGATGTTCCCGTCCGCGTCTTCTTCGTACGGGCGACGCGCCGTGAGCATCTGGTAAGCGATCACGCCGAGGGCGTACACGTCGAGCCGCACGTCGAGATCGCGACGCCCCTCCATCTGCTCTGGGGGCATGTACGCGGGCGTGCCGAACGCGAGTCCCGCGCCCGTGAGTTCGTCATTGTCCTGTGCGAGACGTGCGGCTCCGAAGTCGACGATCTTTGGGACGATCGCGCCGTCTTCGCGCGCGGCGAGCATGACGTTGGCGGGCTTGAGATCGCGGTGGATGATGCCCTTCGCATGGATCGCTTCGACGCCGTCGCAGAGCGCCCGGATCATCACGACAGCGTCGTCCGGTGGCAGCGCTCGACGGACTCCCCGCGATGGAGAGAGGTGACGTTCGAGGGAGTCGCCCGCGACGAACTCCATCGGCAGGACCCAGGCTCCCCCGTGCTCGAAGGCGTCAAAGACCCGCGCGACGTTGGGGTGATCGACGGCCACCGCGAGACCCATCTCGCGGACGAAGCGCGCGAAGGCGTTAGACGTGGCCGCGGAGAACGACGGGAGCATCACCTTGAGGGCGCGAATCTGCCCCGTCCCCCGGTGGCGAGCGCGAAAGACAGCGCCCATCCCTCCGCGCCCGAGCAGCGCTTCGATGACGTAGGGACCGACCGCGGCACCGACCGAGAACGCATCCATAGACCCCGTGGAGTGGTCTGATGCGCACCCGACTGTGAAGTCACCCGTTCGGGTGATGCCCACACACGGCCTCACAGAAGCCCCGCGAAGACTCCCCGATTGCGCGCCCCCGTGCCCGTCGTGTGATCCTCCCTCGCGATGCCCCTCGCCCCTGGAGACACTGTCGCGCAGTACCGCATCGACCGCCTCCTCGCCCGCGGGGGCAGCGCCGACGTCTACGCGGCCACGCACGTTTCCCATGGTCATCGTGTCGCGCTGAAGGTGCTCTCGCGCCTGCGCGGACTCGATCGCGACCGCGCGATTCGTGAGATCACCATCGCGGGCAAGCTCGATCACCCGAGACTCGTCCGACTCGTCGAGCACGGCGCGACGGCCGACGACGGGATCTTCCTCGCGATGGAGCTCCTCCACGGAGAGACGCTCTCCGCGCGGCTCAAGGAGGGACCGATGCCCGGCGACCTCGCGGTAGAGACGCTCCGACAGGTCGCCGACGCCGTCGCCTGGGCGCACGACAGGGGCATCGTCCACCGCGACCTCAAGCCTGCAAACGTCTTTCTCGTCGGTCGTCGCGAGGCATCCATCGACGTTCGGGTGCTCGACTTCGGCCTCGCGATGGTGCGCGACGAGCAGAGCCTCACCCGCACAGGCGATCTCCTTGGAACGCCCGCCTACATGGCGCCGGAGCGCCTTCGTGGGAGCCGCGAGCGGGACCCTCGCGCCGACGTGTACGCGCTCGGTGTAACCCTCTACGAGTGCCTCGCTGACGCCTTGCCCTACGGCGCGGAGAGCCCGCTGGGGATGATGTTTCAAGCGGCATTCAGCGCGCCGATACCGCTGGAGCGCCGCGTTCGTGGGCTCCCCGAGGACCTCCTCGACCTCGTGCGCGCATGTCTTTCGAAGGACCCCGACGGGCGACCTCCGTCCGCGCGCGTCTTCCTCGACCGCCTCGACGCGCTCGGGCCCGTGCGCCCCTCTGCGCTCGAGGTCGCGTCACGCCCGGAGGATGACGCGCGGGAGCAGCGCCTCGTCATGGCCGTGCTCACACGCGCGCCGCGCGATGCGTCGCTGCTCGGTCAGCTCGTCGAAGATGCCGGCGCAGAGGATTTTCCGCTACCTCAGGGCTCGCTCGCCGTCTTCGGCCGTGAGTGCTGGAGCGAGACGATTCCGCGCGACGCGCTCGGGCTCGCTCGCGCCGCGGCGCTCACGTCGAGCGCCGTGTCCATCGTGAGCGCGAAGGTACTTCGAGGTGACGACGTCTCGAACGCGCTCGTCGACGCTGCCGTCGCGGCGCTCCCTTCGCGTGGCATCGGCGTCGATGCGAGCGCCGCTTCGCTCCTCCGCGGTCACTGCGTCTTCGCGACGTCCGAGGACGGTCGACGGAGCGTGCCCATCCTGGAGCGCGCGGGTGATGTCACGCGTCACGCGACTCCCTTCGTCGGGCGGTCTCGCGACGTCGAATGGCTCCTCTCGGCGACGGAGCGCGCGGCGTCGTGTCCGAAGGTCACCGCGGCGGTATTCTCGGGGCCTCCTGGGATCGGTCTCTCCCGGTTGATGGACGAAGCGCTCCGCGCGGCGAAGGCGCGATGGACCGGGCTCCACGCGCTGCGCGTCCGCTGCGAGATGCCCGCCTCCGACGCCCCGCTCTCGGGCCTTCGGGCGCTCCTCGGGGAGCACCTGCACCCGAAGGTCGCGAGCGCGCTCCAGACCCCTTCGCGGAGCGGAGATCCGCAGGCTGCGCTCGATCGGGCCCGCGCGCACATCGAAGGGATCTTCACCGCGCTCGCGTCGGACGCGCCTGTGCTCCTCGCGCTCGACGACGCGCAGTGGCTCGACCCGACCTCGCGCGCGGTCCTGCGCTCGGTCTTTGACGGCGCGCCATCGCTACCGCTCTCGCTCTGGCTCTTCGTGCGGGAGGGCGCTCACGACGTCGCCGCGCGCGTGCACGCGGCTGCTGTGCACCGGGAGCTCACGCGCCTCGACGCGCACGCATCAGAAGAGATCATTCTCTCGCTCGGCGTCACCGACCGGGTCCGCATCCAGACCATCACCGAGCGCACCGACGGGATCCCGGCCGCGATCGTGGCCCTCGCGTTGGCGCCGCCCGACGAGGCGCTCCCGCTCGACGTCGAGGCCGCGGTGCGCGCGCAGATCGACCGCCTGACGCCGTTCGCGCGCGACGTCGTCAAGCGCGCCTCCGTGTTCGGTCGAGTGTTCTGGCGCGACGGGGTCGAGGCGCTCGGCGCCATCGACGCGACGGACGAGCTCGTGCGCCTCGGTTGGGTCTCGGAGCGCCCGTACTCACGTCTGCCTTGCGGCGGGGAGTTCGAGTTCCGTAGTGCGCTCGTCGCGGACACGGCGAGAGAGCTGTTCGCCCCCGACTCGCGACGCGCGCTCCACGGGCTCGCCGCTGCGTGGCTCGAGCGCTTCGACGAAGCGCTCCCCGAGGAGCTCGCAGGGCACTGGGATGCCGCCGGTGAGCGCGGCCGGGCGGCGGCGCTGTGGGTGAAGACGACCGAGATGCGGGGAGCCTGCGGCGTCGCGGAGAGCGCGTGCCGCGCCGCGAGCGAGGCGCTCCGCCACGAGCTGGATGACAGCGCGCGGTGGCGTGTGCTGCGCGCGCGTGACAACGCGCTTCAACTCTCCGGAGACCGCGCCCTTCAGCGCGAAGGGCTCGACGCGATGCGCGACCTCGCACGACGCCTGGGTCCTGACGAAGCGGCCGAGATCGCGTGGCGCTTCGTTCACCACGCGCGGATGATCGGCGACGCTCCGCTGGCGCGCTCCGCGGCGCAGACCTTCGTCACATCCGGTGATGCGCCGAACCCGCGATGGAGCGCAGTGGGTCTCTGCGAGCTCGCGCTGCTGGAAGCTGACGTCGGAAACCTCGATGTCGCGCGCGACCACGCGACCGACGCCCTCACCCGATGCGCGCGCGTGGATGACGTGTGGGTCGCCGCGCGCGCCGCACACGCGCGGGCCTACGTCGACGTTGAGCGAGGCGACGACCTCAGCGCAGCGCTCGCTCGCTACGCGGAGGCGGGGGATCTGTATCACCGCGCAGGGGACCTTCGGCGGGAGGCGATCACGCTCGTGAACCGTGCCGCCACGCTCGCGCTGCTCGGACGCTTCGGAGAGGGCATCGACCTCCTCGACCTCGCCATCGAGTGCGCGCGCGCCGTCGGCAACCAACGCTCCGTGGCTGTGTGTTTTGAGAACCGCGGGTCGATCCTCCGCGCGCTCGGCGACTTCGACGCGGCCGAAGACGACCTCGCCTCGGCGCTGTCTCGCGCAGAGGAGATAGGACACGTCCGGCTCGCCGAAGCTGCTCGCGTCGAGCGGCTGTACCTCGCGGTGGCGTCGGGGGCCTCCGAGGACGTCGTCGCCGCCCGTCTCAACGAGGTCCGAGCGCTGGCCGAGTCGGAGCCGCCGTCACCGATCCTCGCGTCGATCCTCGCGTCCGCCCTCCACGGCCTCGCCCGGTTGGGTGTTCGCGACGACGCCACGGTGCTGCGCGCCCTCGCGATGGTCGACGCGGAGCGAAATCCGTCGCACGTCGCTGAGCTCGCCGCAGCCCTTTGGATCGCAGGCGGCCGCGTGGACGCCGACCTCGCGCGATACCGCGACGCTCTGGACCGATGCCTCACGGGCGCGAGCGATGCGCTCGACCGAAGCGTGCGCCGGCGGGGCTTTGAGCGCCGATGGTTGGCGCAAGCCACGGAGCCCTGTGGGGATTGACCTCGCGCCTCCATCGCAGCGACGATCCGCGCCGAATGACGTCAGAGCCGCCTGAGATCGAAGCCGTTGAAGAGGCGTTGCACGACGCTTCGCTCGACCCGCGTCGCTGGACCCACGCGCTCGGACTGGCGGCCCGATTCGTGACCGGAGGCGATGCCGGCGCGCTCGCAGCGCTGACCTTCATCGAGAGCGCCTCGGCGACGACGGGGTGGATGCTCCACGGAGGTGACGAGCACGAGCGTGTCGTCGCCTTCGGTGACGGCGGACGACATCCGCTGTTCCTCGGTAGCCGCGCGCTGCCCGAAGGGTACGTGGGCCCGAGCGAGGCGTTCGCCGCACCGGGTGATCTCGCGAGAACCACCCTGGCGCGAAGGTGGCTCACCGACGAAGGGACCGTGCGCGGGATGAGCGCGCTGGTGACGTCCACGACCGCTGTTGCAGCGTCGCTGCACGTGCTCGCGCGAGGCGAGCTCGCCGCGTGGAGAGCGAGCGCCGACGATCGACTCAGGGCGCTGCTCGCCCCGACGCGGCGCGCGCTCGCCGTGTACCTTCGCCTGCGGCGCGCGAGGGAGCACGCCGCCATCGACCGCGCGCTGCTCGACCTCGTCGATGTCGCGGCGTTCGTCGTCGACGCGGATGGGGCCGTGTCGCATTGCAACCTCGCGGCGAACTCGCTGCTCGAACGGGGCGACGTGCTGACGCTCCGAGACGGCTTCGTGCGGTGCGTCCGTGGCGCGGCGGATCAACACTTTCAGGCAGCGATCGCGCAGGCGGCGCAAGACCTCGAACCGACCGCGCGCGTCGTGACCCTGGCGCGCACCTCGGGCCGACGACCGTTGCTGATGTTCGTGTCGAGCACGAAGACGAGCGAGAGGCACCAGCGCGGAGAGGTCGCCGTGCTGGTCCGCGATACCGGCACGCAAGGCCCGCACACAGAAGACGTGCTGAAGCAGCTCTTCGGGCTGACCTCCACGGAGGCGAAGCTCTCCCTCGCGATCGCCGACGGTCAGACGCCTTCGGAGGTCGCCGACGCCCTCGGTCGTTCTGTCGAGACCGTTCGGACGCACCTCAAGCGAGTCTTCGAGAAGACTTCGACGACGAGGCAGGCGGAGCTCGTCCGCCTCGTCTTGTCAGAGGTTCCCCCGGTTCGGGTTGACCCCGAGCCGGGCGCTACTGCGCCCTCACGCGCACGGCCGCGGCGGCGCTGAGATCGATCGCGTCGTGCACGCGCGGAGACAGCTCCGTCGCGAGGCGCTCCCTCACCCGCGCGCGCTCCGTCGCGTAGCGGTCGCGGAGGATGCGCTCCGACGCGCGCGCCCGCACCGCCGCGTCGTCGATCTGCTCCTCGGCGATGCGCTCCAGCAGTTGCACCACGTGCCAGCGAGCGCCCGACGGCGCCCTCCCCCTGCGCGCCCCGCGACCGCGCGACGAGCGAGCGCGGGTGAAGCCCTCCACGGGATCGTCGGCCACCTGCCCCGGCTCGGTGAGCGCGAAGCCCACGGTCACCACCGCGGGGAGCACGCCCGTCGCGCCCTCGACCGTGAGCAGTCCGAGGTCTCCCTGATCGCGCTCCGCCAGCGGGTCGATCGAGCGCGCGAGGAGCTCTTCAAAAGCCGTCCCCGCGCGCAGCGCCCGGATCGCCTCGCGAGCCTCGAGCTCCGACCCGAAGACGAGCTGACGGAGGTGCACGCGCGCGTCTCTCACCCTGCTCTCGGGGTGCTCGGTCAACCATCGATCGAGCTCGCGCTCCGTGGGCCTCCGCGCGCTCACCGCCTCGGTGGCCTCCGCGCGAAGGAGTGCGTCGGCGAGCGCTCGCTCCACCGCGGGCTCGATGTGCGGCGCGCGCGTCGGAGCCTCCATCGCGAGCAGCGCCTCATCGACCAGCGTTCGCAGGGTGACCCGCGGGTCCTCGGCGGTGAGTCCTGCGCGCGCGCGGTGCTCCCTCGCGATGACGAGGTCGCAGGCGGTGATGGCCGTGTCGCCCACCGTCGCGAGCACGAGGCCCGGGTCGTCGACCGTGATGGGACACCGGACCTCGACGTGATCGCGCGCGCGGCGGTGCGACGTGCGGCGGTGCATCGGCGTCACGTCCGCGACGTTGAAGCCCTCGGTGCGAGCGCGCACCGTCGAGGCCGAGGTGCACGCGACGGGGCCCGCGCAGCTCCCCGCGAGGAGGGCGAGCGCGACGGTCGCCAGGGCCTTCCATGATCGGCGCGCCATCGGGTGACGGACCGTACCGCAGAGCCGTCGGAGAGTGCCAGTTGCGCGCTGCGGTCGCGGTCGGGCGGTGTCGCGACGGGCGCGGGTGACCTCGCGCCCCGCGTCGAGCGTCAGTCGAGCTCGTTGGTGATCGCGAGGTTCGAGCCCTGGAGCTCACCCGACACGATCGCGCCCGTGCGCTGAAAGGTCGAGTAGGTGGCGTCGCCGTCGAGGTTGCCGATCGCGCGCGCGGTGAAG
>JBPOHC010000305.1:0-7999 GCA_052035985.1 Myxococcota bacterium | reverse complement strand
AGCCTTGTACGCATCCACGACGCGCTCGCGGAGGTCGGTGCTGTATGCGCGCATGACGCGCCTCCTCCAGAAACGATATGCCAACCGCGCGCCAACCGCGTACCAGACTCATGTGATCGCCGCTCTATGCTCGGTAGGGTGGATGCTCGGCTTCAACCTCTAAGGGATTTCGTGACCGCACACCGATCCGCGTAATCTCGTGGATCTGCGCGCGTCGCGGCCGCGACCCGGGTGCACAGGGATCTCATGGACGTGCGCAGCACACGCCCCGACCGTCCGATGAGCGCGCCCCTGCGTCGCGAGTCCGTGCGCGGTAGCGTGATTCACCCCTCCTGACCGGCCACACCGCGATCACGCTCGGGTACTGCTTGGCGGCTCCGAGCGCGGCAGTTCGTACCACGAGTGCGCAGACGAGAGCGCTCGTGCGCGTGGTCGGTCGCAAGGCAGTTCGCTCTCGTGGTGTCGCTCGACCACGAGAGCCAGTCGTGCGCGCTAGCGCGTTCGAGCCTTGCGAGCATCGTCTCGCGTCGGTCGCGGCGCGCGGGCTTCTCGTAGTCGTCGCGCGGGATGCCCCACAGCGAGAGCGCCGCAGCCGGGCACGCCTCGACGATGCGGCGGCGCCCGTCATTCGCGAAGGGGAGTCCGAGTGCGTCGGTGAACACATCGGTGCGCGCGTCTGCGAGGCGCATCAGCAGGCGGCAGCACCGCCACGCGGCCATCGCGATCTTGTCGGCGGACACCGAGAGCGGCGTCGCAGTCTTGAGCCAGGTCACGTCCTCACTCCGGCCGTGCCGCTCATCGAGCGTGTTGTTCGTGCACGGGTCCGCGGGGTGGCTTGGAGAGGGCCGTTGCGAAGCCACGCGAAGCATGCGCTGCTTGACGCCATGAACATGCGAGGGCTCCCTGAGTGGGCGGCAGGGTTAGCGACGTTTCCGATGCGCCAACAGGGGGACCTCGACAGCGCGTGCGCGGTGTACTGCATCGTGGCGATCGCGACATGGTGGGCTCAGGACCGCGGTGACCGGAGGGTGCGGGACCCGAACACGGACGGCCACTGGTACATGTCCGACCTGTTGGAACGCCGCATGTGGCAGCTCGTCCTCGGTGAGAAGGGGCTCGAGCGCGAGGATCGACGGCGCGTGGCTCGCCGGTTCCATCTGAAGCTGTCGGCAGCGGACCACTTCACCCGTGACGACATCCTGGCGCACCTGACGGCGAACCGAGGCCCCCTCCTCGCGCTCGTGCGGCCGGAGTTCAGCGACCCGATTGGCCGCTGGTCTAGCAAGGAGAAACACTTCGACCACACGGTCGTGCTGGTCGCAGCCCACGCCGTCGACGGCATCGTGGTCGCGGACCCGAGCCCGTGGAAGCCGCGCGTGAGCCTGTGGTCGTGGCAGTCCTTCCACGCCGATGCGATGCGCAACGGCCAGTGGAACATCGACTGCTTGGCCCCTGATGGTTCAATCCGTTGAGTGGGACGAAGCGCGCTACGGCGTCGCCTTCAACCGCTCGACGAGCACGCGGTGCAACGCGGGCCAGCGTTCGAGCACGACGGTGGGCGTCTGCGCGAGTCCGTCGAAGAACAGGAGCCCGACCTCGCTCTCGTTGGCGCCCTGGTAGTCGTTCGAGGGCGCGGCGAACACGAGCCCCGTGTTCGCTTCGGCGCAGGCGGCCTTGAAGAGGGCCTTGTGCTGCGCGAGTCGCGCGAGCTTCGTCTTCGTCGCCCCAGGGTGGGCAGCCTCCTGGCCCTTCACGCGGCCGTACTGGCGGAGGCTCAGGTAGTAGCGGCGCTTGCCGTGGTCGTCCTGGCGAGCGTCGATGCGCAGGAACAGCACCTCGTCGACACCTGCGAGCGCCTTCGAGAACAACGCGACGGTGTAGTGCGTCCACGGCGTGCCGCCCACGTTGGTCCCGCGCCGCAGGATGCCCGCGTTCATATGCTTCGGGCACCCATGCTTCAGCGCGCGCATGAATTCGTACTGCACGAAGTCGCGACCGAGGTCGCGGTAGTTGTCGAGCGCCGCGCGCCGGTCGGCGAGCATCGCGGCGACGTAGCGCCGGTAGTCGTCGAGCACCTCGCTCGGCGCGACGTGGGCGTCGAAGACCACCACGAGTTCGTCGAGGCCCACGACACAGTACCTCGCGCCCTTCACGTCCTTCGTTGCGACCGCCCGGTCCTCGTCGAAGTGGTAGCCGGTCTTGAAGTAGACCTTCACGTCGTCGGTCGCACCGAGCTTCGCGCCCTGCTTCGCGAGCCATTCGGCGTACCGCTCCGGCTGGTTGTGGTGGTGCGACGTGTGGACCTTGTCCTCGATGAGGAAGGGCACGAGCCGGTCGCGAATGCGCGCCACGAAGAACACGTCGGTGTGTGCCTGCTGCTTCGAGGGCGGCGTGTGCAGCGCCACGTCGGCCGCCTCGCACGGCGCGTCGGAGTGGGCACGGTTCCAGAGCCACGCGATGAACGCGCGCGCCACGGCGTGCAGCCCGACGCGCTCGGGATAGCCCGCGTGCGCGACGAGCCAGCAGAGGAAGGCGTCCTGCGAGAGCTCGGAAGTCGCCCAGTCGAAGAGGTTGGGGGCCGACTGCATCGAGCAACGCTACCGCAGTGAGTGCGAATGCGGCTGAACCGCGAGGCACCGCGGGGCCGGGCGCCGACATCACAGGTCTTCCCCGAAGAGGCTTCGGCGCAGCGCCTCTGCGAAGGCCGCGTCGTAGAACGCGGGGTTGGTCGCCCCTTCGAGTTCGAGCTTCCGGCCGCCGAGCAGCAACCCCAGGGCGTAGTCACCCAGAAGCGCGCCAAGCTCCATGCGCGCAGACAGCCAGGCGAGTAGACGCCTCTCGAATGCGCCGAGCATGATCGTGACGCGGTCTTCGACGCCGGGCGTGCCATCCGCGCGGCCGACGAGGTGCGCCCGGCAGAAGGCCAGCCAGCGCGAGTCGACGCCGAGGTACTGCACATCGAACGCGGGCTCCTGTGAGGACGCCCCGGCCTCGCCGCCCGCGCGGAGGAACCAGTACATCGTCAGGTCGTGCGGGTCGAGGTCACCGACGAAGGCCACGGGGCAAGCGTGGCGCTGTTGGAGCTCGCGCAGCGCGCGGACGTGCGCCGCCTGCGGGACGTCGAACAGGTGGACGACCGTCGTCGTGCGCGGCGCCGCAGGAAGACCCAGGAACCGCCGGGCCGAGTGCCACTTCGACCACAACACGATTCGCTTCGTCCCCTCGGTCGCAGGGTGGACCGCGGGCGGTGCTCGGTCCTGCGGCAGCGGGACATCGTCGCCCGCCGCTGCGCTTCCAGCGAGCGCGAGCAGTTCACGGTACGTCTCGGCGTCGTAGCTCACCGCATCCTCTCACTGCGACGTCCGCGAGATCCGCGGGGCAGGGCATCACTCGGTGTCCACGCGGAGGTGGGACGATACATCCCCACGATGCTACCCTGCGGGCGTCATGGGTTGGGCGACAGGCCACATCACACGGTTGCAGAAGGGCGAGACGGTGTCGTTCCGTCCGCGGGGCAACTCCATGCGAGGGCGCATCGAGTCGGGTCAGCTCTGCACCGTGACGCCCGTCGACGCCGCGGCGCTGGCGCCCGGCGACATCGTGCTCTGTCGCGTGCGCGGCGCCGAGTACCTGCACCTCGTGAAGGCCATGCAGGGCGAGCGATTCCAGATCGGCAACAACCGCGGGCACATCAACGGCTGGGTCACCGCGCGCGCTATCTTCGGCCGCTGCGTCGCCGTCGAGTAGCCGCGTGGGAGCGCTCGCTCGGTACCTCGCGGAGCAGTTCGAGCGCCACGAGCGTGCGGGCTGGACCGCGAAGCGGGAACAGCCGTTGTTCTCCACGAGCATCGCGGGGCGGCTCGGCTTCGACCCCTGCGTCGACGTGCTCTTCGAGGGCTCGGGAGGTCGCCGTATCGCGGTCGAGTTCGAGGTCAGCCGCGCCGATCCGGTCGCCAACCAGGTGAAGTTCCTCCTCGCGCTCGACGAGGGCGCGCTGCGCGCGGACGACGTCATCGTGAGCATGGTGAGCAGCCATGTCGTGCGCGGACGACGCGCGGTGGCGGCAGCCTTTTCACGGCACTTGAGGGCGAAGGGCGTGAGCGCGTTCCAGACCTCGCTCCTGCCCTTCGAGGAGCCTGACGCCGTGCGCTCCCTCAACCAGTCGCCCTTCGACACCCTCGGCGAGCGTGCGTTGCCCGTGCGCGAGGAGATCGAGCGCGTGTTCTCGATCGTCGAGCCGCGCGGCGAGTCCGCGAGCCACCGGATTCACTTCGCGGGCGACGTGACGGACGTGGTCGCGAACCTCTGGGCCTTCAACGACCACCTGCGCGCGGACGGTCCCGCACACTGGCGCCGTCGGCGCGTGCAGTTCTTCGTGGCGGACCCTGCGTCCCAGCTCTTCGCGCCGTCGAAGTTCTGCGCGTTCCTGCCGTTCGCACGACCGGGAAGCACGCCGTCGCCGCCCACGATGACCTTCTCCGTGTACGCCTCGCTCGGCGAGCAGGACCCGCGCTTCGACGGCAACGTCGCGCGCCGTCACCTGGAGCGACGGCTCGCGTTCCGGTCGGTGGCGCTGGACGCAAGCGACCTCGGCGGCGCGTTCGCGCGGTGGCATGCGACGGCGGCCGACCACGTGGAGCTTCGGCTGCCCGTGCAACTGCTGCTGCCGCCCGGGTGGTACCGGCCGTGACGCGGTAGATGGGGTGCCGATGGGGCCACTGAGGTTCGTGCCCGATCGCGTCGAGGGACTGCCGGGAGTCTCGGAGGTGACGGTGCACCCCGACCGGCTGGAGCTCGTCTCCGAGGGGCGCGTCGTAACCGTGATCTTCGACGCCATTGCCGAGTGGCCCTGGCCCCGCGCGCTGCGACGACTGCTGGGCCGCGTGGGGCTACGACCACGCTTCCTGCCGGTGGGTGAGCGCGACTGGTTTCACGGGCCACGAGACCGCTTCGTGCGCTTCTTCACCACGCCGCCGCTCGTCGTGTACATGCCCGACGAGCGCGGCGTCGAGTACGAGCACACCTGCTTCCGTCGGCTGCAGGACGTGATCGCGCTCGGCGGGTTCACGACGTACGACCTCGGGTAGCGACGACCCGCACCGCTCGCCCTCCGACACACCAGAGCGTTGCGTCTGGATCACCGCCGGTGATAGGCCCCCGGCGTGCCCTCGATCACCCATCAGGCGCTCGTCGAGATGTTCCGTTCGCGCCCGACGCTGGCCGTGGAACTTCTGCGCGGGGCGCTGCACATCGCGGTGCCTCTCGCGCCCGTGATCGCCCCGGTCGAAGCGTCGCTCGATGACCTCGTTCCCACCGAGCACCGCGCCGACCTCGTGCTGGCTCTGCGCGCGGACGATGACACGCCAGCGATGGCCGTCGTGATCGTGGAGGTGCAGCTCGGGCGCGACGCCGACAAGCCCTGGACGTGGCCGCTGTACCTCGCGGTGCTGCGCGAACGCCATCGCTGCCCGGTGTGGCTGTTGGTCGTCGCTCCCGCCGAGGAGATCGCGACGTGGGCCGCCTCGCCGCTGGAGTTCGCCCCTGGGAACGGTGCCGTCACGCCCGTCGTGCTCGGGCCGGGGATGATCCCGTGGGTGACCGACGCCGCGGCGGCGAAGGCCAACCCCGAGCTCGCGCTCCTCTCAGCGGCAGCGCACTGCGGCGACGAGAAGGCGGCGGCGATCCTCGATGCGCTCCCGATGGCCCTGGCGGAGCTGCCCCGCGACATGCTCCCAGGGTACCTCGCGATGCTGTATGCTCTTCTGGCCCCCGCGCTCCGCAAGCGCCTGGAGGTACTCATGACCACCGCTAGTTTCGCCGACGTCGAGCTCCCGCCCTTCATCCAGAAGATCGTCGACAAAGGCCGCGTCGAGGGCCGTGTCGAAGACCGTGCGGCGGCTATCCTCGAACTTATGGAACTGCGGGGGCTCTCCGTCACCGACACGGTGCGGGCCGAGGTTCTCGGTTGCCACGACCTGCCGACGCTGGAGCACTGGTTCCGCCGCGCCGCGACCATGAAGTCGGCTCGTGCGGTCGTTCGCTCACGCCCGAAGGCGTAGGTCGAGACCGTGCAGGCGCGCGACGGCAGGACGCAACGCCCGTCCAGCCGGTGACACGAAGTGGTGACGAGTCACCAATAACACCGCCGAAGACGCTCGTTCCCGACGTGCGAATTTCACATTCCCCGCCGCATCCTGCTGCATCCGACGGCCACCGCGAATTCGAATCCCTCTCCCCGAACCGCGAAGGCCCTGCAAACAAGGGTTTCGAGCCCGTGGACGCAGGACGGCTCCGTCGCCTGCTCCCGGGCTCGCGGGCGCCGCTACAGCGCGCGGAAGTTCTGCCACGCGCCGTCGAAGAAGCCTCCGACGCGGACGCCCGTGCGGTCGTAGACCATCACGTCGGGCGGCACGAACTGCGACGTGAAGGGCATGAAGCGGTAGAGCAATCGGTCCGCGCCCGCCGTAGCCGCGATCACGCCCGAGATGCCTCCGCCGACGGGGAACACCAGCGCGATCACCGCGGGCGAGAAGCTCATTCCGTTGAACGAGATGACCCGCGCGTTCCAGTCGGCGGGCACCGTCGGGGCCACGGTGGTCACGTTCACGCCGAGGTACACCAGCGCGTGCGCAGCGCGGATCGAGGGCGTCACCGCCGACAGCGGGAGCGCGCACCCGTAGCCGTTGCCCTGCACCGCCCAGGTCGAGACGAGCCACGCCGCGTAGCGCCGCCAGTTGTCGTCGCCGCCGTCGGCGTACACGAAGCAGAAGGGCTGCTGGAGCGCCTCGCTGAAGGGCCCGTGCGCGCCGGGGCGCTTGCCGTCCTGAGGTCCGATGGCGATGGGGCCGTCGGTGAGCGCGACGTCGCGGCCGTCGACCGTGAGTGCGGTCACGCCGATGCCTCGGAGCGCGTGTCCGTCGAGCGTCATCGAGCGGACGTTCGTGGTGGTGAGCGCCACGGCGGAGCCCGCGCGCGCGCTCGCGACGCGGAGGTCCATGGTGGGGTCGGTGGCGCTTCGAAGCGTCACGAAGGAGCGTGTGGGGTTCACCCACGGACCGGGCGACGTGAACGCGAAGTCGGTCTCGACGGGGTCGACGCGGTGCGCGCGAAAGAACTCGAAGAGCGGAGGCCAGTCGACGCAGTCAGCGCCGGGCGAGGCGTCGCCGTCCCACCAGTGTCCTGCGCCGGGCTGCTCGTGTGTGAGCACGTCGGTCGTGAACGCGCGCACGGCGGTGGTGAGCGCGCGCATCTCTCGGATCGGCACGTTGTCGTCGGCGGTGCCGTGAATGGCGTACACGCCGCGATGCGCGAGGTTCGAGAGGTAGCCCTGCGTGTTGCTCGAAGCCTGTGAGCGAACGAAGGCCCCGCGCGGCGCGGCGGCGCCCGTGTACGACTGAAACGATCCCCAGCCCGCGCTCGGACCGATGGCGCCGAAGCGTCCGGTGTGGTGGACGCCGAGCTGCCAGGTGCCGTGGCCCCCCATCGAGTGTCCCGTGAGGTAGACCCGCGTCGGATCGATGGGGTAGCGCGCCATCGCTGCGTCGAGGATCTCGATGCCGTCGAGGCGTCCCCACTGCTCCCAATCAAAGCCGAAGGGGCGGCGGTTCGTGGGCGCCACGATGAACATGTCGGGCTTGGGCGAGTAGGCCCGCGCCTGTCCGATGCCCTCGACGCCCGCGCCGTGCAGCGAGAGCGCGAGCCCGTACCGCTGCGACGCGTCGAAGCCGCTCGGCGGAACGACGCCGTAGTACTGCGCCGAACGATCGACGCGAGAGCGAAAGGTCACGCGCCTCGTCGCGTCGGCCGCCACCGTGGGCACGGTGATCGTGCGCCGATAGCTCGCGCGGAGCGACGGCGAGTCGATGCGGAGCGTGACGGGCACCATGCGCCCCGTCTCGGTCTGCGCGCGCCGCGGGGTGAGCCTGAAGGGCACCTGCGTGACGGCGCCCGCGGGGAGCGAAGGGAGCTCGAGCTCGGTGGCCTCCCAGTCGTCGCTCGC
>JBPOHC010000569.1:0-8447 GCA_052035985.1 Myxococcota bacterium | reverse complement strand
GGCTTGAGGTTGGCGACGTGCGCGACCGCGTCCATGCCGCCCGCGGTCTTCACGCCCACCACGGGGATCTCCAAACCTCCCACGGCCGCGCGGCTGAGCGTGGCGGCGAGCGTGTCGAGGCTCATCGCGCACTCCGTGAGCTCGCGGCGTTGCTCGTCGCGTGCGCCGCGTCGTGCGGAGTCACCGTGGCCGTGACGCGCGCCTGCTGCATCCCGTCGCGTACACCCTGGGCCACGGCCTGCTGCATGGCGCGCATCGCGGCCTCGGCGCCCATGCGACCGCCCCCCGCGTCGTTGTGCGCGCGGATCATCGCCCGCTCGTCGTAGGGCTGCTCGCCCGCGTTCGACGGCGTGAGCACCGTCGAGAGGAACGCCCCCACGGGCCCCGCGATGCGCCCGAGGAGCCCTCCCGCCGCACGCGCTCCGCCCGAGGTGAGCAGGCCGCCACCGAGCCGCCCACCGATCGATTCGAAGACCTTGCGCCCGAGCACCGACGTGGCCGCGGTGGCGATGGGTGCGAGCATCGGGTGCTCCGCGGCAAAGCGGTCGATGGCCGAGACGGCGCCCGCGGTGTTGTCACCTGTGAGCGCGCGGTTGCGCCTCGCCTGATCGCGCGCGAGCTCCGAGGTCGTGTCGCTGCCGAAGATGTCCGCGCCCCGCTGCACGTCGCCCTCGGTGAGCGCGCTCCCCTGAAGGAGCTCGCGCACGCGCATGAGCCCCGTCTTCCCTTCAGCGTCGGCGTTGAGGAGGTTGCCGAGGAGGCGACGCTGGTTGGCGAGGAGCGAGAGCGGATTGCCGTGCCCTCCGCCCGCGAAGATGTTCTGAAAGAGCTGCGCGTCGTTGCCCTGCACGCGCCCGAACGCTTCGGTGAACGAGAGCGCGTCGGTGTACTGCGAGCGCAGACGGGTGTGGCCGCGGCGCGTGGGGTCCGCTTCGAAGAGGGCCTGCTCGAGCTCCGAGTTGCGCCCGAGGCGCGCGCGGATGTTCTGCAGCGCCTTCTCCTGCACGACGTCGCTCCCGAGGGCGACGTTGACGTTGCGCATCACGTTGCCCGCCTCGCGCGCCGAGGTCCCCTGCGTGCCCCGCGCGACCTCGATCTCGGCCATCGCCTGACGGAACGCGTCTCGCGCCGCGGTCTGTCGCTCCTCCCGTGTGGCGTTCGAACCGAGCCGTCCCATCGCGGCGCCGAGGCGCGCGGTGATCGAGGGCATGGCCTCGCGGGTGACGGCGCCGACCTCGATGGCGCCGCGCTGTGAGAGCCCCGCGGCTTCGAGGAGCATCGCCCGCTGCGCGGTCTCGTCCATCCCCGACTGCGAGAGCAGGGCCGAGAGCCGCCCGAACTCGGTGACGTTGTTCCCCGTGTTCCGCCCGAGGAGCATCAGGTCGAGGAAGCGGTTGTACCGGATGTTCCGCGTGCGGCCGTCGGTGTTGCGATTGCCGAGCACCGAGAACTCCGTCTGCGCGACGTTCACCGCGTTGGCGAGCTCCGCGACGTCCATGCCGTGATCGGCCGCGAAGCCCTGCAGGGCCCTCGTGGTCGAGACGACCTCACGTCGGTTGCCGCCCGCTTGATAGAGCGCGCTCCCCGTGAGGCGTTCGGCGAGGGCGTAGCGCTCGCGCTCGGTGCGGGCCTCGCCGAGCACCTGGCCGGTGACCTGCGCGCCCGCTTCGAACACGCGGCCTCCCGCGGCGCGTCCCTCCGCGGTGGCGCGGCGCTGGGTGCGCTCCATCTCGCGCGCGGTCTGTCGCGCGGTGCGCACGGCGTGGCGGGCCTCGTCGTCGGTGGCGCGCTTGCGGCGCGAGACGCCCTCGGCGTGCTTGCGGGTGATCTCGTCCTCGGCGTCGCCGGTCTGCTGACCGGTCTCACGGGCGGCGGCGCCCCGCGCGGCGGTCTCGTCTCCGGCGACGCGCTGTCGTCGCGCGGCGAGCTCGGTGGAGCGCGAGGTGCTGCGCTCCTCCTCGGCGCGGACGGCGGCGAGCGCGGCGAGGGCCTGCTGCTGCACGCTGCGCCACATGGCGCGCTGCACGACGCCCGCGCGGCGCGAGTCTTCGATGATGGCCGACGAGGCCCCGCGCGACTCCTCACGCGCCGAGAGGAACGCGGCGCGCAGGCCGGTGATGTCGCCGTCGATCTCGAGGACTGCGCGACCCATTGGGGGCTTCTCTCTGGCGTGGGTTCGAAACGCGACGGCCCGGAGACACGCGATGTCCCGGGCCGTCGGTGGTGCGAGCGGAGATTCAGATCAGCGCGTGATCGAGATCACGCGAGCGACGCGCTCAAAGCTGCTCGTCACGCGCGGACCCGAGCCGCACGCCGAACTTGCCCGACACGCCGTCGTAGATGAACTGCTTCCCGCGCAGGAAGTCGCGGCCGAGCACGCCCTCGTAGGGATAGCCGTCGGGGTGTTCGGGCAGGCCCGCGAAGTCGACCGAGAATCGCTCGACACCGTGATCGGGCTGGTCCCCGAGCACCTCGATCGCCGCGCGGAACACCCTCGCCGTGAACGGGTTGTGGTGAACCGTGAGGAACTCGTCAGTGCGTACGAAGCGTGCCCCGACCGCGCGCAGAAGGCTCTCCGAGAGAGCGCTACCTCGCGCCCCTGTGTCCACCATCAATCTGACCGCGATGCGCTCCGGCTCGACGGCGTGAAGCCTCATGGCCTCCATGTGCTGCACAGTCGGGGTGAGGTAGCAGGCGATGACCGGACCGTTTCGCTCGATCCAGTCGGCGCTCCCCATTCCCCAGGAGTGTCTCCAGGTCACAGCGCGAGCCTGAAGGGAGCGAGCCCCGAGAGGGTGATGACCTCAGGGTCCGCCGCGCGCGCGAGCACGAAGTCGCTGCCGTAGGGCAGGTGTCGCAGCGCCCAGCGCTCCGCCTCGTCCTCGTCGTCGTGCGCGCTCTGAAAGCCGTTGAACCACACAATCCAGCGCCCCGCGTGGTCGCGCTTGAGAGCGGGCAGCGCCGCGAGGAAGCCCTGGTATTGCGTCTCCAGACGAGCTTCTGAAGGGGTCGGTGCGCTCATCGCCATGCGCACGAAACTAAGCCGACGCAGGCGTGCGCGCGACCAATTCCGCTGCCACCGTCAAGCTGAAAGCCGTTTCGTCAACCGGAGATGCGAGCCGCCCCACGGAGCTCCGGGGGTTCATTCGCGCCCCGAGCGACACCTTCGAGAGCGTGCAGTCGACTCACGCAACGCGTCCCCCACGTCCGCGGCTCACGCCCTGCTGCGGATGCGCTTCGCCCAGCCCGCCACGTCGCGAAGCACCTCGGCCTTGGGCGCGCCGATCACCGAGAGCCAGGCGTCGTCGCGGAGGCGCCCCGCGAAGACGCAGTCTCCGAGGTCGACCTCGCCGTCGCGCGGCGTGCAGCGGTAGACGAGCACGTCGAGGGCGTCGTGCGGCGCGCGATACGCGACGCACCACAGCCCCTTCGCGCTGAACCCCTCGGCGACTGGCAGGTCGGCGCCGCTCACGTCGCGACCTCGCGGATCGTCGGACCAGAGAAGACGCTTGTCCTCGGGTCGAAGCCGACCCGCTGAGCGTCGTCAGCGTGATGCGAGCTCACCGATCAGGCCCCCAGCGCCTTGCGCGTTCGATCAGACCACTTCGCGTTCATCCGTCGCGCCGCCGAGAGGGCCTCATCGGCGCCGCTCCACGTGACGGGCTCCGCGTAGTATCGAAACGCCTCGCTGCGCTTCTTGAGCGACACGAACGCGAAGCGGTCGGTGGCGAGCTCGGGGTAGTCGCGGAACCAGTCGGTCCGGTCTCGGTGCGCGGCGACCTTCACGCCGTGCCGGGCGAACGTGTACGCGCTGATCACATGGAGCGAAGCGTAGAAGGCCGCGGTGATGATCCAACCCGGACGGGCCTCGTTCGGGGTGCCGCGCAGCGCCACCATGCGCTCCGCATCGCTCAGGAACGCCGCGGCGGCAGAGAGGTGCCCCTCCGCGTCGAGCTCAGAGGACTCTGACGCCATCGGGGACCGTGCCTGCCATGTTGAGAGGCACCAGATGAAAGTCGTCGAAATCGAGCTCGACGAACGCCCTGATGATCTGGTCGTCGCGCGCGTCGTCGACGCCCCGACGGATCACGTACACCTGCCCGTCGGCGAAGCGCACCTCGGCGATGCCGGGTACCCCATCGAGGGCTTGCTTCACGGCCGAAGCCGTCGGCGGAGGAGGCGCTGCGCGAGCGGGATTTCCCATGACCGATTGAGCCTACCACCGCCCCCCTGCCCCGAGCCATCGCCGCGGTCCTACCGCTTCGCGCCGACGAGCATCTCGACGAAGCGCGTCGTGGTGGCCTCCGCGACCTGCGCGCTCAGCCCGTCGAGGAGGCGTCGGCCTCGCTCTCCGTCGTCGAAGAGTCGCTCGTTGACGCGCTCGGCGACGACGTAGCCGAGGAGCTGCGCCTCGTCGGCTTCGAGGCCAGGTCTGCCAGTGAGAGCGTGATGCGTCGCAGCGTACCGGCATCGAAGCGCAGCAACGACTCCGGCACGCGTGAGACTTTTCCCGAGGCCAGCGCCTCCGCGTAGGCCCGCGCCTCGTCCCACGACTCCATGCGCTCGAGCGGAGAGCGATCGGTCTTGAACCACGCGTACTCCTTGAAGATCGCTTCGATCTCGCCGGGGAGCAGCCGCTGACGCAGGTGGTCGCCGTCCTTCGCGAGCGGCTTCGGCGTGAGGCCCACCGCGGCCGGCGGCGTCACGAGGGCGCGCGCGAGGATCTCGGCCATCACGAAGAGTTCGAAGAGGTCGTGGCCCGTGTCGGTCACCACGTCGTCGCGTTCGAAACCGAGCTCGCGCAGCCGCTTCGCCGCGGTCATGCGCGCGAGCGCGGTCTCCTCGGTGACGAGCAGGCGGAGGTGCAGTGCCTTCCCCTCGAAGCGCCCGCCGAGTTCGAAGCGGTGCAGCGGAACGGCCTCTGAGAGCAGCGCGTCGAGCGTGTCGGGCGCCTTCGCGAAGGCTTCGAGCCCGGAGCCCGCGAGCGGGTGCGGCGTCATCGCGGGTCCCTCCCGTGGAACTTGAAGCGGTACGTCACCGCCGCGTTGTTCTTCGACGTGATCCCGGGCTCTCGCACGTCGCCCGTCATCGGGACCGTGAGGATCTCGCCCGCGTCGCCGAGGAGCACGAAGTCGACGGCGATCTCCTGCCCCGCGGCGCAGACGCCGACCCAGTTGATGTTCCAGCCGTTGACGCCGACGGCGCCCTCGACGTCGACCTCGTACTTGAGGTTCCCCTGCGCGAAGCCGCCGCCGCCGAGCAGCAGGTCGACGTCGCTGTTGCCGTCGCGCGCCTGGAGCCCGAGCGAGGTGACGTCGGTGACCACCACGCCCGCGGCGCGAATGAAGGCCCTTCCTGCGAACTTCATCGGTGGTCTCCGTCACGCGGTGAGAGGCGAGAGCTGGCGCAGCGCGCCGGTTCCGAGGTCGAAGTCCGGCGTCGGCGTGCAGGGGATGTCCATGTCGAGCCGTCGGGGATTGGTGGCGTTGATGCGCGCGGTGAGCTCTGCGGCGCGCTCGTCGACCTGCACGATCCAGCCGAGGCGCGCGTACCCGCGCAGGAGGCTCAGCACGAAGGCCCGCACCGTCGAAGGGGTCACCGTGCGAGGGGTCTCCGGGGGCTTCTTGTCGGCGCGGTCGGGCGCGAGGTTGTAGCCGCGGTAGGTGCGTCGGAGCGCGGTGATGACCTCGTCGCGCACGCGGTCGAGCACGGTCACCTCCTTGGTCTTGTAGACCGAGAAGTCGGGCACGCCGCCCGCGGAGGCCCGCGCGGTGTTCGACGCCACCAGCGCGCAGCGCCCGGGGCGATCGGGCGACGGGACGATGGGCGCCACGCCTGCGTTCAGCGCGGCCTCGACCTCCGTCGCAGAGGGAACGTCCGACGCGGTCTCGGGCGGCGCGAGCGTGGCGAGCTCGAGGCCGTTGAGGTTGGCCGCGGGCGTGGCGCTCTCACCGGGGATCCCCGCGCCCACGCCGGGCACACCGTCATCGCCCGCGAGGCGCGCGGCGGCGACCTGCGCGGCGACCTCGATGGGCAGCGCGTCGCCGAAGCGCAGCCACGGGAGCTGCACCCGAAAGCGGTTGAGCGAAGCCGCCGCGGCGATGGCGTTGCCGAGCGACTCGACGCAGCCGAGGAGCGCCTGCTGCCCGTACATCTGCGGCAGTCCACCGAGCGCGTCGACGTGGTCGGCGAGGCGCGCGAGGTTGGCGCTCGGCGCCGCCGCCACGAGGTAGCAGGGCGCCGCGATCCGTTCGAAGCGCTGGTTGGAGACCGACGCGAGCGCCGCGGCCCAGCTCTCGTCCGTGGTGCCGCCCGAGAGCCGATACGCGCCGCCCGCGGAGGCTCCGCCCGAGACGGTGAGCGTGAGCCCGAAGAGGCTCGGCGCGAGCGCGCTCGGGGTGCTCCGCACGCGCGCCGTGGCCGAGACGAGCTCCACGGCAACGGTGATGTAGTTGCCGCGGGGCCCCACGTTCTTCGCGGTGACGGTGACGGCGCCCGTGGCCCAGTCGTTGTCGGCGGTGACGGGCAACTCGGGCACGTCGTTGATGGCGCGCGCGAGCGCGAGCCCGAGCGTCGAGGGCGTGTCGCTCGACGACACGGCGACCTCGACGACGTGGCCCGCGAGCTTCACGCGGGCGGTGCCCGAAGCGTTCGGCGCGCCCGTCGGCGTGAGCACCACCGAGGCCCTCGCGCCCCCGCTCTCAGCGACCGCCACGGCCCAGAGAGCGCCCGTGCGGAAGTGCGCGAAGAAGGCCCGCGCGCCGCGGTGGATCTCCGACCCGAAGCCGAACTTCACCGCCGCGTCGGCGGGCGAGTAGAGCGGGGTTGGCGTGTGGACGGGCACGGTCCCGGCGGCGGTGGCGCGGGTCACGGCGGTGGTGCCGCTCGTGGCCTCGGTGGCGTTGAGCCCCGCGGTGAGCGCGAGGCCCACGAGGAGCGCGCGCATCGCGGCGGAGCCCGACGAGGTGCCCGGTCCGCCGAAGATCTCCGAGAGCGAGAAGCCTGGGGTCTTCGTGCTGTCAGGCAGGGTCACGGCGGTCTCCTTCGTCGGCCACGAGGGCGAGGTCGCCGTGCTCAATGGCGGTGCGGTGGTAGGGCGTGTCGGCGACGGTCTCGGCGGAGGCGTTGCCGTCGTGTCCTCGTCCGACGAAGCGGCCGCGCAGCATGCGGCCCGAGGCGTCGAACAGGGGCACCAGGGCAGCGCCCACCGCGATCACGCGGAGGGTGCTCATGGGGTGTCAGCTCTCGGTGGTGTTGGCGGTGAACGGATCGGTCGGTCGAGGCGCGTCGCGCGGGAGGTTGACGCCACCGTCGACGCCGTCGAAGGGCTGCGACGCGGGGTCGTCGCTGCGGCACTGCGCCATCGTGCGGTCCGCGCGAATCTCGAGGAACGCGGCGTAGGCGACGCCTCGCGTGGTGAGCGCGTCGAGGTCGCCGTACTCGGTGACGTGGACGGGCCGCTCCGTCCACAGCCCGTCGGTGACGAAGCCGTTGATGCACGCCTCGACGACGTCGTGCAGCGGGAGCAGCCCCGGCACATCGGGTAGCGGCCCCACGAGGGCGTCGTCGACCTCGCGCGGATCTTCGACGGCGACGATGAGCGTCCACGCGTCGCTCGCGCGCTGTTCGAAGGGGTGCAGCACGGTCTCGACGAGGAGTTGCGGTCGCACGCGGCCGCGCTTCATGAGCAGGCACGGATACCGCGCATGCACCATCTGGAGCCCCTCGCGGTTGACGGGACCCGCGTAGCGCGCGACGAGCGCGAAGGGCGCTTCGCTCGTGGGCGTCCCCGCGTGTTGAAGCGTGAGGAGCCTCGCGAAGATCGCGGCCTCGATCGCGGTGAGCGCGCTCACGGAATGTCCCGCGCGATGCGCTCCGCCACAACCGCTGCGGCGTCGTCCTCGCGGCGCTCGAACGCGGGACGGAGAAAGGGTCTCGCCTCCATGCGCTCGGTCCCCTCGTTGACGTACGAGGCGTGTTCGGCCTCGGCCACGAGCGTCACCGTCGCCCCCTCGGCCTGCTCGTGTACCTCGCCCGCGACGATGCTCGCGGTGAGCTCGCCCGAGCGATCGGTGTAGGGGTGCTCGGCGCGCGCCTCGTCGGCGATCAGGCCCGCGGCGTCGACGAGCGCGGGCGTGAGCGCACGCTCGGCGGAGCGCTGCATCTCGGCCAGCTCCCGTTCGAGGTCGAGGGTGATGATCATCAGAGGCTCCAGACGCGGCCGCTCGCGGCGTCGGCCCAGGGAGAGGCGACGGGTGGTGAATGAGACTGCTCGGAGAGGGTCGACGCGGTGGGCTCACCGACGCCCTGCGTGCGGCGCCGCTGGGTGTCCGAGGCGAGCTTCTCCAGCTCGGTGACGGCGCGCTTGCCCGCGGTGAAGTAGCCCGACGCCTCGGTGGCGTTGAGGTGTCTGCGCGCGGCGACCTCGTTGCAGAGGTCGACGACGG
>JBPOHC010000894.1:0-36690 GCA_052035985.1 Myxococcota bacterium | reverse complement strand
ACGAGGCGAGGCAGCGCGCGCCCTTCGTCGATCTCCTCAAGCCCGAGGGTGAGCCGCTCGCGGACATCGTGCAGGCGCTCCTCCCCGACGAGTTCTCCGAGCGCATCGGGGCGCTCGTCGCCGAGGGCTCTCGCGGCCTGCTCTTCCGCTACGCGCCCCGCGCCGTCCGCGTCGCGCGCGCGGTCACGTCGACCGGGACGCTCGGCGGAACCGTCAATGACGCCAACGCCGCGAAAACGCAGCGCCGCCCGCAGGACGTCACGCGGGCGGAACCGCGCGGCACGCTCCCGACGGGAGAGGTCGAGCGTATGGAAACGCTGCTCCGCGACGGTTACACCCCCGAGGATCTCGCGGTCGACGGCACCCTCGGCGTGACGGAGCTCGCGAAGATCACGGCGATGCGACTCTTCGGAATCGACCCCACGCGTACGCTCCTTCAGTCGCTCACGAAGTGGGACGAGCTCAACAGCTACCGCGCGATCGAGCGGGGCGACGAGGTCATCGACGCGTACGACGACCACCTCGGCCCCGAGGTCGCGGTGTTCATCGCGGGCCACACGCACGCACCTCGCGCGATCGAGCGCGAGCGATGCCTCTACTTCAACAGCGGCACCTGGATCGACCTGCTTCGCATCGACGACCTCGTCGCAGAGGCGAACCGCGCCGGGTCCCTCGACGACTTCGCGGCGAAGATCGAGCGGCTCACGTCGGGCCGCCGCGAAGACCTCGATGCCTTCATCGACCGCGCGCGCGTCGGCACCGCGGTCACCGTGCGGTCGGACGTCGCGGGCGGCGCGCTCCAGGTGAGCGCCACGCTCCATACGACGACCGCCGACGCGCTCATCGGCACGGTGCTCAAGGCGTTCACCATGACCGCGGTGGGAGGCTCGAAGTGAGCGACGCCGACAAGATCTTCAGCGTCACGCTCGACCTCGTGCGCAGCGGGCCCGCGCAGAACCAGCTCCTCTCGCCGCTCACGCCCTACATCGCGCTCTGCAACAACCAGCCTGCGGAGACCTTTCACGTCGCGATGGAGCACGCCGAGTGGCTCGACCAGACGCTCAACGCGCGCGAGGTCCAGACGCGCGCCGCCGTGGGCGCGAAGATCACCGACGCGATGAGCACGCTCCTGCGGCTCCAGCGCCTCGACATGACGCGCTTCTTCGGCTCGCTCCGCTCGCTCCAGTCTGAGATGTCCGGCGGCAACGGCGCGTCGATGATCCACATCCGCCTGCGGCTCTCGGCCTGGGAGCTCGCGGGCATCCCCTTCGAGCTCGCCGACGCGCCCGATTTCTTCCCCGGTCCCGGTCGTCCGATGCTCCTCGGACGCGCGCCGAGCGTGGTGATCACGCGCGAGACGCGGCGCGTGACGAGCAACCACGTCCGCTGGCCCGAGCGACCGCGGATCCTCTTCGCGTGGTTCTCCCCCGACGACGACACGGTCCCGCACGAGGCCCACCTCTTCGCGCTCTACCGCGCGATCAGGCCGTGGTGCGGCTGGGCTGACGACAGCCCCGAGGGGCGCACCCGCGAGCTCGCGCGGCACCTCACCGTGCTCCCGTCGGCGAACCTCCTCGCCATCGAGCGGGCCTGCCGCGACGCCGTCCGCGAGGAGCGGCCGTACACCCACGTCCACGTCCTCGCCCACGGGCGAGAGATCCCCGACGCGCCGTCGCACCGGCGACAGTTCGGCGTCCTCCTCGGCGGCTCGCGCGACGGGCGCCCCGAGGTGATCGACGGAACGCGCTTCAGCGTGGCGCTCAACACCGCGTGCGGCGCCGACCTGCCCGCCGTGGTGACCCTCGCGACCTGCGAGAGCGCCTCCACGGCGAGCGCCGTGATCTCGGGCGGCGGCAGCCTCGCGCACGCGCTCCACGACGCGGGCGTCTCGCTCGTGGTGGCCTCGCAGTTCCCGCTGAGCAAGGTGGGCTCGGTGACGCTCGCCACGGTGCTCTACGACGGGTTCCTGCGCGGAGAAGACCCGCGAAACACGCTCTGCGAGCTGCGTCAGACGCTGCGGGCGCGCGGCGCCGTCGACCTCGACTGGGCCTCGGTGGTGGCCTACGGGACCATCGAGCGAGACATGACCGAGAGCATGCAGAAGGTCGCGCTCTGGCGGCTCATCAAGCAGTGCGACGTGACCCTCTACCGCGCGAAGGCCGAGCGAAAGAAGGCGCCCGATCCCGTCGACGCGAAGCGCCCCGAGCAGGACGAGCTCGACGAGGGCATCCGAAGGCTCAAGGCGTGGAAGGACCAGCGCGCCCTCGTGGACGGCAAGATCGCGAGCCTGCTCGCGCGGTGGATCGACGCGCGCCTCGACCTCTTCATCAACGACGCGAACGAGCGCGAGCAGCTCTCCGCACCGCGGATGCCCGAGCTGCGAGCGACCGACCTCGACGCGGAGCTCAAGCGACGCCGCATCGGCACGGAGCGCTATCGGCCCTCGCGGATGCCCGTCGGGGCGCTCATCCGTGACGCGGCGGAGCTCTACGAGGCGGTGCACGCGCGCGAGCCCGGGTGGCTCTGGGGCCTTGTGCAGAACCTCCAGTACCGCGCCGCGCTCGACGGCGCAGAGGGGATGCCCAGGGTCCACGAGGCCGAGCTGACCGCGCTCGAACACATCGCGGAGCGAGAGATCAAGGCGCTCTCCACGGTCGAAGAGAGAGAGTCACTGCAGAGCAAGGACTTCAGGGCTCGCAAGCTCGAGGCGGAGCTCGGGCGCGCGACGGCGAAGATCCTCCGCGCCACCCTCGACACGGTCGACCGCACGACGGAAGAGGTCCTCGCGATCGTGAAGGGCTTCCTCGCGATCACCTCGATCGAGAGCTTCCTCGCGTTCTCGACGAGGCGGGTCTTTCGTCGGCTCTGGCGCTGGCTCCCCGAGCGCTACGAGCCGACGCGCAAGGTCGCGCATCACATCGACCGCTTCCTCGCGGAGCAGGGCGTCGCCGACGAGTGGCACGAGCGCTACTGATCGCGCTCGGTCTCCCTCAGCCACGCGAGCGCGCTTCGAAGCGCCTCGTCGGGGCTCTCGCAGCGACGCGCATTCGCGTGCAGCTTCGCCGCGGCCCACAGGTGATTTCGCCCCCTCGCCCGCGCGTCGATCGCGAAGAACATCGGCACCCCCGCCGCGAGGATCCACCCGAACTCCAGCCGGCTCGCGAGCGAGTCCGACGCGCCGTCGAGGTGAAACACCACGCACGCGCTCTCGCGGAGCCCGTTGATTTCACGGGCCACGAGCGCGTCGATGCGCGACTGGTTCTCGTCGCCGTTGTCGTCGTTGATCCCGTCCCAGCCGCGGGTCGTCGGGTCGAAGCAGCCGACGCCCTCGCGCGTGAGGGTCTCGATGAGCGGCGCCCGCCACGGCGTCGAGACCGAGCCGAAGAGGCCCACCTGTCGCTTGCGGTTCATGGTCAGCACCTCCACGGAGGGCCGTGAAAATAGCAGCGCCGCGCGATCGGGACGATCCCCTCTCGCGCGGACGCCTCGATGACCCTCTGGAGGCTACTGCGCGGCGCGGACGCCGCCGAACATCGGCGGGTCGATGATGAAGATCTCGACGCGGCGGTTGCGCGCGCGGGCGTCCTCGGTCTGCGCGGGGTCGATGGGCCGCGACTCGCCGTAGAAGCCGAAGGTGACCTTGTCGGCGGCCACGCCGCGCGACACGAGCATCGCGCCGACGCGCCGCACGCGGCGCTGCGAGAGCGTGAGGTTGGTGTTCGCCTCGCCCACGTCGTCGGTGTGCCCGTCGAGGCGGATGCGGCGGATCCACGAGTACGCGGGGGTCGAGAGGAGCTGCGAGATCTGCTCGACGACGCCCGTCGAGTCGCCGATGACGGTGTCGGCGCCCGCGTCGAAGTTGATCGCGAAGCCGTTGCGGATGCGGATCTGGTTGCCCACGACCTCGATGGCCGAGGTCTGCTCGGCGCAGCCGTCGTCGTCGGCGATGCCGTTGCGCGTCTCGGCCTCGTTGGGGCAGCGGTCGCGCTGGTCGGGGATCCCGTCGCCGTCGGCGTCGCGGTTGGCCGCCGCGAAGGCGTCGCGCTCGCCCGCGCCCTGCTGGCGCGCCGACGCGATGCGCGCCACCTGCTCGGCGCACGCGCCGGGGTTCTGCTGCAGGAGCTGGAGCGCCTCGTCGGCGTGTCCGTCCTGCGCGCCGACGGTGTTCGCGCGGGTCATGCGGCCGAGGCGCGCGAGCGTGTCGAAGGTGAAGTACGCGCGCATGAGGTGGGTGCGCCGCGAGAGCCAGTTCGACGCCCGCGTGTCGAGCGTCGTGAGGTAGTCGCCCTGGGCCTGGTTGAGCTGGTCGAGGTAGCGCTGCGCGGGTCCGGCGCGGCGGTTCCAGAGCGCGAGCTGCGTGAGGTAGAAGCGGGCGTTGAGGGCGTGCTCGCTGGTGCCGTACTGGCTCACCACGGCGGTGAGGTCGCGCTCGGCGTTGGCGGCGGCGCCGGTCCAGGCGTTGGCGACGCCGATCCACACGCGACCGCGCGGCGCGTCGGCCTCGGCGAGCTGGTAGAAGGTCTGCGTCGAGCCGTCGAAATCGCACGCGAAGAGCTGCGCGAGGCCCTTGAACTCCAGGGCGTCGGCCGTGTGCGCCGTGCCCATCGGGACCTCGCCCGCGGCCTGCACCGCGCGCTGATAGTCGCCGAGTTCGAACGCGATCTGCGCGAGGCCCGCGCGGGCCTCTGCGCCCGTCGGGTCCGTGGGCGGGAGCGCCTCGACGAGGGCCTCGAGGTTCTGCCGCGCGGCCTCCCACTCCTGCCGCGAGAGGGCCTCGCGGGCACGCGTGAGCTGCTCCTGGTAGAACGCCGCGTTCTGCTGCGCGAGGGCCGCGTTGGTCTCCGCGGTGCGCGGCGGCGTCGCCGAGCACGACCACGCGATGAGTCCGCTCGCGAGCGTGGCGCCCACGAGCCCGAGCGACTTCGCCGACAGGGTCACGGCGTCCTCGCGCTCTGAACGTTCTGGGTCTCGTTCGAGACGGCGCCCTGCTGACGGAGGGACTCCTGATCGCGGGCCATCTGCTGCGCGGACTCGAGCTCGTGCTGCCAGTCGGTCTCGTCGGGGCGGAGCTGCATGGCGCGCGTGATGTCGGCCACGGCCTGCGTGTAGCGCCCGAGGTACTCGCGCGTGAGGCCGCGGTTGAAGAACGCCTCGCCGATCTTCTCGGCCTCGCCCGGCGGCACCGTCGACCCCGCGGGCGCGTACGCGCCGATCACCTGCGTGAAGAGGGGCTCGGCGCCTTCGAGGTTGCCCGCCTGCACGAGGTCGTAGCCCTGTCGGCAGCGCGCGTCGCCGTTGCAGTCTTCGAACTCCACGGTGACCTGCTCCTGCCAGGGGAGGATCACGCGGGCGAAGTGCTCGACGTTGACGGCGCGGGCCTGCCCCGTGAGCGCGTCGGGGTTGATGTAATCGGGCGTGCGGTTCTCGTAGGCGCTCGAGATGCCCGTTGTGACGGCCTGCTGACCGAACTCGTAGGTCTGGTCGAAGATCACCGTGCCGTCGGTGCCGTGCGTCACCTGAAACTGGACGCGCGAGAGCCCCGTCCCCACGCGGCGCAGGTCGGTGCACGCGTACGTGTCGGTGCGGTACTGGGGGATGCCGTTCTGCGTGCCGGTCTGCACCTGGCGCGAGCACGTGCGAGAGTTTCGCTCCATGGTCTCGCGGTAGTCGTTGGCGAGCACGGCGCCGGTGATCACCACGCCGCCGCCCGCGGGCATGAGCCTGATCGCGCGGTTGAGGCTGTTGGCGATGCGGCCCTGGAGCGCCGCGGAGATCTCCGCCGCCGCGGGGAGGTGCGCGGGGTTCGGCGCGGCGACGGGGCCGACGGTCATCGTGTTGCCGACGGCGGCCGCGTTGAGCATCGCGGGGCGAACGACGTTGAAGGTCGCGGTGCGGGCGCACGCCGTCGAGGCGCCGAGCACGCTGAGAAAGAGGCCGATCGCGAGGGAGCGGTTCATGGTTGTGGGGTGTCCTCCGGCAGCGCCGCCTCACCCGGCGACGCGTTGGTGTCAGACGAAGCTGTTCGGGGGGATATACGAGCCCCGCGGAGTCCTCTTCACACCCCGAAGGCGGCAGACGTCAAGGGATCTCGAAGGGTCGTTGAGGTCAGTCGTCGTCGGGCACCTCGGGGGGCGCCGCGAGGGCCTGCGCGCCGAGGGCGTCGCGGGCCCGCTGGACCATCGTGCGGAAGGTCCTCCTGAGGTCGGCGCGGAGCGCCTCGGGCTCGCCGTTGGCCACGAGCGCGTCGGCCACGGACTCGAGCGTCGAGACGGCCTCGCGGCGCGGTTCCTTACGGAGCTTTCCGTAGATCGAAGGCTCGCTCGGGTGCACGATCGCGCGCCCGAGCTTGAGCATCCAGGGGTTGCGCCACCAGAGCGATTTGGCCTGCGACCACGTGCCGTCGAGGGCCACGATGCCGTCGAGCCTCGCGCCCTTCACGGCCTCGCCCTCACGGTCGAGGAACACCACCGGGAGCTTCAGGAGCTCCGGCGTCAGGGCCTTCTTGAGCGAGTGGGGATAGAGCACGGCCCAGCGCTTCGGGTCCGCCGACTCGTCGCCGATGCACGCCTGAAACGACGCCCACGAGAGCCCCACGCGCACCTCGCAGTCCCTCGGGAGCGTGGCCTTGAGGAGCGAGACCGTGCCGAGGTCGCGGTCCTGCTCCCTCGGGTGCTGGAGCACGAGCACGCGGGTGCGCGTGCGGCGCTCGGTGATCCGGTCGCATACGCAGAACGCTTGGGGCTTGTCGCAGCGCTCACAGCGCGGGGTCAGGTCGCTCATCGGGGGCGCCGACTATCCGGGGCAACGGCCCCCGGGCGCAAGCGCAGTCACCACCAGAGACGCATGGAATCCGTCAGATTGCGGTACTCTCCGCGCCCTCAACATGGCTCCACGGCGCATCGAAGCGCGCGACCTCCCGGTCGGGCACCCTCTCGCGCGGAGGCTCCAGCGCGACTCCCTCGACGCGCGACGCGTCACCATCGAGCACGACGGACACGCCGTCGAGGCCCGCGAAGGCGAGCCCGTCGCGCTCAGCCTCGCGGCCGCGGGGAGGCTCCTCCTCGCGCGCTCACCGAAGTACCACCGCCCGCGCGGCGCGGCGTGTCTCCGCGGTGATTGCGACGGGTGCCTCGTGCGCGTCGACGACACGCCGGGCGTGATGGCGTGCCGCGCGGGCGCCGCGAGCGGGATGAAGATCACCTCGCAGAACGCCTTTCCCTCCGCGGGTCTCGACGTGTTCGGCGTCACCGACTGGTTCTTTCCGAAGCACATGGACCACCACAAGCTCATGGTGGGCTTCGGCGACGCGATCAACCGCACGATGCAGGTCTTCGCGCGTCGCATGGCGGGCCTCGGCACGCTCCCCGAGGAGCCCGGCTCCGTCGTCGCCCACGCCGAGCGCGACGTCGACGTGCTCATCGTCGGCGCCGGAACCGCGGGCTGCGCCGCCGCGAGAGTGCTCTCAGACAAGGGCTTCTCGACGCTCCTCGTCGACGAGGAGCTCACGCACGGCGGCAACCGCCTCGACCGCGTCGACGAGGAGGGCTCCATCGCCGCGCTCCCTTCGAACGTCGAGCTGCTCACCGACGCGAGCGCCGTCGCGACCTTCGACGACGGAACGCTCGTGCTCCGAGGCGGCGCGATCACGCGGGTGCGCGCGCGGGCGCGGCTCTTCGCCACCGGCTGCCACGACCTCATCGGGAGCTTCGCCCGCAACGACCTCCCGGGCATCTTCACCGCGAGGGCCTTCTCGCGCGCCCTCTCGCGCGGCGTTCTCCTCGGGGAGCGCCCCGTGATCGTCGGGTCGAGCGAGTGGGCCGCCCCCCTCTACGACCTCGCGAAATCTCTGAAGCTCAAGGCCGAGTGGCTGCCCGAAGCGGTCATCACAGAGGCCCTCGGGAGCCGTCAGGTCGTCGAGGTGACCGTGCGCGACGGAGACCGCAAGCGCACGCTCTCGTGCGACGCGCTGGTCTCCGCCGAGGAGCCCGTGGCCGCCTACGAGCTGCCCGGTCAGGCGGGCGCGTGCCTCGCGTGGGACGAGCGTCGCAGGGCCTTCACCCCGCGCAGCGACGACGACGGCGCCACGGATGCGAAGGGCGTCTACGTGGCGGGCTCGGTGCGCAGACGCTTCGACTCGCACGCCGGGCGAGAGGCCGACGGCGCGCTCGCGGCGGGGCGCATCGCGAGAGACCTGGGAGGTGCGACGTGACGGCCAAGGTGCTCCTCTGCCGCTGTGAAGACGTGACGCTCGACGAGGTCGAAGAGGCCATCGAGAAGGGTCACCACGACATCGAGTCGGTGAAGCGGTACACGGGCTTCGGCACCGGCTGGTGCCAGGGGAAGCAGTGCGTGAACCTCTGCGCCCGCGTGCTGGCCGAGCGAACGGGGACGGCGCCGTCGCTGCCCTTCACGGCGCGTCCGCCGCTGCACCCCACGCCCCTCGGCGCCCTCGCGTCGCTCGCGGGCGAGGAGGTCGACGATGCGTAGGCGCGCGAAGGTGGTGGTGGTCGGCGCTGGGATCATGGGCCTCTCGACGGCGTGGCACCTCGCGCGTCGCGGGCTCACCGACGTGCTCGTGGTCGACCGCGGATACCTCTGCGGCGGCGCGAGCGGTCGCAACGGCGGCGGCGTGCGCGCGCAGTTCTCGACGGAGACGAACATCCGTCTCATGCAGGAGAGCATCGCGATCTGCCGCGAGTTCGCGGCCGAGATGAAGATCAACGTGTGGTTCCGCCAGGGCGGATACCTCTTCCTCGCGCGCTCCGAGGCGAGGGCGAAGGCGCTCGAGGCGAGCGTCGCGCTCCAGAACCGCTGCGGCCTCCCGACGAGGCTCCTCGAGCCCTGGGAGGCGAAGCGCATCGTGCCCGAGCTCTCGATCGAGGGCGTCACGCGCGCGAGCTTCAACGCCGAAGACGGCGTGGTGTTTCCGTGGCCCTTCGTATGGGGCTACGCGAAGGCCGCGCAGGACCTCGGCGTCGAGGTCGCGACCTTCACCGAGGTGACCGCCATCGAGCAGCGCAACGGCCGCGTCGTGGGCGTGAAGCTGCGCCCCATGCGACTCGCCGAGGTGACCCGCAACGAGCCAGTGCTCCCCGCGGGCGACGAGTTCTACGTCGAGTGCGACGAGCTCGTGGTGTGCGCGGGCGCGTGGTCTCCCTCCGTCGCCCGGCTCGCGGGGGTGGAGCTCCCCAACAAGCCCCACCGCCACGAGATCTGCTCGACGGAGCCGCTCAAGCCCTGGCTCGGCCCCCTCGTGGCCGACCTCACCGACGGGCTCTATTTCTCGCAGTCGATGCGCGGCGAGATCGTGGGCGGCGTCTCCGTCGACCCGGTGCCCGACGGCATCGACCAGCGCAGCTCGCAGGCGTTCCTCGCGACGTACTCGCGCTCCCTGGTGCGGGCCATTCCGAGGCTGGCGAAGGTGAAGGTGCTCCGTCAGTGGGCGGGCTGCTACGACCTCACGCCCGATCAGAACCCCATCGTGGGGAGGGTGCGCGAGCCCGAGAACCTCACCCTCGCCTGCGGGTTCATGGGCCACGGCTTCATGATGGCGCCGGTGATGGGCAGGCTCATCGCCGAGCACGTCCACACCGGCGCGACGAGCGAGCTCTTCGAACGCTGGTCGCTGGAGCGGTACCGCACGGGCAAGCTCCTCCACGAGTCGATGATCATCGGGTAGTCGCGTATCGTGCGCGGCGATGCACTCGCGGCGCGTCCCGGTGTAGAGTCGTGCGGACCGCGGCTGTTGAGCACAATTTGACGAAACGCCCCTCCGCCGACGACCCTCGCGCGGATCGATCACGCCGAAGACACGGCGCCTCCCCAAGAACCCGATGACGCAATTCGACGAGGACCAAGGCGCCGAGACCCCGCGGTTGGGGCGCTACGAGATCCTGGGAGAGATCGCCTCGGGGGGGATGGCCACGGTGTTCCTCGCGCGCGCCGTGGGGGCGGGCGGCTTCTCGCGGCTCATGGCGATCAAGCGCCTGCACCCGCACCTCGAGACCGATGACGACTTCGTGCGGATGTTCCTCGACGAGGCCCGCCTCGCGGCCCGCATCCGTCACCCCAACGTCGTCGCCACGCTCGACGTAGAAGACCACGACGGCCTCTACATCGTGATGGAGTACATCGAGGGCGTCACGCTCCAGCAGCTCACGCGCTCGGCGCACCGCGCGGGCGAGCGCGTGCCGATCCCCGTGGCGGCGCGCATCGCGCTCGACATCCTCGCGGGCCTCAACGCGGCCCACGAGCTCCGCGACGAGCACGACCAGTTCCTCAACCTCGTGCACCGCGACGTGTCTCCGCAGAACGTGCTGCTCGGCACCGACGGCGCCGCGCGGCTCACGGATTTCGGCATCGCGAAGGCCGCCTCGCGCCTCTCGATGACCCGCGACGGACAGCTCAAGGGCAAGATCTCGTACATGGCGCCCGAGCAGACGCGGCGCGGCGAGGTCGACCGACGCGCCGACGTGTTCGCGATGGGCGTCGTCGTGTGGGAGGTGCTCGCGGGCCGTCGGCTCTTCTCGGGCGAGACCGACGTCGAGGTGCTCAATCAGCTTCTTTTTGAGCCCATCCCGCGCCTGAAAGACCACGCGCCGTCGCTGCCGTCGATGCTCGAACAGACCGTTATGCGCGCGCTCGAGCGAGACCCCGCCGCGCGCTACGCCTCGGCCGCGCAGTTCGGCGACGCCCTCGACCGCGCCACGCGCATGCTCGGCGGACCGGCCAACCACCGCGTCGTCGCGGCCTTCATCCAGAAGGTCGCCGGTGAGCGCATCGCCCGCGAGCGCGGGCGTATTTCGAGCGGCGCGCCGGTCTCTGAAGCGGGCACCACGGGGAGCTACAAGGCCCTCGACGCCAACGGGCTGCCCTCTTCGCGCGTGCGCCCTTCGAGCGCGCCGCCGCCCTCGGAGCGCGGCTTCGACCCGATGCCTCCGCGGCCTCGCAGCCTGCGTGCGCCCACGATGACGGGCCCCATCTACGCGCCCGATGACGCCGCGCGCACGACGGTCCCTCCGCGCGCGCAGCGAAGACCGTCGCCGCTGCGGCCTCCGACGATGCCCTCGCTCGGCGCGCCGCGACGCTCCGAAGAGGGGATCGACCCGTTCAAGTCGACGCTCCTCGGTGTTGGTGAGGGCGCGTCGTCGTCGCGCACGCCGAGTCCGCCAGCGATCATCGAGTTCGACCCGAGCGAGTCGCAGACCATCGTGTCGATGGCCTCGCCGTTGCCCTCCGCGGTGCGCAGCAGGACCCCCGCGCCGCTCGGCCCCAACGCGAACACGAGCATCGATCACGAGGCCGTCACGCGCCTCGGTCCCACGCGCCAGCCACCGCCCGTCGACACATCGGAGCCGGGTTCCGAGGCCGCCACGCTGAGCGTCCCAGTCTCGATGCTCTTCGGAGCTCCGCAGGGCGCGCCCAACTTCGCGCCTCACAAGTCCACGCACCCCCCCGCGCTCCCGAGGCAGGAGCACTCCGCGCCGCATCCTCCGCCGCTGCCTCCCCACCAGGACGCGCAGCAACAACAGCCGCAGTTTGCGCCGCAACAACAGCCGCAGTTTGCGCCGCAGCAACCGCAGTTTGCACCGCAGCAACCGCAGCTCGCGCAGCAGCAGCAATCTCAGCAGTTCGCACCGCAGCAACCGCAGTTCGCGCAGCCGCAGCAATCACAGCAGTTTGCACCGCAGCAACCGCAGCCCGCGCAGCAAGAGCAGCCGCAGGCTCCGGTGGGCGCAGCCCCGCTCGCTCCCCCGGTGACCCCGGAACCTGCGAAGAGGTCGTCGAGCCGCGCGTTCCTCTTCGTCCTCGCGATCCTCGTCGCGATGGGAATCGGCGCGGCCCTCACGCTCTACCTCACCGGGTATTTCTCGCCGCGTCCCGCGCCTCCGCCTCCGCCCGTGCGCGTCGTCGTACCCGCTCCGCCGCCCGTCGCCGACGCGCAGGTCGCGCTCACCACGAGCGCAGACGCGAGCGGTGACGCCTCGGATGAAGCCATCGCAGACGCGCAGGCGCTCGCGGTCTTCGAGGACGCGACGCCCGCAACGACCGGCGACGCGCAGGCCGAGAGCACCGATGCATCTCCGGTCACCACCGACGCGGACCTCACGGACGCACAGGCCGATGCGAGCGCCGACGCGAGCGCCGACGCTGACGACGCGCCGCCCGCGGAGGTGTCGACCGATGCCTCCACCGGCGAGGTTGAAGAGCGTCCGTCACGCCGCGACGACACGAGCGAAGACGCAGGCGCGCGACGCCACCGCCACCGTCGCCGCGACGCGAACGACGACGGCGGAACGCCCCGCGCGCGCGAGCCCGCGCAGCCCGAGACGGGCCCCCTCGGCGACCCCTTCGGCGGCGGCTGAGCGCTTCGAAACGACGACGCGCCGGAGGAGCTCATCACTCCGTCCGGCGCGTGCGTGCGAGGCGTTTCTGAGAGGCTCAGCCCTTGGCCGCGTCGAGCAGCGCGTGCTGCCAGTCGACCTCGCGCTGGGCCTCTTCGAACTCGGGTCCTTCGGCGGAGCCCGAGAGCGATTCGAGGTGCTTGATCGCGGCGTCGAGCGCGATGCGCGTGGCGGCGATGTCGATCGCCGTCGACTCGACGCTGCGATCGGTGAGCACCGTCACGCTGTCGGGCGAGACCTCGGCGAAGCCGGGACCCACCGCGACCGAGAGCGACTTGCCCGCGGTGCGGTAGCGCACGACGCCCGCGCGGAGCGCCGCGAGGAGCGGGCGGTGGCCGGGCAGCACGCCGAACTCGCCGTGGACGCTCGGCGCCTCGACCTGGTCGGTCTCAGCCGTCACAGAGGAGCCCGTGGGCGTCACCACCGAGAGCATCAGAAGGCCGCTGCGGGCCGTGGTTGCGAGCTCGTTCGATGCCATGACCGTCGGCGCTCCTCTCAGGCCTTGGCGAGCTCGGCGGCGCGCTTCTTCACGTCGTCGATGTTGCCCTGGAGGTAGAAGGCCTGCTCGGGGAGGTCGTCGTACTTGCCCGAGAGGATCTCTTCGAAGGACGCGAGGGTCTCGGAGAGCTCCACGAACTTGCCGGGGAGGCCCGTGAACTGCGCGGCCACGTAGAAGGGCTGCGAGAGGAAGCGCTCGACGCGGCGGGCGCGCGCCACGGTGCGCTTGTCGTCTTCCGAGAGCTCATCCATGCCGAGAATGGCGATGATGTCCTGGAGCGACTTGTACTTCTGCAGGGTCTCCTGCACGCCGCGGGCGATGCGGTAGTGGCGCTCGCCGACCACGTTGGGCTGGAGCATGCGCGACGTCGAGTCGAGGGGGTCCACCGCGGGGTAGATGCCCTTCTCGGAGATGGCGCGCGAGAGCACCGTCGTGGCGTCGAGGTGGGCGAAGGTCGTCGCGGGGGCCGGGTCGGTGAGGTCGTCGGCGGGCACGTACACGGCCTGCACCGAGGTCACGGAGCCCGTCTTCGTCGACGTGATGCGCTCCTGGAGGGCGCCCATTTCCGTCGAGAGAGTGGGCTGGTAACCCACGGCGCTGGGGATGCGGCCGAGGAGCGCGGACACTTCAGAACCCGCCTGCGTGAAGCGGAAGATGTTGTCCACGAAGAGGAGCACGTCCTGGTTCTGGTCGTCGCGGAAGCTCTCGGCCACCGTGAGCGCCGAGAGGGCGACGCGGGCGCGCGCCCCGGGGGGCTCGTTCATCTGCCCGAAGATGAGGGCCGTCTTCGAGATGACGGGCTCGCCGGTCTCGAGCTTCGACTCGGTCATCTCGACCCAGAGGTCGTTGCCCTCGCGCGTGCGCTCGCCGACGCCCGCGAACACCGACACGCCGCCGTGCTTCTTGGCGACGTTGTTGATGAGCTCCTGAATGAGCACGGTCTTGCCCACGCCGGCGCCGCCGAAGAGGCCGATCTTGCCGCCCTTCTTGTAGGGCGCGAGGAGGTCGATGACCTTGATGCCCGTGACGAAGATCTCTTCCTTCGTGCCCTGCTCGGTGAAGGCCGGCGGGTCGCGGTGAATGGGAAGGTACTTCTTCGCGGCGACGGGGCCGCGCTCGTCGACGGGCGCGCCGATCACGTTGAGGATGCGGCCCAGGGTGGCCTCGCCCACGGGCACCATGATGGGCGCTCCGGTGGGCTGCACTTCCTGTCCGCGCACGAGGCCGTCGGTGCTGTCCATCGCGATGGCGCGGACGGTGTTCTCACCGAGGTGCTGCGCGACCTCGACGACGAGGTTCCACGCGTCGTTGTTGATCGACTTGTTGGTGATCCTGAGGGCCGAGTAGATCGCGGGCACGGCGCCAGGCGGGAACTCCACGTCGACGACGGGGCCGATGACCTGGGTGATTCGTCCGAGGGCGGGGTCGGGCATCGTAGCGATTCCTTCGAGAGGGGGATATTTCGGAGTGAAGGGGAATGAGGTCTCGCGTCTGCGGTCTGCGCTGCGTATCAAACGGCGCCCGCCGACTGCGGCGCGGCCCCACTACCACGGCCCGGGATCTGGGGTCAAAGCGCTTTCAGGCAACATCCCCCGGTTCCCCTCGCGCAGAAGCACTTGCGCGCGGCCGCGAAACACGCGCACCTCCGTCACTCGGAGCGACGCTCTCACCCATGACCTCCCTCACGCGCCACCTCGCCCTCTGCCTCGTCCTCGCGACGGGCTCGTGTTCGAGCACCGGCACCCCTCCGGTGAACGCGCCCGCAACGCATTCCCACGGCCTGAGCCTCGCGCCATTGCGCTTCGTTCACGCGGGCCAGTCTGAGTGCGCCCTCTCGCCCGACGGGACCATCACCCTCAACGCCCGCCCCTGGGCTCGCTTCGAAGGCAATCGCGTCGTCTCGGTGGAGGGTCGCGAGCTGCTCCGCATCGACGGGAACACCCTTCATTTCAGCGGCGCCGCGTCGTCGGCCACCCTCGAGCGCGACGGCTCGATCGTCGGCGCCGACGGACAGAGAATGACCCTCGACGGAGAGGGCCATCCCTCGTTCACGTCGCCCGATCGCGAGGGCTCCGCGGTGCTCCGGGGGACGCGCGTCGAGGGGGTCACCGACGCGACGCGACCGACGGCGGCGGTGATCCTCGGGCTGCTGATGTTCCGCATGAGGGAGCAGCGCGCCGACCCGCCGGAGTCACCGTAGCGGATCGACCTCGACCACCGCGCCCGGTCGGAGCTCCGTGCCCGAGGGGGCGTCGAGCACGCGCTGCTCAAGCGCTCCCACCCGGCCGCCAACGCGCTCGACGGAGACCACGCCCTGCGCGGTGCGCACGCGAGCCCGGGTCACGATCACGCCTCGCACGGTGAGAGCCTGCGCGCTCTCGACCACGCCCGTCACGGAGCTCCGCCCCGCAGGCTCCGGTGCGCCCGCCGCGAGGAGCACCACGGCTGCGGAGATGAACACCGTGACGTGCACCCTGCGCCGCCTCGTCGCCGCGAGCGCGAGGAGCGCGATGGCCGTGAGCCCGAAGGCTCCGAAGCCGCCGAGGTGGGGCGTGACCCGCGCGCCGCCGCACCCGCCGACGAAGTCTTCGACGAAGTTGGGAGGCGCCGCGTAGGCCCTCGCCGCGGACTCGCGATCAACGGGCGCGAGCTCTCGCTTGGTGACCTCGCCGGGCTGCGACGAGGGGTACATCGTCGAGTCGGGGTGATCGGGGTCTTCGACGAGCCCGAGCACGTGCCCGAACTCATGCGTGATGACGTTCTGATAGTCGTTGGGGGCGCCGGGGAGGCCCACGAGGCCCGGGCCTGTGATCTCCGCGAAGCGGTTCCGCTCGGCGTCGACGATGACGTCGGCGTCGACGATCTCGCCCGTCACGCTGTTGCGCGTGAGCAGCGTGAGCGCGAGCACCGCGCGGTCGAAGCGCTGCGGAAAGTTGTGCTTGTAGAGCGCGATCCCGCTGGTGTTGTCGCCGCGGTTGGCGTCGTAGCCGGGCTCGCCGAGGCGTCCGGGGCGCACTTCGAAGCGCGGCACGTGCCCGTTGCCCCGCCAGGCGCTCGCAGACTGCGAGACGATGCGCATCGGATCGCGCAGCGTTCCCCGGTCGAACATTGTGGGGTCGACGACGAAGGTGACCGCGCGGCGATGCCAACGTACGGCCTGCCCCGTTGAGAGGAGCTGCTCCGAGTGTGCGCGGGCGACGCCAGGGGCGAAGGCCGCGACGAGGATCCAAAGGATGTGCGGGACGAGTCGCATTCCAACCCGTTGAATCGGCCGGAGAGCGCCGGAACTTGAGTCCGGTGCACGCGGCGGAGGTCAGCGCGTCGGTTGCACGTCGTAGGGCATCAGCCCCGGCTCCATCGCGAGCACGGGCCCGACCTCCGTCCCCTCGGGAGAGAACACGCGGAGCCCCGATCCCGCGTGATAGAAGCCCATCCCCGGGTCGCTCACGAAGACGCGACCGCCCGCGAACACGGGCCCCGCGGCGCCCCACTGGGTCATTCGAAGAAGAAGCTTCGGCGGCGCCGAGCGCGCTTCGAGGTCGATGAGCTGCACGCGCAGGTCATCGATGGCCGCGGTCCCCTGGCGCTGCGCCGTCACCCGCAGCGCGAGCCTTCGCGCGTCGACCACCGCGAACGCGTCGAGGTTGCCGCGGATGTCCGCGTCGGACTCACGGACCACGTCGGTCACCTCGCCCGTCGCGATCGTGATCGCCTCGAGCGCACCGTCGCTCACGTCGTTGTACGAGCCCACGGTCGCCACCAGCATCGCGCGCCCGTCGGCCGAGGGGACGAGCGCTCCCACCGGGTTCGGATGGTTGAGCGTGATGGTGCCCGTCACCGTGAGCGTACGCGCGTCGATGCGAACGATGAGACCGCGCTGCGTGGGGCGCTCCCTCGTCGGGTCGTCGTCGCGTTCGAGCGTGACCCAGAGCTCGTCGCCGACCCGCGCGATGGCGTCGGCGTGCGGCAGCGGCGCGCTCCCCTGCCACGGAGAGAGATCGATGGTGCGGGTCACCCTCCCCGCAGCCACGTCGACCACGGCGAGCGAGGGCATCGAGTGGCGCGTCACGAGGATGCGCCCCGCGTCGATCGCGACGGCGTCATGCGCGTTGGCGTAGGGCCGCGAGCGAGACGCGCGGAGCTCTTCGTCGGTGGCGAGCGCGACCTGACACACGGCGCCCGTTCGAGGCTGATAGAGCGTGAGGTTGTCCTGCTCGCCGATCGCGCGATGGAGCAGCGCGAGCGCGTCACCGATCGAGCGCACCACCGTGTCGCCCGTGGCCTCGATGGCGAGCGGCCGCGTGGAGAGGTCCGAGAGCGAGAGCGCGCGCAGTCGGCCCGCGTCGTAGCGCGGTGAGACGGCCACGATGGCGAGGCTCGCGGGCGCGCCGCGCGTGAGGAGCGAGGGTCCCGCGAAGGCCGCGCAGTCCTGCGTCGAAGGGATTTGCGAGTCGTCGCAGGCCGAGAGCGCGAGCGCGCAGAGGGCGACGCGGAGCGAGCGATTCATGGAGCGTCACGACCGCTCGCGACGGTGAGCGAGACGAAGAGCGAGCGGCCCGGCAGAGGGTATCCAAAATAGTCCTGGATGGCGATGCGTCCCTCGCTGCCGTCTCCGCGCGTGATCAACGCGGTGCGCTGATCGAGCAGGTTCGACGCGGTCACACCAAGCGTCACGCGCGACGCGAACGCGGGCCTCCACGACGCCGTCGCCCCGAGGAGCGCCCTCGCGGGAATCACTGCCGACGCCGTGTTGCTGTCCTCGAGAAAGGCTTCGCTCGCGTACGAGAGGCTCACCCCCGCGCGGAGCTGACCGACGCTCCGAGGCTCCGCGACGCCGTCGAGCGCGACATAGAGGTCGTGCCGCGGAACGCCCGGAATGAGGTACCCCGCGAGCCCCGAGGCTTCGTCTCGATTGCGCGCGTCGATGAGCGCGTACGAGGCCGTGAGCGTGGCGGCGCGCCCCCATGCGAGTCGTCCGTGCGCCTCGAGACCGAGCACCCGCGCGCTCGCGAGGTTGGCGGGCTGAAACGCGCTGCGGTTCACGCGCTCGAGCACGATCATGTCGCGCGCCTCGCGCACGTAGCCCGCGAGTTCGAAGCGCGCTCGCAAGATCCCGCGCGACGCGGTGAGCACCGCGCCGAGGTCGAAGTTCCATGCGGCCTCGGGGCGCAGCGCGGGGTTCGCGCGAATGAATCCCCGGTCGCCATAGAGCTCGGGGAGCGTCGGCGCGCGCTGGGCGTGACCTCCGTTCGCGCGCAGTTCGAACCACGGCGTCGGCGCCCACGAGAGCCCCGCGCGCACCGAGAAGGGCGCGCGAAATCCGTCACCGCCCGGACCGCGATCACGCAGGAGCTCCACGCCCGAAGCCTGCGTGAAGCGCACGCGGGCGAAGCGCGCCTCGGCCTCGTAGCCCGCGAGCCCGCTCTCTCTCGCCGCGTCGGAAACATCATCTCTCAGCCGGTTGCCCGCGTAGCCCTCGTGCCTCACGCGGAGCACGGGCTCGATCGCGAACCACGCCGAGCGCACCCTCGCGTTGACGCCCGCTTCGACCATGTCTCCGTGGGAGCGGGCAACGTAGGCGCCGTCGTAGTAGAGCGTCGTCGCGCCGGTGTTCCAGAACACGTCGTCGCGCTGCACGAGCGCGGCCCACACCTCACCGCGCGCGAAGGGGATTGTGAGCCTCGCGAGGGTCCTGCGCTGCGTCGCGTAGGGCCCGTCTGCCTGACTCGATCCGGGGCCTGGAACCTCTCGATCGCGCCACCCCGTGAGCGCCATCAGACACAGCGCGCGCGAGCCGTCTGACCGCAACGCGCAGGCCCGCGCGAGGAGGTCGATCGCGTCGGCCGCAGCGTTCTGCCGATCGCGGATCACGCCGCCGAGCCGCGGTGACGCGCCGTCGTCGTAGAACGTGAAATCACCGTTCGTGCCGCGGTATCCGAGCGCCACGAGGCCCTCACCGCGGCTGCCTCTCACGCTCGCGACGACCGACCCCCGACGCGCGCCGAAGGAGCCGTAGCCCGCGGAGGCCCACGCGCGGACGCCGTCGTCGGGTTGACGCGTCGTCAACTCGATGGCGCCCGCGAGGCCGCTCACCCCGAGACGCATCGGCGCGAACCCGCGGTGAACATCGGCCCGTTCGAGCATCGCAGGCGGGATCAGCGCGAGGTCGACGCCGTCGGAGGCCGCGTCGTTGAGCACCACGCCGTCGAGGGCCACGACGATCTGCGCGCCGGGCGCTCCACGAAGCGTGATCGACTGCGGCGAGAAGCCGTCGCCCATGCGACGGACGTGTAGCCCCGGGGCCTCGTCGAGGAGCTCGCTGACCGACTCGGCGAGCGCTCCCCTCGCCCGTAGATCAATAGAGGTCGCGAAGCGCGTGTCGGATTCGACACGCCGTCGGTCGCGCTCGACACGCTGCATACGCACGGTGGCGGCGTCCGCGTCGCGCGGCCTCTCCTGCGCGAAAGCGCCTTCGCACACGAGGTTCGCCGCGAGGGCCGCGGTCGTGAGGGCGGGCGCGCGCACGGGGCGCTTCTACCCGATGTGCGCCGCGGGCGCATGAGCCTCCGCACGGAAGTTGCGTTCTGTTCCGCGTTCGACATTCTCGACCCGAATGGTGACCACGACGATGAGCGCTCCCCCTCGCCGCTGCCTCGTCGTGCGCTGCGGCGACCCCGAGCCCGAGGTCGCACAGACGCACGGATGCTTCGTTCGATGGTTCCGCAAGGCCATCGACCCCACGGTGGATTTCACGGTGCTCGACCCCCGCGTCGAGGCCGCCGCGTCGCACATGCTCGACGGCGTCGGCGCCGTGGTGGTCACGGGCTCTCCCCACGCCGTCTACGAGTCACACCCGTGGATCCCCGCGCTCGAAGCGCTGGTGCGGGAGGCCGTCCACGACCGGGCCTTGCCCTTTCTCGGCGTGTGCTTCGGGCACCAGCTCCTCGCGCAGTCGTTTGGCGGACGCGTGACGCGCAACCCCCGCGGCCGCGAGATGGGCACCATCACCGTGCGCCTCAACGACCGCGGCCGCGACGACGCGCTCTTTCGGCGTCTCCCGCCGCAGTTCAGGGCCCACGCCACGCACAGAGACACCGTGCTCACGCCGCCGCCCGAAGCGCGCGTGCTCGCGTCGAGCGACAAAGACGACTGCCAGTCGTTCAAGCTCGGACGCCACGCGTGGGGCGTGCAGTTTCACCCCGAGATCACCGCGCCCATTCTCCGCGGCTACGTGCTCGCGCGCGGCGAGCTGTTGCGCAGCGAGGGCACGTGCCCGGCGACCGTCCACGACGGCATTCTCGACGCGGTCGAGGGCGCGAGCGTGCTCTCGAACTTCGTCTCGCTCGCGTTCAACGGCTGAGCGGAGTCTCTCGTCAGCGAATCGGGATGCGAAGCGTCGCAGGCGCTCCCACGGGGAGGAGCTGCATGTGCGAGATTTCGCCTTCGACGCAGGTGCGGGCACCATTGGCGCTCGGGTCGAGGGATTCGAGCGAGGGACGTCCCGTGGCGTCGAGCGCGATGTCGACGTTGCCGTGCAAGCCAGGGCACTGGTTGGTCTCGCGGCACCGGACGAAGCAGTGCGCGAGGCGGCTCAGTGCGCGGTTCGAGTTCGCCGCCATCGCGCGGCCATCGATCGCAGGCGCGGGCACTTCGGGCGATTGGATCGCGCTCGGGCGCTGCGCTGCGGGATGCGTCGAGGGCGCCTGCGCCGTCGCGACGGCCGTCGAGGCGTGCCACGCGAGGACGCGCCCGGTGCCCACGTCGAGCGTCATCAGCGAGTGACCGACGCGCGCCTGGAGCGTCACGGGCTCGCTCACGCGGATCGCTTCGAGCATCGAAGGCAGCGCGCCCCTGCCCCGAACGCTCAGCGTCGCGGAGGGTTCGATCGCGGGGAGCGCCCACACCGTGCCGCTCGAACGAAGCATCGAGAGGTCGAGGTGCGACGCGTCGACGGCGTCGCCCTGCGCGGTGCGAGAGGCTCCCTCGTCGGGCAGCTCGAGCACGATGGGCCCGGTGTACTGCATGCGAGAGACGCCGTCGGCTTCGACCGTGGCACGCCCCGAGAGCACCACCACGCGGAGCACGTGAGAGTCGACGCGCGCCACCGCGTCACCATCGAGGCCCACCTGCCAGCGACCCGAGCGCACGGAGACAGCGCCGTTGTCACCTTCGCGATCGAGCGCGACCTCGCCCTGCGCGAGCGTGATCGTCGCGGCCCCTTCGCGGAGCGTCGCGAGCGTGAGGTCGGTGTCGGCGCGAACGTCGAGCGAGACCGAGGGCTGCACGGTGAACACCGCGCGACCCGTCGACGTGGTCACCACGCGCGCTCCCTCACGGAGCGGAGCGCCCGAAGAGAGACGCACGGACTCCGCGCCGGGGAGCGTCTGCGTGGCGCCTCCTGCGGCGAGGAGCATCGCGCCTTCGAAGCGCGCCGAGGGCGTGACCGCGGGCGGAGTCTGTCGCGGCGCGGTCTCGTGATGCGCGACAGGCTCGAGGTTCTGCTCGTGCTGCGCGCGCTTGACGTACACGACCGCGGAGGCCGCGGCGGCGAGCGCGAGGCCGCCCATCGCATAGGTCTTCCACGGGCGGGGCGCGCGGATCTGACCCGAGCGGATGCCCGCGGCGACGCGCTCGGCTTCGGCGTTCACGGCCGCGTCGATACGGCTCCAGTCGAAGTCGTCGACGGGTACGTCTTCGGCGGCTTCATCGAGGAGCGCGGCGCCCGCGCGGAGTCGCTCGAAGGCCGTGCGGCACTCGGCGCATGCGTCGAGGTGCGCGGCGAACGCGGCGCGGTTGTTCTCCTGCGCGGCGTCGAACAGTTCTTCAGGGAGAGGGTGGTTCACAGCGCATCGCCTCCCGAAGCCTCGGCGCCCTGGAGTTCACGGGCGATGGGTTCGAGTGTTGGGTCGCCTGCCATGGCCGCGTAGACCTCCTTGCGCGCGTAGAAGAGCCTCGTGCGCACGGTGAGTACGGGGATTTCGAGCATGGTGGCGATCTGGCCTGCGGGGGTGCCTTCGAGGTCGTGAAGGATGAACACAGCCCGCTTCTTATCCGTGAGGGTGTCGAGGATCTTGTAGAGCGCGCGGAGTCGTTCGTTGCGCGCGGCGCCTTCGACGGGGGAGTGATCGTCGGGGGCCGCGGGCTCGTGCACGAGCTCGTTGCCGAGCTGCGGGCGGCTACGCGCCGCGCGGATGTGCATGAGGGTCACGTTCACCGTCACGCGGTGCAGCCATGTGGTGAAGCGCGACTCGCCGCGAAAGCTCACGAGCGAGCGGAACACCTGGATGAACACCTCCTGAATGACGTCCTCGGCGTCGGTGCGGGGCCCGAGGAGCCTCGCTACCAGCCGCGCCACGTCACGCCTGTGGTTTCGGTAGAGCTCCTGAAACGCCCTCGCGTCGCCGCTGCGAGCGCGATTCACGTACGGAGGGATCGCGTCGTCGTCTGCGCTCACGAAGATGCCCATCGGCGGGGCGTTCGACGATACCATGACCATTGTGGTTGCCGTTGGAGCCGCGGCTGTTCACCAGCCGACGACGCTCTGACCCCATCCGGTGCGGAGCCCCCTCCTCGACATTCACGATTCACGACTTCGAATCCGCGGCCGCGCGTTGCACAGGTCGTCACCGCTGCTTCATCCGCTCCACGACGCCCAGGAGGTCAGAGCCGATGAGCCCCAGCACCAGCACGATGGTCATGTACGCCATGCGTCGAGGGGTCGCGCGGCGGGGCCCTCACCCGCCACTTTCCGGCTCATTTTCCCGCGCGCGTGGCTGAGAAGCGCTCCTTGACCGGGGGGGCACTTCTCGATAGAGCCCGTGGTCCCTTCCGTGATCGACGTCGACCAGCTCACCCGCCGCTTCGGCGCGCGCACCGCCGTAGACAGCCTCACGTTCTCGGTCCCAAGAGGACAGATCGTGGGTTTTCTCGGCCCCAACGGCGCGGGCAAGAGCACCACGCTCAAGGTCCTCGCGGGCTTTCTCCCGCCCACTTCGGGCACAGCCCGCATCGGCGGCTTCGACGTCGTCGAGGCCAGCCTCGAAGCGCGACGGCTCATCGGGTACATGCCCGAGAGCTTCCCCGTGTACCCCGAGATGCGGGTTGACGAGTATCTGCGTTTCCGTGCGGAGCTGAAGGGCGTCGCCGATCGCAAGAAGGCCGTCGCCCGCGCCCTCGAGCTCGCCGACATCACCGACGTCTCGCGCCGCCTCATCGGAGAGCTCTCGAAGGGCTACAAGCAGCGCGTGGGGCTCGCCGACGCCGTGGTGTCCTCCGCGCCGCTGCTCATCCTCGATGAGCCCACCGAGGGGCTCGACCCCAACCAGATCCTGCGATTCCGCGAGGTGATCCGCGCGCTCGGCAAGGACCACACGATCTTCCTCTCGACGCACATCCTCTCGGAGGTCGAGGCCGTGTGCTCGAACGTGATCATCATTCACAAGGGCCGCATCGCCGCCACGGGGCCCATCGAGGTCGTGCGCGCGGAGCTCGAAGGCGGCGCCCGTGAGGTGTCTCTCACGCTCTCGCCCAGGGCCGATCGACGTGACGCGTGGACGACCGACCCGCTCGCCGCCGCGAAGGAAGCGCTCGGCGCGATCGAAGGCGTCGAGGTGCTGCGCGCCGTGATGACCGACGCGCTCGCCCACGTCGACGTGCGCGTGCCCACCGATGGAGACGTGATCGAAGCCGTCGTCGCGCGATGCGTGGGCGCCCACCTCGGCGTGCGCGAGGTGACGCCGAAGGGGCGCAGCCTCGAGAACGTCTTTCACGAGCTCACGACGCGCGCGACCGATGCGCCCACCGACGCCCCGAAGCCACGAGAGGAGGACGCAGCGTGAGAGCCGCCTGGGCCATCTACAAGCGCGAGCTCATCGGCACCTTCTGCTCGCCCCTCGCCTTCGCCGTGATGGTGTCGTTCCTCCTCTTCAACGGCGTGGTCTTCTACTTCTTCATGGACCTCGTCGCGTCGAACCCGTCGCTGTCGGGCACGCGCGGTCCGCTGCAGCTCTTCTTCGGCAGCACGATCCTCTCGGTGCTCACCCTGATGATCTTCTGCCCCGCGACGACCATGCGCGCCTTCGCCGAGGAGTGGCGCTCTCGCACCGCCGAGACCCTGCTCACCGCGCCCGTCACCGACACCGCCGTGGTGCTCGGCAAGTACGCGGGCTCGATGACGCTCTACATCTCGCTGTGGCTCCCCACGGTGCTCTACTCCCTCGTCGTGCGGCGCTACGGGCCCGTCGACTGGGGCGCGCTCTCGGCGGCCTACGCGGGCGTCACGATGGTGGGCAGCGCCTTCGTCGCCATCGGGCTCCTCGCGTCTGCGCTGGCGAGCTCGCAGGTGATGGCCTTCGTGGCCTCGTTCGGGGTCATCGGCGGCGCGATGTTCGCGCTCGGCCTCGGGCGCTACCTCTTCACCGAGGAGTCTCAGCTCCGCTTCTTCTCGTACGTGAACCTCTGGGAGCACATGGAGCACTTCGCCGTCGGCACGCTCGACAGCCGTCAGGTGGTCTATTACGGCTCGGTCACCGTGCTCGCCCTCTCGCTCACCGTCCGCGCCCTCGCCGCGCGCAGGGAGGCGTAGATGAGCGAGCTCCCGAAGCCCCCGCCCCCGCCCTTCGTGACGTCGCGGCTCGACTGGTTCCTGCGCGGCCCCGCGGTGGTGCTGCTCTCGCTGATCCTCTTCGGTGAGGCGAACTACATCGCGGCGCGCCACTACACCCGCTGGGACATGACCAGCGCGCAGCGCTTCACGCTCTCGTCTCGCTCCAAGGAGATCGCGCGCGGGCTCCACGCGCCCACCGAGCTCTTCGTGCTCCTCACGCGCGACGAGGAGCACTACGCCGAGGTCTCGGAGCTCGCAGAGCGTTACGCCGCCGAGTCGCGCAGGCTCGTCGTGCACTACATCGACCCCGACCGGCAGCGCGACCTGCTCATCGGGCTCGCGCAGCGCTTCCACCTCCAGCTCCTCCAGAACCGCGAGGGCGATCGCACCATCGCCAGCGCGGGAATCCTCGCGTCGCAGGGCACCCGCCACTGGGAGGTCGCGCGCGAGACGCTCCGCGAGCTCGGCGCGCAGGACCCCGGCGACGAGCAGGGGCTCTCTCGCGTGCTCAACGCGCAGATCACCGTCGAGCGGTCCGTGAGCGAGGCGCTCCTGCACGTCGACCGCGCCGAGGCCACGCGGCTCTGCTTCTCGCAGGGACACGCCGAAATGCCCATGGCGCAGGGCGATCGCGGCGGCGCGGGCTTCGCCGAAGACCTCCGCCATCACAACTTTCAGGTGCGCGAGGTCGAGGTCCACGGGCGCAACGGGGTGCCCGCAGACTGCGACGCGCTCATCATCGCGGGGCCGCAGCGCGCCTGGTCTGACGAAGACGCGCAGGCCATCGAGCGCTACCTCCGCGCGGGCGGAAACGTGGCGCTCTTCATCGACCTCGTGGTGCTCGAAGGACAGGTCGCGCCGACGGGACTCGAACGGGTCGTGAGGCTCGCGGGCATGTCGCTCCCCGCGGCGGCGACCGTCGAGGTCGACCCCGATCACCTCGTGCGAGAGAACGCCCACGGACAGTTCCGCGCCGACACCTGGAACGACCACGAGATCACGCGCGAGCTTCGCGGCTCGACGATGATGGTCGAGCTCGTGCGGCCCGTGGTGAGGGCCGAAGGCACCGACGCGACGCCCTCGTCGCTGCTCCAATCGTCGACGCAGGCGTGGGGCGAGACGAGCATCCGAGACCTCGGTCAGCGCGGCCCCGAGAAGGACGCGGCGGACGTTCAAGGGCCCGTTCACCTCGCGATGGCGGGCGAGGTCCCCGGCGCCACGCCCCGCACGCCGGGTGCGCCCGCGGGCAGGCTCGTGGTGGTGGGCACGTCGCTCATGCTCGAAGACGGGTACTTCTCGCCCGCGGCGCGCGCGACCTTCTCGAACGCCGTCTTCGCCGAGGCCGTCGCGGGCTGGATCACCGCGCGCCGCGAGCTCGTGAACATCCCTTCGAAGCCCATCTCGCGCGCCGCGCTGCTGGTGAGTCCGCGCGACCTGCTCCAGATCGGGCTCTATGTGATCCTGCTCGTTCCGCTGGCTGCGGCGCTCGTCGGCGTGGCCGTGTGGCGCTCGCGGAGGTCGTCATGAGGCGCACCGGCGTCACGCGTTACACCACCGCGCTCACGCTCGCGGGCCTCGTCGTCGCGGGCGCGGGATTCATCTGGTACGACCGCCTCCACGCGACGACCGACGAGCTCGAAGCGCGGCGCCAGAACGTGTTTCGCGCGTTCCACAGGGAGCGCGTCGACCGCATCGAGGTCGAGCACACGAGCGGTCATTTCGAACTCGTGCACGAGCGCGACGCGTGGTTCGTCGTCTCCAACGGACACCGCCGCCCCGCGGACCTCATCGAGGCCGAGCGCCTCCTCTCGGAGATCGAAGGCGCGGAGTCACAGCGCGCGCTCGGCGACCTCGACGGCGCGTCACGTCAGCGCTTCGGCCTCGATCGCCCCCGCGCCCGCGTCATCGTGCACGAGGGCGCCGAGGTCACCGCGCGCTTCTCCCTCGGCGGCTCCGTCGATCAAGAGGACGCCGTCTACGTCGAAGCCTCTGCGCTCACGGGCTCGCGCGACGCGACCGCGAGGGCGCTCGTGCTGCCCAGGAGCTTCGGTCAGCCCTTCGACCGCGCCGCCGTGGAGTTCCGCGATCGACGCATCGCCGAGATCGACGTCGACCGCCTCGCCCGCATCGAGTTCACCGTCGACGGTCAGCGCCGCGTGCTCGAACACACCGGCCCCGTGTGGACGATGACCACGCCCGCCATCGGACGCGCCTCTCGCAGCGCCGTCGAGGCCGTCACCTCTGAGATGCGCGACCTCCGCGCGACGCGCGTGCTCGCCGATGACGCCGACGCGGCCACGCTCGCGCGTCACGGCCTCGACCACCCGACGCTCCGCATCGACATTCGCAGGGCCTCGGGCGCAGAGCCCGTGGTGATGCTCGTCGGAGGCGCGTGCCCCGGCCACGACGACGAGTTCACCGCCGTGCGCGAAGGCACCGGCACCGTCGTTTGCGTGGGGAGGTCTTTCTCTGAAGGATTCCGCGCACCGCCCGAGGGCTTTCGCGACGATCACCTGCTCGCGGCGCGCACCGACGAGATCTCCGAGGTTCGCGTGAAGGGCGCCGGAACCGCGGGCGCCGACCTTGTGATCCGTCGCGAGGGAAGCGCGTGGCGGGCCGACAACTCGCCCTACACCGTCGACGCCGAGGCCGTGGAGTCGTGGCTCACGCTCCTTCACGACCTCTCGACCGCCGCGCGCCTCGACGGCGATCAGCGCGCGACGCACGGCCTCGCCCCCGCGCAGCTCACGCTCGAGGTGAAGCGCACGGGCGTCGAAGGCGTCGAGCGCATCCACGTCGGCACCGTCGACGCGCAGGGCCTCTACGCGACGCGCGATGACGAGACCGCGGTGATGCAGCTCGCCCCCTCGGCCGCCGAGACGCTGCGCGTGGAGCCCATCCGCTTCAGGTCGCGCACGGTGCTCGAAGAGACCGACGATCAGCTCCGCGCGATGGTCGTCGACGCGGCGCCGCTGCACGAGGAGCTCGCCCGCATCGACGGCGCGATGCGCCTCACGCGCCCCATCGAGCTCGCCGCTGATCCCGCCCTCACGAGTGATCTCGTGCACGGCATCGCGACGCTCACCGCGGACCGCTGGGTGTCGTCGACCGCGCGACCCGAGTTCGGCCTCGCGCAGCCTCGCGCACGCGTCGTGGCCCGCTTCGAAGGTCCCCTCGCGAGCGCTGACGGAGGCACCGACGGCGCGGCTCCCGTGCGCAGCTACACGCTCGCCTTCGGCGCGAGCGCGGCGGGCGGCGGCGTCTACGCGACGATCGTAGGTCAGGGCGGTGTTTTTGTCGTTCCCCGTGCGCTGTATGAGCAGGCGAGCAATCCGCACGTCGACCGCGGCGCGCTTCGCATCGTGCGAGAGGCCGTCACGCGCTTCACCATCGCCACCGGCGGCGTCACGCCCTCACGCGTCACCCTCACGCGCAGCGGCGACGAGTGGCGCACCGAGGCCGGGGCCACCGCAGACGCCGCACGCGTCGATGCGCTGCTCAACCGCCTCGCGAGCGTCACGGCGGTGCGCGTGTTCGGGTACGGCCCTCCGCCGCCCGAGGCGCGCTTCGCGACGCCCACCATGACCCTCGAGTTCTCGGGCGACGGAGACGCGGGGCAACAGACCCTCCGCGTCGTCGTCGGAGACCGCTTCGGGTCGGGCGAAGGCGCAGGGTTCTACGCGCGCAGAGAGGGAGTCGACGCGACGCTCTCGCTGCCTGAAGATCTGGTCGAGACGCTCCAGCAATACCGCCCATGAACATCGCCGACCTCATCGGAAACACCCCCCTCGTCGACCTCTCGGCCCTCGTCGGACGCGAGGGCGTCAAGCTCTTCGGCAAGCTCGAAGGCAACAACCCCGCGGGCAGCGTGAAAGACCGCCCCGCCAAGTGGATGATCCGCAACGCCGTGGCGCGCGGCGCGATCCCGCCCGGCACGCGACTCATCGAGCCCACGAGCGGCAACACCGGCATCGCGCTCGCGATGATGGCCCGCGCCTACGGCGTCGAGATCGACCTCGTGATGCCCGAGAACTCCACCGCCGAGCGCGTGCAGACCATGGAAGCCTTCGGCGCCCGCGTGATCCTCACGTCGGCCACGGGCGGCATGGAGGGCTGCATCGACTACGCGCGCGCTCGCGTCGCCGAAGGCGGCTATGTGATGCTCGACCAGTTCTCGAACCCCGACAACTGGACCGCGCACGTCGAGAGCACCGGCCCCGAGATCTGGCGCGACACGGGCGGCGCGATCACCCACTTCGTGTCGTCGATGGGCACCACGGGCACGATCATGGGCTGCTCGCGATACCTCAAGGGCCAGAACCCCGCGGTGCAGATCGTGGGGTGCCAGCCCACCGACGGATCGAAGATCCCAGGCATCCGGCGGTGGCCCAAGGAGTACCTCCCGAAGATCTTCGATGCCTCGCGCGTCGACCGGATCGTCGATGTGGCGCAGCGCGATGCTGAAGACACGATGCGCAGCCTCGCGCTCGACGCGGGGGTCTTCGTCGGCGTGAGCTCCGGCGGCGCGACGTGGGCGGCGCTCCAGATCGCGAAGGAGCTCACGGCGGGCGTGATCGTGGTGATCCTCTGTGACCGCGGCGACCGGTACCTGTCGTCGGGTCTGTTCGGCGCGAAGGGCTGAGTCGAGATGAGCGGAGCGAAGACCGTCGAGGTGAAGATCGGCCGCGTGCGCGGAGCACTCTTCGAAGCCACCAACGAAGACGGGCAGAAGTGCATGATCGACGGCCCGCCCGACCTCGGCGGCCAGGGCGAGGGCGTGCGCCCGATGCAGATGGTGTTGATGGGCCTCGCGGGGTGCAGCGCGCTCGACGTGATTCACATCCTCGAGAAGCAGCAGCGCGAGCCGCTCGGAGACCTCGTGGTGACCGTGAAGGGCACGCGCGCCGACGCCGTTCCCGCGGTGTACACCGACATCGCGCTGCACTTCGAAGCCTCGGGCGCGATCGATCCGCACAAGTTTGAACGCGCCGTGAAGCTCTCGATGGAGAAGTACTGCTCCGTCGCGAAGATGCTCGAGAAGAGCGCGACGATCACGTTCACCACCGCGATCCGCGCCTGACGTGAGCGCCGACGACAGCGCCGACGTGGTGGTCGTTGGAGCGGGCCCCGCAGGCTGCGCCGCCGGGGTGACGCTCGCGCGCGCAGGGCTCCGCGTGACGGTGCTCGACAGGGCGCGCTTTCCGCGACCGAAGACCTGCGGTGATGCGCTCTCGAGCCGCGCGGTCGACACGGCGCGCGCGCTCGGCGCCGACCTCGACAGCGCCCCGAGCGCCTCGTTTCGGCGATCACGCGTGGTCTTTCCTGACGGCGCCGAGGTGACGCGCGACGACCACGCTCACGCCGGGCTCATCATGGGGCGCACGCAGCTCGACGCGCTGCTCGTCGACGCGCTCAAACGCTCGGGCGCGACGGTGCGCGAGGGCGTGAACGTCCGCGAGGCCGTGCGAGACAGGGGCCGCGTGACGGGCGTCCGCGACGCAACGTCAACGTTCTCCGCGCGCGCGGTGATCGCCGCCGACGGACCGGGCTCCATCGCGTGGTCGCTCGTCGACGCGCCGAAGCCCCGCGGGAGGTTCCTCGCGGTGTCGGCGACGGCGTATGTGAAGGGCGTTCCCGGCCCGACGCCCGACGACTGCAACGAGCACTTCTTCGAGCGCGAGCTGCCCTGCGGCTACGGGTGGATCTTCCCTTCGGTGGAGGGCGTTCGGAACGTCGGCGTGTATCAGCGCATCGACGCGTACGGCGAGACGCACGTGTCGCTCTCGAAGGCGCTCGAAGGCTTCTTCGCGCGCCACGCCGACCGCTTCGCGAAGCACGAGCGCGTGGGCTCCATTCGAACGTGGCAGCTACCTCTGAGCGACCCTCGCGTCGCAGGCGGAGTCCCCGGTCTGCTCGCCGTCGGCGACGCAGGCCGCCACGTCGACCCGCTAAGCGGTGAGGGAATCTGGCAGGCCCTCCGCTCCGGCGTGATCGCCGCCGAGGTCACCATCGAGGCGCTGCGGCGCGGCGCGCTCGACGACGACGCGGTGCGACGCTACCGGCTCCGCGCGCTGCGCGAGATCGACGCGGCGGCCACGGTGCGTGGGGTGATTCAAGACGCGATGCGCTTCGCCATCGACCGCGCGTGGTACCGGTCGCGCGCGGCGAAGGCCTTCCTCCAGTGGGGCTACGGGCGCGGGTCGCTCGACGCGAGCCGACGAGGCTGAGACCGCTCAGAACGCGAAGGTGAGCTGCGCGCTCGCCTCGCGCGGACGACGGTTTCGCACGAGCGAGCGGCGCTTGCGCGGGGTCACATCGTTGCTCGCGGACTCGCTCGTGAGCAGCAGCGGCTTCGCCTCGACCTCGCGCGCGACGTCCCACCGCCTCGGCAGTCGGCGGCCCTCGGAGAGCCACACGTCGAGCTCCATCACGAGCCCGACGAGCGCGTAGACGTCGTCTTCGTCGAGGGGCAGCGCCTGCTCGATCGCGTCGTCGAGGGCGACGCCGAGCGAGAGCACGCGCGTGAGGAGTGCGTCGGGGTCCATCCGTGTTCTGCTCTGGAGCTCCAGAGCGTAACGCATGGGGAGCTCCGCGCGATAGGCCGTATTCGCAGCTCAGCGCGCGCGTCGGGCGTAGCTGACGGCGGCCATCGCGCCGAGCGCCGCGGTCACCACGGCGAGTTCGAAGTGCCGCCATCGCAGCAGCGCGGCGACCACCACGGCGAACTGCACCAGCGTGGTGAGCTTGCCGAGCGCGTTGGCGCGCTGCTCCTCGTGGAGCGCGTGATCGTCCTTCTGGAGCGCGATCCACGCGGTGATGACGAGCTCGCCGACGTCGCGCATCCCGAGCATGAGGGTCTCCGCGGACGAGAGCATCCCCTCGCGCCAGAGCGAGCCCGCGACGAGCAGCACCAGCAGCTTGTCCGACGCCCCGTCGACGAGCGCCCCTGTGGCGGTGCACTGGTTCCAACGGCGCGCGATCCAGCCGTCGAGGAGGTCGGTGACGCCCGCCACCGCGAGCAGCCCGAGGGCCACGAACGGACGCCGCACGAAGACCACGAAGGCCACCGCGAGGGGAACGCGAGAGAGGCTCAGGAGCGAAGGCAGCCCCAGCAGATCACGCCACGCGTACCGCGCTCGGTTCTCGTCTCCCATGACAGGTGCCTCCTCCTCGGAGCCCGCGGCCACAGCAGAAGTGCCTCGATCGTGCGCGGTTCGAGCGTCTCTGTCGAGGCGACGCCGCGCGTTCCACCGCTCACTCGGGGACGCCGAACGGTCGCGGCACGAGCCTCCCTGCGTTCACGGGCGGCGCCCTCACCTGCTCGTATCCGCCGGCGACGGACATCCAGAGCACCACCCTCGGATCGTCGAGCGAGCGATCGAACGCGTAGCGGACCCGCGTGGGCGCACCGTCGGCGACCGTGACCACGCGCGCTTCGAAGCCCTGCGCGCGGGCCGTGTCTCCCTCGCGAAACTGGTCCGGATGCCAGAGCCTCGCCACGTCGCCGAGGAGCGCCCCCCCGGGCGTGAACATCGTCAGCGCCCGATCGCCCGAACGCAGGGCGACGGAGGCGCCCGAAGGCACCGAGAGCACGCGCCACGTCCTCGGCTGCACGCAGCCGCGTCCCTGCCAGAGCAGCGGAAGCACGTGAAGCACCCCAAAGCTCCCCGCCGCGAGGAGCACGTGATCCTGATCGGCCGTGTGGCACGCATCCACACCCGGAAGCGTGCGAAACGCCACATCGTCGACACGCCACCACGCCGCGGAGTGAAGCCCCGCCCACGAGCGCGTCGCAGGCACCACGAGCTGCACCGCGACGCCCACAACAACAACCGCCGCGAGCGCCTTCGAAAGCGCGCGACGGGCTTGTGCCACAGGGCTCCACGCGCACGCGACCAGCGCCCCGACGAGCGCAGCGAACGCAGGTGCGGCCGCGAGCAGGAGCCGCTCCATCGGCGGCGCGGAGAGCACCGGGATCATCGCCGCGAGGGTTGCCACCGTGAGTCCGAGCGCGACACGACGAAGGGCTGACTCCGCGCGACGCGTCACCACGACCCCAACCCCCGCCACCAACGCCAGCGCGACGAGCGTCTGCGACATCGCCTGCGGGCTCGCGAGCGACAGCGCGATGGGCCGCGTGGTCACCAGCTCGCCGAGGAGCGCCGGAAACCGCAACGCCGCCGCGCGCAGCCACGCCCCCGGATGCGACAGCGGATCGAGGTACGTCATGGTCCCCTCGACTCCGTGACCGAGCGCCTTCCACGTGGCGAGGTACAACCCGCACGAGGCGAGCACCGCGAGCGAGGCCCGCACGCGCGCGCCAAACGAACCCACGCCCGCGACGAGCTCGTACGCGACCGCGCAGCCCGCGAAGGCGACGCCGTACTCGCCCGACATCACCGACGCGAAGGTGAGCCCCGCAACACCCGCATCACGCTTGAAAGAAGGTACTTCGCGGCGGGCCATCACGCCCATCGCGAGCATCCCGAAGACGCCCGAGAGCAGCGACGGGCGGTTGGCGAGCCACGCCGTCGGCACCGTGAGCGACGCGCTCACCGAGAGCAGCGCGAGCGCCACGAGCGCGTAGCCCCGAGGGAGCACCGCGCGCATCCACCACCACGCAGCAGTGAGGAGCGCCGCGAGCCACGCGAGCGAGTGCGCGTGCGGACCCACCGTTCCGCTGCCGAAGAGCGCGTGATCGAGCGAGAGCGTGAGGCTCGCGAGCGGACGCCACGCCGCGATGTGAAGCTCCGCCCCCATCCACCAGGGGAAGGTCCCGCGGTCGAGGAGCGCGCCGTGTTCCGCGGGCGTCGCGCGAATGAAGTCGTAGAGGTCCCACGGCGCGCGATGGACGGGATATGTCCCCTCGACCATCGAGCGCTGATACCAGTCGTCGGCGATGCGCTCGATCGAGAGGACGCGAAGCCGCAACGCCACCCCGAGGGAGACGAGCGCGGCGGGGGCGAGTCTTGAGGCGAGCGCGCGAGAGGCGTTCACGTCCCGATGCGGTCGAGGTGGATCACCGCGCGATCTTTCACGCGCGAGAGGTCGAGGTCGACGGTGGCCTCGACGACCCAGTCGTTGTGCTCCTCGGCGTCGACCATGACCTGCCGGATGCGCCAGGTGCCGTCGGGGTTGTGATCGACGAGCGTGTTCTTGGGCGAGCGCGCGGGGTGATCGACGCGCAGCGTGGCGTGCTCCTCGTAGAACGGGATCATCGCGTCTTCGATGTGCGCGGGCGTCCACGGGTCTTCGCCCTCGCGGTGATCGACGAGCCTCGCCGCCGTGGCCCAGTCGCGGTTCGCGATGGCCTTGAGGAACGAGTACATGGCGCGCCTGATCGCAGCGACGAAGGCCCGCTCGTTGGCGGTGATGTCCTTCGGAGGCGGCGGCTCGTCGGCGGCCTTCTTCTTCGTGGTGACGTCGACGAACTCGTCGTCGGGGTCGGTGTGCAGGGCCTCCCACTCGTCGACGAGCGACGAGTCGACGTCGCGCACGAGCGTGCGGAAGTAGTTGATGACCTCGTACACCTCGGGCGTCCTCACGCTGATGGGGACGCTCTGCACGACGAACTTGTACACGTCGGAGAGGTATCGGAGCAGCACGCCCTCGGAGCGCTCGAGGCCGTACTCCTTGATGTAGTCCGCGAAGGTCGAGTAGGTCTCGAACATCTCTCGCGCGACGCTCTTGGGGCGGATGTTCTCTTCGCCCACCCACGGGTGCTTCTGCGCGAAGTCGTTGAAGGTCGCGTACACGAATTCGCGGTGGGGCTTCGGGTACTCGAGCTTTTCGAGGGCCTCGATGCGCTTCTCGAACTCGACGCCCTGCGCCTTCATCTCGGCCATCGCCTCGGTCTTGATGCGATCGAGCTGCTTCTGAAGGATCACGTCGGGGTTCTCGACGGTGCACTCCACCATCGTGAGCACGTCGAGCGCGTGGTCGGGCGACTCGGGGTCGAGCCTCGGCAGCGTGTCGAGGAGCCACAGCGCGAGCGTGTTGTGCAGCGAGAAGTCGACCTGAAGCTCCGCGTTCACTTCGAAGCGCTCGCCGCGGCCATCGTCGCGCGGCACCTTGCGCACGACGCCCGCGCCCACGAGCGACTTGAAGAGCGTCCACGCGTGCTGACCGTGGCGCCTCCGCTCGACGGGCGTTCCGTGCGACGCCCTGACGATGCGCGCGAGCCCGCGGCATCCGTCGCGCAGCCGGCCCTCGCGCTGAATGACGCTGAGCACCATCGAGTGCGTGACCTTGAAGCGCGACACGAGGGGCTCGGGCAGCGAGGTAGTCAGCCGGTCGAAGGTGCTCTTGTCCCAGTGCACGTAGCCGCGCTCGGGGGGCTTTCGCCGCACGATGCGACGGAGCTTCACGGGGTCACCCGCGGCCTTCTTCTCGAGCGCGAGGTTCTCGATGACGTGCTCGGGCGCCTGACCCACGACCCAGCCCTGATCGTCGAAGCCCTTGCGTCCTGCGCGCCCCGCGATCTGCTGAAAGTCTCGCACCGAGAGAATGGCGGTCTTCTCTCCGTCGAACTTGCAGAGCTTGGTGAAGAGCACCGTGCGGATGGGGATGTTCACGCCGACGCCGAGCGTGTCGGTGCCGCAGATGATCTTGAGGTGCCCCTGCTGCGCGAGACGCTCGACCAGCAAGCGGTACTTGGGCAGGAGCCCCGCGTGGTGCAGGCCGATGCCGTGGCGCACGTAGCGCTGCACCTCCTTGCCGTAGGGGCTATCGAAGGTGACGTCGCGCAGGGCCTCGTGGATGGCCTTCTTCTCTTCCTTCGTGCAGAAGTCGACGCTCATGAGGTTCTGGGCCTCTTCGGCCGCAGAGCGCTGCGTGAAGTTCACGATGTAGACGGGGTGGCGAAAGTGCTTCACGAGGTCGGCCACGGTCTCGTGCAGCGGCGTCTCGCGGTACTCGAAGTCGAGCGGAACGGGACGCTTCGTCGAGCGCACGACGGCGGTGCTTCGACCCGTGAGCTTCGTGAGTTCGGCTTCGAAGAACGCGGTGTTGCCGAAGGTGGCAGACATGAGCAGAAAGGTGCCGCTCGACAGCACGAGCAGCGGGATCTGCCACGCGACCCCGCGCTCCTTGTCGGAGTAGTAGTGGAACTCGTCGATGACCACGTAGTCGACGGGCGCCCAGTGCCCCTGGCGCAGGCACATGTTCGAGAGGATCTCGGCGGTGCAGCACAGGATGGGCGCGTCGCGGTTGATGGCGGCGTCGCCCGTGAGCATCCCCACGTTGTCGGGTCCGAAGTCTTCGCAGAGGGCGAAGAACTTCTCGTTCACGAGGGCCTTGATGGGGCAGGTGTAGACCGCGCGCTTGCCCTCGCACATCGACTTGAAGATCATCGCCGTGGCGACGAGGCTCTTGCCCGACCCGGTGGGGGTGTTGAGGATGACGTTGCGCCCCGCGAGGATCTCGAGGAGCGCGTCTTCCTGCGCGGGGTAGAGCGAGAGGTTCTTCGCGGTGACGTAGTCGACGAAGCGCCCGAAGATGTCGTCGTCGGAGATGTACTCGCCGCGCGGGGGGAGCTTCGCTGCGAGGGGGGCGGTCGCGGGTGCCATTTGCGGGCGACGATGGGTAAAGGCGCGCGGCGACGCAAGGGCCATCCGACGCAGGGCACGGCCGACGGGCCGCAATGGCTCCGGGCCACGTGCGGGGCGACGGCGACGATTCGATCCGAAAGGAGGTCCACGAGGGGGACGATCGCAAAGGCCCACCCCGAGAGCGTGGAGACCCGGAGCGCGAGCGACGGGAAGCGAAGGGAATCGCCTTGGCGACGTGGAGCGGAACGCACCCACTCTCTCACGGAGAGGGACCAACCACTCCGAGCGTCCGGATTCGACCGTCACAGCAAGTGATCGCCTCACCTCCGAGACAGAGAAAATCATCGCCGAAAGATGCCGTGTCTATCGCGGGGACATATCAACCTATCTCCGAGATAGGATGATCCACCTCCGAGACGGACTGATCTATCTCCGAGACGGAGGCTATCACTACTGCGGGGGACTTGTGGTTGATGGCAACGAGGGCGCGTTTGCGGTCGCAGACCTCGATTCCGCGGCATGGCTCGGCGACGACACGAAGGGCCTGCGACATGCCGGGCATGTGTGCGCGAGCCTCTGGAGCAGAGCGAGTGCGAGGCGCAGACGAATGGAGGGGAGCGAGTCGGGGAAGTG
>JBPOHC010000907.1:0-22792 GCA_052035985.1 Myxococcota bacterium | reverse complement strand
CCCGTCGGGATGGAGAACACCCAGAACTACAGCGTCATGCCGACGATGGGGAGCGCGACGGCCTCCCCCGTGGCGATGGGCTCCGCGCGCGACGCCGCGACGCTCGGGCGCTGGGTGCCCTCGCCCGACACCGCGTCGCTTCGCGATGCGTTCCCGAGCCGTCAGGGGAGCTCGCCCGACGCCGACGTGCTCGTCTCCTGGGTCACCGTGCGCTGAGACCGTCATAACCAAGTCGCCCCGAAGAGCCGACGGCGGTCACGACGCCGGGAGCGATCTCAGCGCGACGCCCCGGCGTCCTCACAGCCGCCAGTTGTTTGCGAGTCTCGATCGAGTCAAAGGACCGGCGGCGGTAACGACGCCGGGGGCGATCTCAACACGACACCCCGGCGTCCTTACGGCCGCCGGTTCCTGCTCGGTACTCCACCCACATCAATCTGGGACAGTAGTGCTACGCAGGCGCCGGCTTCACGCTCTGAGCCCTCAACTTGACGCCAGCGCGCGGCCCGACGACACCGCGTCGGTATGAATCGCAGCGCCGCTCACCCCGCCGACGCCCACGACCTCATCCGCGTGAAGGGCGCGCGGGAGAACAACCTCAAGAGCGTCTCCATCGAGATCCCCAAGCGTCGGCTGACGGTGTTCACGGGCGTGTCGGGCTCAGGCAAGTCGTCGCTCGTGTTCGGCACGCTCGCCGCGGAGTCGCAGCGGCTCATCAACGAGACCTACAGCGCCTTCGTGCAGGGCTTCATGCCCTCGCTCGGTCGCCCCGACGTCGACGCCCTCGAGGGCCTCACCACCGCGATCATCGTCGATCAGGAGCGCATGGGCGCCAACGCGCGCTCGACCGTGGGCACAGCCACCGACGCCAACGCGATGCTCCGCACGCTCTTCAGCCGCCTCGGGAGGCCGAGCATCGGCCCCGCGAACGCGTTCTCGTTCAACGTCCCGTCGGTGCGCGGCGTCGGCGCGATCACGGTCGACAAGGGCGGCGGCAAGACCGAGAAGCGCGAGTACACGCGCCTCGGCGGGATGTGCCCGCGCTGCGAGGGCATGGGGGCCGTCCACGACATCGACGTCGCGCAGCTCTACGACGACGCGAAGTCTCTCCGCGAGGGCGCCATCAAGGTCCCGGGCTTCACCGCCGAGGGGTGGCAGTCGCGCATGTTCGAGGCGGCCGGACTCGACCTCGACAAGCCCATCCGCAAGTACACGAAGAAGGAGCAGCACATCCTCCTGCATCAGGAGCCCATCAAGGTGAAGGTCGTCGCCGCGAACCTCACCTACGAGGGCCTCGTGCCGCGCATCCAGAAGTCGTTCCTGTCGAAGGACCTCGACGCGATGCAGCCGCACGTGCGCGCCTTCGTCGAGCGCGCGGTGACCTTCACCACCTGCCCCGACTGCGCTGGAACGCGGCTCTGCGAGGCCGCCCGCTCTTCGAAGATCGCAGGGATCAACATCGCCGACGCGTGCGCGATGCAGATCACCGACCTGGCCGCGTGGGTGCGGGGCCTCGACGACGCGTCCGTCGCGCCGCTGCTCACGGCGCTGCGACACTCGCTCGACGCCTTCGTCGAGATCGGCCTCGGCTACCTCTCCCTCGACCGATCGACGGGGACGCTCTCTGGCGGCGAGGCCCAGCGCACGAAGATGATCCGTCACCTCGGCTCGTCGCTCACCGACGTCACCTACGTCTTCGACGAGCCCACCGTGGGCCTGCACCCCCACGACATCGCGCGCATGAACGAGCTCCTCCTGCGCCTCCGCGACAAGGGGAACACCGTGCTCGTGGTGGAGCACAAGCCCGAGGTGATCGCCATCGCCGACCACATCGTCGACCTCGGCCCCGGCGCCGGTGTCGCGGGCGGCGAGGTGGTGTTCGAGGGCACCGTCGACGGCCTCCGCGCGAGCAAGACGCTCACCGGAGCGCACCTCCGCCAGCGCGCCTCGCTCAAAGCCTCGGTGCGAAAGCCGTCGGGCGTGATGAAGGTCCGCGGCGCGCGCACGCACAACCTCCAGGGCGTCGACGTCGACATTCCCCTCGGCGTTCTGGTCGTGGTGACCGGCGTGGCGGGTTCGGGCAAGAGCTCGCTCATCCACGGCGCGGTGAGTCCGCGCGAAGGCGTGGTGACCGTCGACCAGTCTGCGATCCGCGGCTCACGACGGAGCAACCCCGCGACGTACACCGACCTCCTCGAACCCATCCGAAAGGCCTTCGCGAAGGCCAACGGCGTGAAGCCCGCCCTCTTCAGCGCCAACTCCGAGGGGGCCTGCCCGACCTGCAACGGCGCGGGGGTGATCTACACCGACCTCGGCGTCATGGCCGAGGTCTCGACGGTCTGCGAAGACTGCGAGGGGCGCCGCTTCGACGCGTCGGTGCTGAGGTACAAGCTCGGCGGCCGCGACATCGCCGAGGTGCTCGACCTCTCGGCGCGCGAGGCGCTCGACTTCTTCGGCGCGGGCGAGGCGCGCACCCCTGCGGCGCAGGCGATCCTCCGGCGCATGGTCGACGCGGGCATCGGCTACCTGCGCCTCGGGCAAGGCCTCACGACGCTCTCTGGCGGCGAGCGGCAGCGGTTGAAGCTCGCGACCTGCATGGCCGACGACGGCGGGGTGTACGTGCTCGACGAGCCGACGACGGGGCTCCACCTCGCCGACCTCGCGCAGCTCCTCGCGCTGCTCGACCGACTCGTCGACGCGGGGCGGTCGGTGATCGTGATCGAGCACCACCAGTCGGTGATGGCCCACGCGGACTGGATCATCGACCTCGGCCCCGGCGCGGGTCACGACGGCGGACGCGTGGTGTTCCAGGGGACGCCCCGCGCGCTGGTGGAGGCGCGGTCGACGCTCACGGGCCAGCACCTCGCGGCCTTCCTGACGGACGCCGCGACGCGGTAGCGCAGCGCCCGCACCTCGCGCCAAGATGAGGAGACCGTCGAGGGGAGGGCGGTCAGTCGACGCCGAACCAGCGCGCGTCGAGGTCATCTGCGCGTCGCTCGAGCACCATCGCGAGCGTCTCGGGGATCGCGAACGCGAGCACGGGGAGGCCGTCGCGTCCGGGGCCTGAGACGACCTTCCACACGGGGCGCGGATCGCGCAGGGGCGCGTCGCGGTAGGCGCCGCCCTCGGAGGTGTCGCGCTCGTGGGTGACGGCCTCGGGCGAGCGCTCCGTGCGGCCGATCACCATGAGCTCGTCGTCGAGGTGCACCGCGCTCGCGCGGACGCTCCACTGCACGGTGCGTCCGGTCTTCCAGAGCACCGGCGCGCTTCGCTCGCGGAGCAGCGCGCGAAGCGACGGTGGGAGCTGTTCGGGCGTGGCGCTGCGAATGTCGGTCTCGCGGATCGACACCATCGAGACGCGGCGCAGGTCGACGTCGAGGATGCCGTCGTCGGCGCTGAGCTCGCAGCGTCCGTGATGCGTGACCGTGACCGGTGCAGGCGCGGTCTCGCCGGGCGGCGGGTTGCTCGCCGTGAGCGTCAGCTCGAACCATACGGCGGGGCGCTCCCACATCGGGTCGACCTGCGTGTCACCGCGGGTGACCTTCACCGAGACGATGCAGTTGACGCCCGGCGACGCCTTGCGAGGGAGCGTCATCGCCCGCTCGACGAACCTCCCCCGCCGCGCCCTCGCGATCGACTCAAGAAGCAGCGGAACCAGAAGGAACGACAGGAGGAACCCGACCAGGCAGAGCAACTCGAGCGGGCTCGCCGACCCTCCACCGCGAGACCGATAGATCGGTGGGTAGAGCGCCAGGAGCGAGAGGAGCGTGTTCTGCATGATCGCGGTGTACGCATCGTAGATGAGCGCCCGCGCGGGGGGCGCGCGAAGACGAGGGGACGCTCGATGCCGCTTCGAATAGCGCCGCGCGACGACCCCGGCGATGCCCTATCATCCAGCTCCTCCGCGATGATGAACCGAAAGCTCTCGGCGCGACCCTCTCCCTCCGGCTCCAATGACCGCCGCGCGCTGCTCGTCTGGCGGCTCCGCGGGTGCGCCCTCGCCGCGCTCGCGGCGATGAGCGGCGGGTGCGCGACGTCCTTCGCTCACGCCCGGGCCGGGGCGGTGGTCGGCACGTCAGGCACGGTCGGCGGATCGGTGGAGGGGAGCTACGGCGTCGGCCTCGCGGGCGTCGGCTTCGAAGCGGCGGTGCGGACGAAATTCACCCCCGACGTGGTCTCCGGCGCGCTCGGCGGCGGGCTCTTCGTCGCCGGCGGAGGCACCACCGGAGGACCCCTCGTCTGGGGCCACCTCGGCGTCCACGCGCTCCAGCTCGACGTGATCGACGAGACGCCCTACGTCAGCGCCTTCTCGCCCTACCTCACGGGCGGTATCGGCATCTGCGTCGACGGCTGCGCGTCCCCCTCCAACTCGACGACCAACTTCGGGGTCACCACGAGCACTCGCCAGCAGACGGTGCTCACCCTCGGGCTCGCGGCGGAGTACGACGTGCGCTTCGTCCGCGCGGGCGAAGGCTTCTTCGGGCTCACCGTGGGCTTCGCGTTCTATTCGCAGCAGAACACGCGGGTGCCGTTCCTCTGAGCGTCGGCGCGGGGCCGCCTGCGTGCGCTACCCGGTGTTTTCGGAGCTGACCACGCCGCTGACGGCGAGCCACTCCTCGACGCGCTTGGCGAGGTCGGGCTCGGACGCGGGGTCGATCATTCCCTGCGGTTGCGAGAGCGTCGGCTGCTTGTCGGCCAGCCACTTGATGATCGCCGCGCCGCTCGCGGCCTTCGTTCGTTGCGTGACGCTGTTCACGGCGCCGTTGAGGTACATCGCCGCGAGCGCAGAGGCTACCGTCCAGGCTCCACGGTGGAAAGCGACGATGCACCGCGCGCAACTCGCGGCGACGCGAAGGTGTGGGAGGGGGACTGCGCGTGCGCGCCGATCGGCGATCGCGAGAGGCCACGAGGCCGGCGACGATCTCGCGGGTCGCGGCGCTCGATCCGCCGCGGCTCGTCGACGAGGGGCGCGTTTGCGCGGCCTCGTCAACGGCGCGGTCGACGACCCCAGCGCCGCGCGAGGCAAAGGCACGATAGAGTCGCGCCCATGCCGCACCACCCCGTCGCCTGCCCCGTCTGCGGGCAGACCATGCAGAAGCACAACATCCCGCAGGGCCTCGAGATCGACCACTGCGCGACGCACGGCGTCTGGCTCGACCAGGGAGAGCTCGAGGCGCTCCTCCGCGTCGCGCAGCCGACCGCGACGGCGATGCAGGGGCCCCCGCCGCGGGCGCAGCCGCAGCACGCGCACGAGCCGGGGATCGGCGCCGCGATGAAGCAGGTCGGGCAACATTTCGGGCAGAGCGTGGTGATGGGCGCGGGCGCGACGGTGGGCAATCGCATCGTCGGCGGGATCATCGACGCGGTGTTCGGTCGCTGACGACGGCGCATCGCCGCTGCGCCCGAGGCTCAGTCGCCCGCGTCTCGGCTCCGCTCCATTCCGACGAAGAGGGCCGCGAGCGACGCGTCGAGCTCGGGCTCGAAGATCACCCGCAGCCCTTCGAGCGCGGGCTCGCGCAGGAGCTTGTCGATCACCGGCGACGCGTCGGCCATCTGCCAGAGCCCCGACACGACCGCCCGCGCTCGCAGGAGCGACACGACCCCGTCGCCCGCGCGCATCCACCCGAGGCGCGACTCGATGCGCGCGCCGAGCGCAGCCATGTGCCCCCCGAGGCGGAGCTTGTACGCGCGCGCCTGCTCTTCGGGGATGTTGCGCTCGAGCACGCCCTCGAGCTGCGCCAGGAGCCGCAGGAGCACCACGCGCCCGCGGAAGCCCTCGGCGATCGAGCGCGCCACGCGCCCCGACGACCAGCGCCCGCCGCGGTCGAGCGACGCGGTCACCGCTTCGAACCACGTCCCGAGCTCGCGCTCGCACAGCGCCAGGAGGAGCGCCTCGCGCGTGGCGTAGTAGCCGAACACGGTGGCCTTCGAGAGGCCCGTTCGCGCGGCGAGGTCGCTCACCGTGAAGGTCGCCCAGTGCCGCGACGCCATGAGCGCCGAGGCCGCGTCGAGCATCGCGCCGCGGCGGGCCTCCTTGTCGTCGTCTCTGCGCGCGCGCGGCATCACCATCGCCGACACTCTCCTTGAGGGGAGCCCGGTACTACGCCCCCGAGGGGGCGCCGCGCAAGGGAGTTAACCGACCACGAGTCGGTTGACATCCGACCGATGGTTGGTTAACTCTCGCCGCGTCGTGAGGGTCGAGAGGCGATCGTCGCGCGAGAGGGTGCGTGTCATGGCGGGAGAGATTCAGAAGGCGAAGGTTTCGAAGGCCGTGCTGATCACGGGCTGCGCGTCGGGGATCGGCAAGGTGACGGCGCAGCACCTCGCGGCCGCGGGGTGGACGGTGTACGCCACGTCGCGCGACGGGCGGGGCCTCGAGGAGCTCACGGCCGCGGGGTGCCGCGCGCTCGCGCTCGACGTGAACGACGAGGCGTCGATGAAGGCCGCGGTGGCCGAGGTGACGGCGCGCGAGGGGGCCGTCGGGGTGCTGATCAACAACGCGGGCTACAGCCAGTCGGGGGCCATCGAGGCGGTGCCGATGGCGAAGGTGCGCGCGCAGTTCGAGACGAACGTGTTCGGGCTCGTGCGGCTCACGCAGCTCGCGCTGCCGGGGATGCGCGCGCAGCGCTGGGGCAAGGTGGTGAACCTGAGCTCGATGGGCGGCAAGCTGACCTTTCCGGGCGGCGGCTTCTATCACGCGACCAAGCACGCGGTGGAGGCGCTCAGCGACGCGCTGCGCTTCGAGGTGCGGGGCTTCGGGGTCGACGTGGTGGTGATCGAGCCGGGGCTCATTCGCACGGGGTTCAGCAAGGCGGCGACGGCGCAGATGAACATCCCGCCCGTGGGCGCCGACGACCCGTACGGGGCCTTTCACGAGCACGTCGCGAAGGCCACGGTGGAGTCGTACGAGAAGGGCCCCCTCGCGAAGCTGGCCGGCGAGCCCATCGACGTGGCGAAGGCCATCGCGAAGGCCATCACGGTCGACAAGCCGCGGGCGAGGTACACGGTCTCGGGCTCGGCGAAGCTCCTGCTGTCGCAGCGCGCGATCCTCTCCGACAGCGCGTGGGACCGCTTTCTGCGGGGGAACTTCCCCTCGCCCGGCGCGGCGTAGTCCGCGCACCACGGTGGCGACGTCGGGCGCACTCAGCGTCGGAAGGTGAGCGGCACGCGCGCGTTCACGACGATCCCCGAGGCCCTGAAGCGCAACGCGCGAACCGCGTCGGTGACGCATCCCCGGGCCGCGCGCGCCACCGTGGCAGGCGCGTCGATGCCGACGTCAGAGACCGCGCCGTCACCGCTCACCGAGACTCGCAGCGCGGTCGTGAGGTCGCCTCGTCGCGCGCGGCGGAGCACCGCGGGCGCGCAGGCGATCAGCGCGGGCGCGTCGGTGAGCGCGCGGGTGAGCTCGTCGGCTCGCAGCGCGCCCGGTCCCGCTTGCGGCGTGGGTGACGCGGGAGCAGGCCGCGTCGCTTGCGTGGTCGAGGTGTTTCGACGACGGGCCGCGCGCGCGGGCGTTCTCGGCGCGGTCACCACCACCGCCGCGTGCACCACGCGCTCGATGGGGCGATTCTCGAAGGCGTAGACCCGAGACACATAACGGCCGTGGGACGAGACCTCCATCACGCGCACCGACGCGAACACGCCGCGGAGGCACGGCAACATCGCGTCGAGGCCGAGGTGATCGAGCTGCTGACGCGCGACGCGACCGTCGGGCCCGAGGTCGAGCTGCACCTCCACGCTCCCCGAGGCGCGCGGCTGACGAACGAGCAGCGCCTCGTAGCAGCGAACGATCTCTGGCTGCGCGCCGTCGAGGGCGCGCCGCGCCATGCTCTCCAGAGAGGTTCCAGGGGCCGTCTCGGGCGCCTCGGGCGCGTCAGGCGAGAGCGTGACGGGCATCAGCCTCGCTTCGTCGGCCTCGGGCGGTGGCAGCGGAGGCGGGGTGTTCAACAGCGTCGGCCGAGGCACGCGCTGCGACCTGCACGCGAGCGCCAGCGCGGCGCACGCCACGAAGCTCCACACAGTCGTCGGTCGCAGGGACATCACCGCGGAGGGTACTCGCGCGCTCGCGGTCTGTCGCAGCTCCCGCACGACCGCCCGAGGCCGACGAACCGGGGCTGACGGATGCATCCTGTCGCGGCGAAGGCCCCGGGGGGAATCGCCGGGGCGAGTCGGCGGAGGGCCGCGGGGGCCCCACGGCGCCGATCAGTTTCGATTCGACTTCAGGGCGCGGCGCAGCCGCACACGGCCCGTCCCGCATTGGTCGCGATGCACTGCGCGACGGGGGGATGGGTCCGCACATTGCTCCAGTTGCCCGCGAAGCGCAGGCCGACGCGCGCGCAGACGGGGTGCACACGCCCGCGACGGCCGCGTTGGAGGCGATCTGCGGCGCGCAGCGATCACTCGGCGTGTGCACGCCCGCCAGGACACGACTCCCCGATAGCTTCATGGGCTCGGGCGCCGCGATCGAAGCTGCGGAGCGCCGCGCGTTGAGCATCGCTGCGCTGCGTGGCCAGGCGAGGCTCACGCTCCCGTCAGCGCGCGTCACACCGAAAACCGATCGTCCACACCTCGGTGAGCCCTGCGGGGGGAAGCGCGCCGAACACCCCGACGAATCCCCGCGACGTCGCGCGCAGCGACATCTGATGCGGAAAGCCCACCCCCGGCACGTCCGTCGCGCTTCGCTCCGTGAGGCGCTGCGCGTCGAGCACGGCGAAGCGCAGCGTGGAGGAGCGCCCTTCGCCGCCGCTGTTCCAGAGGAGCGCGAGGTCGGCGCCGTTCACCGCGACGGACCAGTCTCCGACGCGAGGGCCAGGCATCGTCATCGAGGCCGTCGGCGACGCGCGCACGCCATCACGAGAGACGCGCGTCAGGGCGATGCGCGAGACAGCGTCGGCGAGCGACCCCGACCAGCCGAGCACGACCTCACCACTCGACTCCGCGAGCCGAATGGCCGACACAGACACCCCCGCTTCGAAGCTCGCCTCGGCGCTCACGGCCCGCCCGCTCGCGTCGAAGCGGCGGGCGAACACCGTCGTCGATGTGGCCCACGCGTACAGGAACGTTCCGTCGGAGAAGACCATCCGCGTCGACGTGACCACGCGCGCCGCGCCGCCCGGCAGTCGCAGCGTCGAGCCCTCGCGGCCCGCGGCGTCGATGACGTGGAGCTGCGTGAACACGCCGCCCGAGGTGTCTCGCGTGAGGAGGTTCCACCCGTCGCGCGTCGCCACCACCGAGAAGCAGTCCACGTCGCCAACCCGGAGCGGCGCCCCTCGCGGCGACGCGTCGTCGGCGAGGCGCACGATGTTGCAGCCGCGGCCCTCGTCCCACGCCATCGCGGCGTGCACGCGCGTGACGGGATCGGTCCAGAGCGACAGCGGGCCGTACCCCTGGAGCTCACCCGGCGAAGGCAACACGCGGCGCGCGCCGGCCACGGGCGCTCCGAGCGCGTCGGTCACTTGAACGAACCACGCCTGATTGCCTGGAGGATCGGGGTTGCTGCTCTGGTAGCCGATCCACACGCGGTCATCGAGCACGCGCACCGCGCCCGGAGCCCTGTCGCGGTCGGGGTCGGTGATCGCGAGCGGACTCGTCGCCGTCCAGCGCGCGCACGAGGCCAGCGGAACATCGACGGGCGGAGACACATCAGGCCGCGTCGCGTCGGGTGACGACGCGTCGACAGTGGCTGTGTCAACGCGTGCCGCGTCGACGGCGGCGATGTCAGGCGCGCTCGCGTCGTCGGGCGCGTCGAGCGCCGTGCGCGCGCCGCAGCCTGCGAGAAGCGTCGCGAAGAAGGGTGTTGTGAAGCGCATGGTGACGCCCATGCGATCGTCGAACCAGGGCGGGGACGTCACCCACCGAGCAGAGAGAGGGCGATGCGCGCGCCGAGGTCCGCGGGCGGAGGGGAGCCCTTGGGGCCGAGCACTCGAATCTCCACGAAGGAGCCGTCGCTGAGCACGTACCCGCCGCTCTTGACCACGGTGAGCACCATCGCGCGTCGGTCGGCATCGCCGAGCCACGCGCGCGTCTCCGCCTCGGTGGTGGTCTCGATGTGCACCTCGGCGTCGAACTTCGCGTCGCCGCTGTGCACCACGCGCTGAAACACGTGGTTCAACCGCAGCAAGAAGCTCTCGTGAACGAAGCGTCCCTGCACCTCGGGGGCGCTCGGCAGGAGCCATCGCTCGTCGTATCCCTCGCGCGCGGCCTTGACGCCTGCGACCTCGACCGACTCGGTCACCGTCGACCTCTCGCAGCGCGCGCCCGCGTCACGCAGGCGGTTGTGAAAGGTCTCGTCGACCGAGGGGGCCGCGGCGCCGAGCTCGCGGTCGAGCGCCTCCATCTGGTGGCGCTGCGACGCGACGCTCGCGGCGTCGGTGATGACGTTGATCAGCGACATCGCCGGGTCGGGAACCAACCACTCCGCGAAGGGCTGCTTGTCTCCCTCGACATCTTTCAGGTGGCACCGCTGGCACACGATGCCAGCCTCGCTCATGGCAGAGAGGTTCTCGTCTTCTGCCGCCCCGCAACGCGTACAGGTGATCTGCTTCACGGCCGCGGAGAGTACTCGCGCGACGCCCGCGAGAGAAGCCGTCGCAGGAGCCCGGCGGCTCGCGCATGAGATGCGCCTCGCGAGCGGTTTCATCCCGACGCGCGCGTTCGCGAACCTGCGAGCGACGCGCGCGGCTCTCATCACGCATGTCACCGCGCATCGTTCTCCTCTTCACGCTGGCGTTGGCGAGCTGCAAGCGCGCTCCCGATCCTGCTCCCGCGCTGGCGCGCGCCGACGCCGCCGCGACGCGCTTCGCGACCACGCTCAAGGGCAAGCTCCAGGCGGCGATGCGCGAGGGAGGTCCTGTGCGCGCGGTCGCGGTCTGCACCACCGAGGCCCGCGCCGTCGCCGCGCAGGTGCAATCGGAGACCGGCGTTCGCGTGGGTCGCGCCTCGCTCCGGCTGCGCAACGACGCCAACGCACCGCCCGCGTGGGTGAGCGCGTGGTTGAGGGCGCAGGGCGAGCGTCGCGCCGAAGGCGTGGCGGGCGTTCGCGGTGTCGACGGTGAAGTCGCGCATGTGCTCCGCCCCATCGCCGTCGAGGCAGTGTGCGTCACCTGCCACGGAGATCCCGCCGCGATGGCGCCCGCGCTCCGCGACGCGCTCCGCGCGGCCTACCCCGACGACCGCGCGACGGGATACCAGCCCGGCGACCTTCGAGGCGCGCTGTGGGCCGAGGTCGCCATCGCGCGTCCGTAGCGCTCCGGTCGACGCAACCGCGCGCGTCAAAGAAGCGCGCAGGCCCTTGACGCATAGCGTCAAATCACTATGTTCCGTGATGCCTCGAGGCCGTCGGGCGGGATGACGCCCGTGGCGGGACTGCGCACGCGCATTCGCGTGCACGACGGCGCACGCCTGCGTGGCGCCAGAGCATCAGGAGAGTCGACATGAACATGGACGCCGTCACGGGTCCGATGGGGTCGTTGCGCGCGCAGGTGCTTCGCCTGAGCGCGCTCGTCGCAGCGCAGAGCCGCCACGCCGGAGAGGTCGCCCTGCGAGGTAGCGCGAGCGCCCTCACGCGCACGGCGCAGCGCCTCGACACGCTGGCCGATCGAATCTCCGACGCCCCCGCGACCGAGGCGCGCGACGAGGGCACGGCCTCCGCAGACCCCCACGCCGAGGCGGTGAAGGCCGAGGCCGCGAAGGCCGAGGCGGTGATCGCCGGGGAGACGATCGCTGAGCCCGCGAACGCGGAGCCGACGCCCGCCGACGTCGCGGACGCGTCACCGAGCACGGCTCCGACGGACGCGTCGGCGCAGGTTTCGAAGCCCGAGCACGGCGCGTCGACGCCGGAGGCGGCTCCCTACGAGTCGAAGAAGAAGCACCGGCAGGAGCGTCGCCGTCGCTGAGCGGAGAGATCGCCCGACGCGGATCTCACCCATGCCGCTCCGCGATCATCATCGCGAGGCAGCCCACATCGCCGATGGAAGCATCCGCGCGAGCGGCCCCATGCGGAGTCCGGCGTCGACCGTCACGGTTCGGCCATCTCGACGTCTCTCGCCGGAGCGGCCGTCCACCGACGATCTGCTGTACGAGCATCGCGCGGCTCAGCGCCGCGCGTCGGCGTAGCTCGCGACGAGGTGATCGCGGAGCAGGGCGACGCGCGCGGGCATGCGGCGAGACGACGGGGCCACGAGGTAGAGGGTCGGCGCGGCGAACGTGTGCTCCGGCAGCACGCGCACCCACGGCTCGCCATCAGCCTTTTCGCCTCCTCCGGGCGCGGTGGCCAGCACACCGATCCCGGCGCCAGCCAGCAAGAGCGCCCGCGCGAACCGCAGATCGTCGGCGGCGACCTTTCCGATCACGTCGACGGACTCGGTCCCCTCGGGGCCCGTGAGCGTCCAGCGCGCGCGGCCGCGCGGCGCGTTCACCACGCAGTCGTGACGTGCGAGGTCTGACACCGACCGCGGAAGGCCCCGCCGCGCCACGTAGTCAGGCGAGGCCACCAGGTGTGCGCGGTACCGGCCGAGCGGGCGCGCGACGAGGCTCGAGTCGGGGAGGCCGTCCGCCACGCGGACCGCCAGATCGATGCCGTCGGCGACCAGGTCCGCGTAGTCGTTCGAGAGCGTGCAGGTGACGCGGATCTTCGGGTGCGCCACCGAGAAGCGCGCGAGGCACCTCGCGAAGAAGCCATCGTCGAGGTCCGCCGAGGCGGTGACCCGCACCTCGCCGCCCGGCTCTCGGTGCTGCTCGCCCACCTTCCGCTCGCCCTCGCGGAGCTCGGCCAGGGCGCGCGAGACGTGCTCGTAGTACGTCCGCCCCAGCGGCGTGAGCGCCAGTCTGCGGGTGGTTCGTTCGAAGAGCTTCACGCCGAGGTCGAGCTCGAGCGCGGTGATCGCGCGGCTCACCGATGACGTGGGCACGTCGAGCGCGCGCGCGGCGTCGCTGTAGCTGCGCGACTCGGCGAGCCGCACGAAGGTCTGGAGCTGCCGGAGGCTCATCGTTGCCGAATCTAGCAAAGGTGATGTGCGAAGCGGCCGACTGCGCGCGCTCCGGCGAGAGGTCCAACCTGCGCGCATGGACCACGAAGGCTGGCACCTCATCGACGACGCGGCGGCCGTGGGCTGGCGCGAGTACGAGTTCGCGCGCGGCGCGTACGCCACGACGATGTTCTTCCGCGGGCCCGACGGCCTCATCGTGCTGAGCCCGGCGACGGGGCTGACGGCCAGGGACCACGACGCGCTCGAAGAGCTCGGTCCCGTTCGCGCGCTCGTCGCGAGCAATGACCACCATCACTTCGGGCAGGTCCCGTGGCGCGCCAGGCATCCCGACGCCGAGAGCTTCGCGCCCGCGGGGTGCCTCGCGCCGCTGCGCGCCAAGGCGGGGGGCGTGCCGTTCCGATCGCTCGCCGAGCTGCCGATGCCCCGGAGCGTCTCGTGGACCGAGGCGGCGGGATTCAAGACCGGCGAGACGTTGCTGTCGGTGGCGACTCCGCGCGGGGCGATCGTCTTCGTGGGCGACGTGCTCGCCAACATCGAGCGCATGCCCGGTCCTCCGCTGCGCTGGCTCTTCACGCTGACGGGGAGCGCCCCGGGCTTCCGACCGTTCCGGCTCGCGAACTTCGCGTTCGTGCGGGACCGCGCGGCGGTGCGCGAGCGCCTGCTCGCGATGGTGGATGCCGCTCCCCCGTATCGCATCGTCCCGGCACACGGCCCGCCGGTGCAGGGCGAAGACCTCGCCGAGCGAGCGCGGGCGGCCCTTCGCGCGCTGTGACCGCGCGGTGTCGTGGCGGGAGAAAGGCCCGCTCCGCCGCCGCGCGCTATGGAGGCAACGACGCGCGACGGCGGGCGAGAAAGCGCCGCTCGACCTCGTTGCGAGTGAGCGCGATGGCCGACTCGTACGCGACGCGGGCCTCGTCGTAGCGCGCGAGCCTGCGCAGGAGGTCCGCGCGCGCGGCGGGGAGCGCGTGGTGCCCGTCGAGCGAGCCTCCGCGCGCGAGGGCGTCGAGGGCGTCGAGGGCCGCGGCGGGTCCGTCGACCATCGAGCGAGCCACGGCCTCGTTGAGCGCGACGATGGGCGCGTCGGCGCGCGCGCGGAGCATCCCGTAGAGCGCGACGATCTGCGCGAAGTCGGTGTCGGCGAAGCGCGGCGCCTCGTCGTGGAGGGCCTGAATGGCAGCCTCGATCGCGTAGCCGCTCGGCGGGCCGAGGGCGAGCGCGTCGGCGAGGAGGCCGCGCCCTCGGGCGATGGCGTCGGCGTCCCAGCGCGTGCGGTCCTGCTCTTCGAGCGCGATGAAGCTCCCGTCGGGCGCGCACCGGGCCGCGCGTCGCGCGTGAATGAGGGTCACGAGGCTCAGCATCGCCGTCGCGTCGGCGCTCTCGGGCATGAGCCGCGCGACGAGCTCGGCGAGCCGCACGGCCTCGTCGGCGAGGTCGACGCGCTGGAGGTCTTCTCCCGCCGTCGCGACGTAGCCCTCGTTGAAGATCGCGTAGACGACCTCGAGCGCGCCCGCGAGTCGCTCGGCCAGCTCGGCCCGCTCGGGGATCTCATAGGGGATGCGCGCCGTCTCGATCTTGCCCTTCGCGCGGGTCAACCGCTGGGCCATCGTCGCCACGGGGACGCAGAACGCGCGGGCCACGTCTTCCGTCGAGAGGCCCGACAGCCAGCGGAGCGCGAGGGCCACCTGCGTCTCTCGCGCGATGGCGGGGTGGCAGCAGGTGAACACCAGGCGCAGCCGATCGTCGGGAAAGGGCGCCCGCCCGTCGTCTTCGTCGGCGCGCTCGTCGGAGAACGCGCGGATCGCATCGTGGGCGGCGTTGGCGACGACGCGGTGGCGCACGAGGTCGACGGCCCTGCGTCGCGCGACCGCGAGGAGCCACGCGCGCGGCGAGGCGGGTGTTCCTTCGAGGGGCCACTGGCGCAGGGCCGACTCGATGGCGGCGTCGATGCACTCTTCGGCGACGTCGAAGCCGTGACGCTGCACGAGCGTCGCGACGAGGCGCGTGCGCTCCTCGCGAACGAGGGCGGCCAGGGCTTCTCGGGCGTGCGTCACGCGTCGAGGGTCGACCGTCGGCGGCGGAGCGTCAACGCGTCACGCGTACGCGCTGGTGTCCATGATGGGTCTCACCTCGACGGTGCCCGTCTCCGCCGCAGGAATCCGCGCCGCGATCGCGATGGCCTCGTCGAGGTCGCGCGCCCACACGCGGTAGTACCCGCCGAGCTGCTCGCGCGTCTCGGCGAAGGGCCCGTCACGCACGATGCGCCGCCCCGCCTCGACGCTGACGCTCTTCGCCTTCGCCGGACCGTCGAGGGCGTCGCCCGCGATGAGGTGGCCCGACGCGCGCAGCTCGGCGTTGAGCTCCTGGTAACGGCCGAAGAGCGCTCGACGATCGGCCTCGGCGCGCCCGCTCCGCGCCGACTCGGGCTCGTAGAGAAAGAGCCCGTACTGCTTGTGCGTGGCGGGGTCGAGGGTGACGCCGCCCGGCTTCGAGCTCATCACCGGCATCGCCATGAGCGGACGCACCTCGACGGTGCCGCCCTTCGCGTCGGGGATCCGCTCGGCCCACGCGAGGGCTTCGTCTTCGCGCTCGGCGGCGAGGGTGTAGTACCCGCCGAGCTGCTCGCGCGTCTCGGCGAAGGGGCCGTCTTGCACCGTCCGCTTGCCCTCGCGCACGCGCACCGAGGTGGCGGTGTGCGTGGGCTCGAGCGCGGCGCAGTCGGCGGCGCGTCCGGTGGCGAAGAGGTCGCGCGTGAAGGCCCCGTAGGCCTGCATGGTGGCCTCGCCGGCTTCACGGGTCATGGTGGCGAAGCGCGTCTCGGCGGCGTGAATCAACAGCACATACTGCATCGATGATCTCTCCTTCACCCACGTAGTCGGGCGAGGATCGGCGCCATCGACAGACACCCTCCAGAAAAATCGTGGACGCGTCATTCGGCGACGACGCGCTCGTCTCTCCGCCCGAGCACCGCATCGAGGTGCACGCGCGCCGCCCCCCGACGGCGTGTGGGAGGTGCTCCCGCTTTCGCCACGCGCCGTCGGGCTCAGGGCGCTGCGGCGCGCACTTCGACGGTGGAGTTGCTTGAATTGTCACCCGCGACGATCACCTCGGCGGTCTCAGGCGCCACGGCGATCCCTCCCGGGGAGATGCTCATGGTGGATCGGGCGCCGCCGCGCAGCGTCGCGACGCCGCCGGAGCCGAACGTGACGTCGGCGCGCCCTTCTGGCGTGAAGCGGTGAACCTGGATGGGAGGCGACGTCCCCGCGGCCTGCGTGGTGAAGACGATGCGCCCGTCGCAGTGCCGAAGGCGGGCGCGTCGAGCGCATTGCGCCGAGCAGCGCCACGACATCGGCGAAGGCTGCAACACGAGAGCGTCCGGCAAGATCGATGACGCAACTCGTTGCCCCGGTCGGCCACGGGTCAGGGGCAGCCCTCGTCGACCATGCCGTCGCAGTCGTCGTCGACGCGGTTGCAGGTCTCGGTCGCGGGGGCGCCGGGCGTCGCGCTGCACACCGCCGCGGTGATCACGGTGACGCGCCTGGGCGGGTTGCGCAGCGTGTCGGTTGTCCCTACGCCGATCTCGCCGGTGCCGTTGGTGCCCCAGCATCGCACGGTCTCGTCGTCGAGGATCGCGCAGGTGGTCTCGTCGAAGGCGCTCACCCGCGTCGCGGTCGTGATGCCCACCACCGCCGCGGGTCGCGTCACCGTGAGGGCGGCGCCGCCGTCGCCGAGCTGGCCGATGTTGTTCTTGCCCCAGCAGCGCAGCGTGCGGTCGGGCAGGATCACGCAGCTGTGCCCGGCGGCGGCCATGAGCTGCGTCGCGTCGGTGATGCCCACCACCGCGATGAATCCCGTGCGGGTGATCACGGTCCCTTCGCCGAGCTGCCCGCTGGAGTTGTCGCCCCAGCACCGCGCCGCACCCCCGGTGATGAGCGCGCAGGTGTGCGCCCCGCCCGCGGCGACCTGCGCCACGTCGGTGAGGCCCGCGGCGGCCACCGGCGTCGCACGGTTGGTCGTGGTGCCGTCGCCGAGCTGCCCGCGGGTGTTCGCACCCCAGCATTGCACCGTGCGATCGGGCCGCACGACGCACGCGTGCGCGGCGCCCAGGGAGAGCGCCACCGCGTCGGTGACACCCATCACCTGCACGGGCGCGGTGCGGTTGGTCATGGTGCCGTCGCCGAGCTGGCCCGCGTTGTTTCTTCCCCAACACCACACGGTGCGGTCGCGCCGCAGGGCGCACGTGAACTCGTTGCCGCACCGCACTGCGGTCACGTCGGTGAGCGACGTCACCGCGACGGGCGTGGTGCGAGGCGTGTCTGCCGAGCCGGAGCCGACCTGGCCGTACCCGTTCTGGCCCCAGCAACGCACGGTGCCGTCGGCGAGCAGCGCACACACGTGATACTGCCCGGCCGCAATCTGCGTCACGCCGGTGAGCCCCGACACGGCGACGGCCTCGGTGACCGACATGAACGCGGGCAACGTGGTGCCGTTGCCGAGCTGCCCGACGTTGTTCTGGCCCCACGCGCGCACGGTGCCGTCGCGCAGTCGCGCGTAGGTGTTTCGAATGCCGTGGGCCACCTCGGGCGCGCCGCCCGACGCGCACGACAGCGTGCCGCTGCGGGCGCAGGCCCCGACGCCCGCCATGCACGTCCCGGTGACCACCATGCACTGGCCGCCGCAGAGGCTCTGCCCCGTCGAGCACCCGCCGCAGTTGCCCGCCGCGTCGCACACGGCGCCGCTCGTTCCGCACGCGGTTCCCGTGGGAGCGAACGCGTCGGAGGGGCACACCGCCGTGGCGCCGCTGCACGTCTCGGCGTGGTCGCACACGCCGACGGCGGCGCGACACACGGTGCCAGCAGGGTTTACGGCGTCGGCGGGGCAGGCGTCGCTGGTGCCGGTGCAGTTCTCGGCGCGGTCGCAGGGGCCCGCCGAGGGGCGGCACACCGTGGTGGCTGGCGCGGGAACGCCGCCCACGCACGTCGGCGGCTCCGTGGAGCCCGCGGTGATGCCCGCGCGACACGCCGTCTGACCGGCGGAGCACGGGCCCACCATGCAGCTCATGGGCGTCAGGTTGTCGACCATGCCGTCGCGGTTGTCGTCGATGCCGTTGCAGACCTCCATGGGCGGAGGCGCGGCGTCTGTGGCGTCGGCAGCGTCGGCAGCGTCGGCGGCGTCGGCGACGTCCGTCACGTCGGCAGCGTCAGTCACGTCGGGCGCGGCGGCCACGTCGGGCGCGGCGGGCACATCGACGACGTCGAGCGGAGCCGGAGCGTCGGCCACATCGGCGGCGTCGCGCTGCGCAGGCGCCGCGTCAGACGACACGTTCGACTGACCGCACGCGACCAGAGACGAGGCCAGCAGCGCCAGCGAAGGCGCCCATCGCATCGGTGTACCCATCGCGCGCGACGATATCGCAGACGCTTCGCGTGCGGCACTGAAGTTCTGTGCCCGCGCGCGACGGATCGGTGCCGTTCTGCGGCGTCGAATCGCAGCGCCGGGTGCTGTCGCGCTGGCGCGATCTCACGCCCGAAGCGCGACGCCCCGGCGTCCACACGGCCGCCGGTTCCTGCTCGGCGCTCCACAAATCACCCGTCTGGGACAGTCGTGCTACGCCGACCTCGCGTGCGAGCTCCATCGCGACCACGCTCCCGAGGCGTCCGCGCGACCTCGTCGATCGCATGGCGCGCGTCGCGTCATTGTGGGAGTTCGCCCACCGCGCGTCGCGCGTTGAGCATCGCTCCGCGGCGAGATCAGCCGGTGGGGTTCGCGGGCGTCGGAACGGGCGCGTCGGGCTTCGCTGCGCGGCGGGCGGGCGCGCGCTTGAACGCGGCGTAGTCGCCCTTGCGCGAGGAGTCTGCGAGCGCGAGGTATCGCCCCGCGTCGAGCACGCGCTTGAGCGGCGCGCGGAGGGTGCTGAACGCGCGCGCCGCAGCGTCACTCACGCCCGGCTCGATGCCGGTCTTCACGCGATGGACCCACTCGGCGTGCAGCGGGCGCAGGGCGTCGAGGGCCTCTCCCTCCTTGTTCGGCGCGCCGCGCAGCCACGCCTCGACGGCCGCGGGAGCGCTCAGCTTCAGCAGCAGCGCGGAGCGCGCGGTGACCTTCGCCTTCGAGGTCGTCCCCTTGGCGTCGCGCAGCCTCGCCCGCTGCGCGCGGTCGTTGCGAAAGCGGTACATGAACGCGTTGTGCAGCACGCGCTGCGACGCCTCGATGCGCGCGCGGAGCACCACCGTGGGCATCGCCGCGACGCTCTTCGCGGTGGCGTCGTCGTCGGAGCCCGACGTTTCGACGACCTGCTCGCGCACCCACGCGATGCGCTCTCCGAGGCGGTCGATGACGGCGAGCGTGACGCGCTCGGGATCGTCGGCGACGCCGATGGCGACGAGCGCGTGACGGTCGCGCCACGCCGTCGCCTGGATGCGGTCGGCCCACTGGAGCTGCTCGTCGATGTCCGTGGGCTGCGCCTCGATCGCAGCGCCCGAGAGTGCAGCGGCCTCGGCGCGGAACTCCGCGGCGCGCGTCGGCGACACGATGTATCGGGGAACGGCGCCCGCGTCGCGCGAGGCGGCGCCGTCATTGGCGGCGTGCTCCACGGGCGAGAGGTCGACCGGCGCCTGAACGGCGAGCGGTCTCTGAGCGGCGGATGATCGTGTCATGATCGAGGATCTCCTCTCGGGCGGCGAGCAGGGATGGGTTGGGGAATCGAGGCTTCTGCCCCGGCAGAACGGCGGCTCCGCGCGGATCTACAGGGGGGCAGACATTTTTTTCTGCGAGGGCTTCGTGAGGCGAGGTCGGCAGGGTCCGCGGACCTGGGGTCTGGCTGCGTCGTCGTCTCACTCGGACTCGCGCGCCGTAGGGCTGGGACCGTGGCGGCAGCTTCGTCCGCTGCCGCAGCGCTCGCGTCGCTCCGCGACGACGTGCTCGTCTCTCAGCACGAGCGCCGCATCGAGGTGCACTCGCGCCGCCCCGACGGCGTGTGGAGGTGCGAGAGGCCGGTGGCGGAGAGACCATTCCCCTCTGCCTCCTTCGCGGAGCCGATCCAGATCGACGGGGTCTACCGCGGCGTCGCGCTCGACTCGGTGCAGACGAGGGAGCGCTCCGCGGAGTGATCCGGTCGCGGTTCTGTTCGCACGGACGCGACGCGCGCTGAGCCTTCCGCGGAGGACCGGTGCCGCAACGGCCTCGCCGAACGACACTCCGCGTGCCCCACCAGACTTGATCCGCGTGTGCCGGGCGATCTGTCTGCTCTTGCTGTGCAGCGAGGACGCGTGCCACCGTGGGCGCGGAAGGCGGTGTTCGACGGCGATCGGGGCCCGTCCGACGCCAATGCTCGAGCCCGCGACGATTTCGTGACCCGTTCAGACGCTCACCACCACCCGCGATTCGAGATGAGCGAGAGCACCCCTGAGATGACGGTCGCCCCCTTTGCTTGCGCCCGCGCTCGTTGCGACCGAGCGCAGTCTGGGCTCGCGAGTCGGACCGGCGAGGCATCACCCCCAGAGGAGCCGGGCTTCCTCCGCGTGTTCGGGAAAGGAGTGTCACGGCTCATGGTAATGGACGACGAAGGCAGGCGGCGCCGAGAGCTTGAAGCGCTCCTCCGTAAGTGGATGAAGGACTTCGAAGCGCTCGTTCGGTGGAGGCTGCGGGAGTTCGCGCGGCGTCTCGCACGTCAGGAGGAGTTGGACCTCTTTCAAGAGGTGTTTCTCCGTGTCTGGAAGATGCTGCTCGACGGCAAGCAGATCGAGTTCCCGGCGGCGTTCCTCCTGGAGGTCGCGCGACTTGTCGCACTCGAGCACTGCGAGAAGGTTGGCAGGACTCCCCTGCGGACGGACGAGGCTCCAGAGCGGGAGGCGCCCGGAGCCACCCCAGAAGACGACGTCGCAGGGCGCGAAGGACTGCGCCGAGTCGAGTCGCTGCTTCGAGAGTATCCTGACCCGCTGAGTGTCGCGCTGTGGCGGGCGCGAGTGGTCGACGGGCAGGAGATCGCGGTGATCGCGAAGAACTTCGGGCTGAGTGTATCGACCGTGAAGCGGAAGGTGAAAGACGTTCAGGACTACCTCGAACGTCACTTCGGCATCGAGGGCAAGAAGGGCGGAGGGAACGATGAAGGAGAGTGAACTCGACGCCGCGATTCGGGCCCTGCGAACCTCAGCGCCGACGCCGTGGGGCGACGACACCCTCGATCGGATGGCCTCGGCGATCACGGGGAGCGTGGCATCGGCCGAACTCGACCACGGCATCCGCGCGCTGAAGGACGCGGCACCGCCGGCGTGGCGCGACGAGACGCTTGATCAGATGGCGCGCTCGGTGATCGAGCGAGAGGCCGTCCTTCGTCGGCGAGCAGCCCTGCGACGATGGATCTTCGGCGGCGGCGTTCTGGCCGTGGGTCTCGCCCTCCTGTGGGGTCTTTCGACAAGGCACGGCTCGCCCCCGTCTCCTCAGCCGACGCGAGCGCGGGCGCCTGAGATGGTCGTGATCGCCACCGCGACCGCGACCTCCGTCGTGCGAGGGCCGCTGCGAGAAGAGTCGGTGGGTGATGCGAGGGTGCGCTTCGACGCGTCGAAGACGACGCTGCGCTGGTACAACCGCACGCCGGGATTCGAAGTCGTCGCGCTGGAGCGCGGTGCGGCGACCTTCGAAACGCGCGCTGAACCGGGCGGTCTGCTGCGGGTCAGAGCCGACGGGATTCTCGTCGAGAATGAGGGAACGCGCTTCTCCGTCGCGCGTGGCAAGGGGGGACGTGTGATGGTGCGCGCGGAGTCGGGCGCGGCCCGCGTGCGCATGTGGATGCCGCGAGAGATGCGCGAGGGCGTCGTGCTGCTCGAAGGTGAGGCGAGAGAGTTCGAGTCGCCGACGGAGGCGCCTCCAACGCTGGAGGAGGAGACGCGCGTGGTGATGGAGATGGTGAACCGTGCGGACCGCGTGAAGGCCGCGAGCGGACTCGATGACGCGACGCCGATTCTTCGCGACGTGTTGGAGAGATTCCCACATCATCGGCTCGCGGCGTCTGCCGCGCATCGACTCGGGCGATGGTATCGGGACCGGCACCAGAGCCGCGAAGCGATCGACGCGTTCCGATTGGAGTTCATGCTCGCGACGGAGGAGGGCCTGTTGGAGAGCGCGGTGGCGTCTGAATGCGCTGTGAGGGGGGTGCCGTATGCACCGGGGGACACACCGTCGGGTGACGCGCGATGAGCGCGCGTTGGTTCATCGTCGCCGCGCTCCTCCAGGCGAGCGTCGTAAGCGCTCAGGGGCGAGGGGAGCGGCGGGTGGGCCCCCTCCTCCTCATCGGCTGTTCACCACACGAGGGTGAAGTTGCAGCGGCGGTGCGTATTCGGCAGATGACCAACTGCCCAGGATCTACCGGCGTCACAATCACCTGTCACTCGACGAGCACGTTTTCGGTCTTCCCACCCCCGTCGCTCTGTTCGGGCACAGTGGCCGGGGGCCTTCGCGGATGCGTGCTCGAGCTGATCGATCGGCACCCAGCGCTTGATGGACTGCAATGTCGGGCTCCGCAGCCGCTGCGGCGACCAACGCCGCGTCCACGACGACCACGACCGTCGCGGCCCTCAATGTCACAGCAGACAACGCCAACGCCGACGCCGTCACCGTCGCCGCGAACGCCGATGCTTGCGAACGTCGTCCCCGCGTTGGACGCCCGCGCGCCGGTCACAAGCGACGCGAGCACCGCCCCCTCTCTCGATGCAGAGGTGCGCCCCGATGTCGCCCAGCGAACGGACGACGGCGAGCCGCCTTCGCCATCACACAGGGACGCTACTATCACCATCGCGCCAGAGATCGCGCGTTGG
>JBPOHC010000372.1:0-5954 GCA_052035985.1 Myxococcota bacterium | reverse complement strand
CAGACCGCGCGAGATGCTAGCCTTCGCAGGTGCCGTCGAGGGCGTTGAGCGGGTCGAGTCTCTGTGGCGTGAGGCGTTGAAGCGCTTCGCGCCGTGGGTCGGCGAGGTCGACGACGTGGCCCGCTGGACGTGCCTCACGCGCGAGATCATCTGGAGCTCGGAGGGAGGGATGCGCCTCCCCTTCGCCGCGGCGTGGAGGGCGCTCGTCGCGTCGCTCTCCGCCGAGGCGTACGACGCGATCGAGCGGATGATCTTCGAAAGCAACTCCACGGAGGTCGCGCTGGAGTTCGACCTCCGCATGGCCGACGCCACGTGGCGCACGGCAGCGCGCGCGGGCCTGTCGACGCAGGTGTCGGCGGCGTCACCGCACGCGATCCGATTCGATGAGCGCGAGAACCCCTACGACCCCCTCCGCGCGATCATCGCGACGGGCTACATGGTCGACGTCAGGGGCTACCTCATCGCGCCGCGCTTCGACGACGCGCTCGAAGCGCTCGAGGTGATCGACGACGACATCCCGTTCTGACTTCGAAGCGAACACCCCGAAGCGAACCTCGGGAGACTCCGGAGCGGACCCTGGGAGCCCCGGCGCGAACCCTGGGAGCCTCGGCGCGGGCCCAGGGAGCCTCGGCGCGAACCTCGGGGGCATTGCGGGCCACGCTGAGACGTCCGACGGCACACCCCGGGCGCCCCGGAGCGCACGCCGAGACCCGGGGAGCGCACCTCCGCCGCCAAGGGAGCGAACCCCGGGAAGGAAATGTCGTGTTCAGGGAGCCCGAGTGGCACACCCGGGAAGCAACGGGGCGCACGCGGAGAGTCCTCGGAACGCGCGCGACCTCACGGCGGGGTGATCTCGATGGTCCCGAGGTCGACGGAGTTGTCGGGCTCGCTGTGCGCGGAGGGGCGGAGCCGTGAGCCCGGCGCGAGCGTCTCGACGGTGAGCCGCACGCGGAGTCGCACGGGGCGCATCTCTCGCTCGACGAGCAGCGAGATCTCGTCGCGGAGGTACTCGCCGGGGATCCACTCCGTCGTCGTGTAGCGCCCCTGGATGGGGAAGTGCCGCGCGTGAAAGTGCGGCCAGATGGGCTGGTTGTCCTCGGGCACGAAGTACACGTTGATCCAGTAGGGATCGGCCGTGCGGCGCAGCACGCGCCAGTAGAGCGTGAAGTGCAGCGGCGTGCCGATCGCGAAGCTCTTGACCGGCATGTCGTAGCCGAGGAGCTCGACCACGTCGGCGAAGCGCGTTCGAAGCGCGACCTCGGGCGTCGGCGCGCGGGCCATTCTCGCGGCCTCGACCACGCGCGCGGTGCGGTTCGCGTCGGTGCCCTCGACCCACGAGTAGAGCCGGTCGCGGAGCGTGTGCGCGAGGTCGACGCGCTCGTCGAAGAGGTTGTGGAGCTGCCCCGGATCGCGCTGCGTGTCGAAGAGCTCCCAGGTGCCGCGGCGGATGTCCCAGAGGATGGTGTAGGGCGGCGCCCAGAGGCCCTTCTGCTCCATGGGATAGAGCCCGTCGGGCGTCACCTCGGCGTAGACGTGGTCGCGCCAGCGCGGGCTCGTGATGGGCATCGTGGCGTCGAGGAGCGGCGGCACGAGGCTCCTCGCGGCGATGGGCTGCGTCGGCTGCAGCCCCGCGAGGTTGAGGAACGTGGGGTTGATGTCCATGAGCGACGCGAGGGCCGCCCGAGGCCCCGGCGCGATGCCCGGTCCGCGGATGATGAGCGGCACGCGCGCCGCCTCGTCGTGGAGGTCGAGCGAGTGGTGCCACACGCCGTGCTCGTTGTGGCCCTCGCCGTGGTCGCCCATCACCACGACCACCGTGGGTCGATCGGGGCGCGCGGACTGGTACGCGTCGACGGCGTCGAGGAGGCGCTGCGCGGCGAGGTCTGCGCGCGCGACCTCCTCGTCGTAGCGGTCGACCATGCCGTGCCCGAACTCGCGGGGCTCGGTGAGGTCGCGGTACGGGTCGTGGGGCTCCATGAGGTGGATCCACATGAAGAACGGCGGCGTCTTGTTGGTCTGCGCGCGGATCCACGCGGCGGCGGCGTCGACGGTGGGCCACACGTCGTCCTTCATGCCGCTGGTCTCGTGGGACTCGTCGAAGCCCTGAAAGAAGCCCTGCGTGCGGCCGAAGTAGTCGGCGTTGTTGTACATCGCCGTCGCGTACCCGGCCTCGTGGAGCCGCTCGGCCAGCGTGACGTTCGCGGGCTCCAGCGCGGGGAACTGGTTGTCCGTGCCCCACTCGACCTGCGACGCGTAGCGGCCCGTCCAGATCGAGGCGAAGGAGCGCAGCGAGCGCGGCGACGCGCACCAGGCGTGGGTGAAGCGCGCGGCGCCCGCGGCGAAGGCGTCGAGGTGCGGCGTCGTCGGTCGGTGATACCCGTAGCAGCCCATGTGGTCGGGCCGCATCGCGTCGATCGAGAGCAGGAGGAACGACGGCTGGTGCCCCTCGTACTGGTGGGGGACCGCGGCGAGCGCGCCGTTGCCGTCCTCCGAGTGGCGCACGGCGTCGTGGCCCGAGCAGTTCTCGTCGACGCCGTTGCCGGGCACGTCGAAGGCGCCGGGGTGGATGCGCGCGTTGTGGTCGTTGCAGTCGCCGCCGTTGAAGACCGCGCTGTACCCGTCGCGGTCGAGGTCGACGGCGCGCTGGAGTCCGCGCGTGAGGTGCTTCGAAACGACCGTGCGGTTGAAGATGGCCGAGGCCACGGTCTGCCGTGCGCCGAAGGTGAACGCCGAGAGCGCGAAGGTCGCGAGCGAGACGGCTCCGAGCGCCGCGAGCGCGCGCTTGGGGATCGCCCTGTTCGCGTGGAACCTCCACGCGCCGAGGGCCGAGAGGGCCACCGCGTTGCCGACGAAGAGCGCGAGCTCGACGACGCCCGCGCCGAGGTCGACGGCCTGGAGCCACGTCCAGTTGATGACGATGAAGCGCGTCACCTGGCCGACGAGGAGCGCGAGCGCGAGCACGGTGAGGGAGCCCGGCGAGGCGGCGCGGCCCAGGGCGCGGAGGGCGCGCGCGATGAAGGGCGAGAGCGCGATGATGACGCCCCCGGCGATCGCGATGAGCGCGAGCTCACCGAGCATCACCGCGAGGGCCATGAGCGCGTGCGAGTGAAAGTTCTCGACCACGAGCAGGGTGAAGGGGAACTGCGGCCCGATCGCGACGCCGAGCCCGATGCACGCGTTCACGACGATGTGCGCGCCCGAAGGGTCCTTCGCGAACCACCGACGCGGCCCCTCGGCGACCCAGCGACCGAAGCGCGAGAGGAGCTCGACGCGCCGACCCGCGGCCACGAGCGCCTCGCCCACGAGGCCCCACGCGAAGCCCACGGTGAGGAGCACCGCCACGCAGTGCATCACCACGAGCGGCTTGACGCTCGACGCGAGCGAGCCCGCGGGGGAGCGTGAGATTGCGACGAAGCCGTCGGCCACACCGACGAGCGCGAAGGCGACGACGCCCGCGAGCACGCCGAGGCCGCGGGTGGGGTGTGGGGGCTGCATCGAAGGGCGCCGGAGTGTTGCCGAAGCCGTCGAGCTTTTCCAGCGTGAGGGCGCCGTCGGACGCGCGCGTTTCGAGGTGTACACCGCCGAGGATTCGTGCAGCATCGCCGCGATGAAACGACGCCCTCCCGTCGCGCTCGCGCTCGTCACGGCGCTCACGGCATGCGGGGCGTCGTCGCGTCCGCAGGAGGCGCCCGCGGCCTACACGACCTCGTCGGGCGCGGCCCCCGCGGCTTCGGCGTCGAACGAAGGAGACCTCGACCGTCGGCGATCACCCGCGCCCGTCGCGATGCAGCCGCAGACGCCCGCGCAGGAGCTTCCCGCGGCGATCCAGGCCGCGCCGGTCATCGCGGGCGCGGCCACCACGCCGACCTTTCGACCCGCGCCGCCGATCTCGCCCTCGTCGGTCGCCCCGGACCCCGACAGCGCGCAGGGCGGAGGCGACGCGATCGCCGCGCAGGAGGACGTCATCCGACGCAACGACGCCGCCCTCGCGGCCGCGCTCGGCGAGTGCCGGACCATCTGCGCCGCGGCGGGGAACATCTGCGTCGCCGCGGGCGAGATCTGCCGCCTCACGACCGACCGCGACCTCCGCTGCGAGCGCGCGAGAGCGCGTTGCAACGACGCGGGACGCCGCCGCGACGGGACCTGTCCGACCTGCCCTTCGCCTCGCTGAAGATTCGTCGTACGAACCCGCTGCGCGCACCGGGTGCAAACGCGCGGCAAAACGCCCTGGTTTTGTGGTGTTTTCGGTGGTCTATGCGTTGCTCACTCGTTGGAGAAGGAGCGAAGCACTGATGTCGAAGCCGATCCCCACGGTTGACCGCTACATGACCACGACGCCGGTGACCATCTCGGTGGGCGACACCCTCGCGCACGCGCAGAAGGTCATGCAGGAGGGGCGCTTTCGGCACCTCCCGGTGCTCGACGGCGAGATGCTCGCGGGGATGCTGACCGAGCGCGACGTGCAGCTCATCGCCTCGCTCGACGGCGCCGACCTCCGGCACCTCACCGCCAGCGACGCGATGACGACGACGCCCTGGAGCGTCGCGCCCGACGCCTCGCTCGACGCGGTGGTCTCTGAAATGGCCGAGAAGAAATACGGCTCCGCGCTCGTGGTCGACAACGGCCGCGTGGTGGGGATCTTCACCGCGATCGACGCGCTCGAAGCCTTCGCGGAGCTGCTCCACTCGCGCCTCTCGAAGTAGCGTCGCGGCCGCGGGTTGTTGCTTCCGCCGCGCGTGCGGCGGTACACAGCGCGGGCGATGCACACGCCCGGATTCTCGTTTCGCGTCGACGCCACGAGCGGCCACGCGCGCCTCGGATCGCTCGTCACGCCGCACGCCACCATCGAGACGCCGACCTTCATGCCCGTGGGCACGCAGGGCGCGGTGAAGGGAATCACCGCCGAGGAGGTGCTCTCGACCGACGCGGGGATCGTGCTCGGCAACACGTACCACCTCTGGCTCCGCCCCGGCGCCGAGGTGGTGAGCGCGCTCGGAGGGCTCCACAAGTTCTCGCGCTGGCCCCGCGCGATGCTCACCGACAGCGGCGGCTTTCAGGTCTTCTCGCTCTCGAAGCTGCGCACCATCGACGACGAGGGGGTGACCTTCCGCTCGCACCTCGACGGCTCGCTCAAGCGCCTCACGCCCGAGGAGAGCGTGCGCGTGCAGGGCCTCCTCGGCGCCGACATCGCGATGGCCTTCGACGAGTGCCCGCCCGGCAAGGCCGACCGCGACACGATCCGACGCGCGATGGACCGCACCACCGCGTGGGCCCGACGCTGCCTCGCGGCGCCGCGCGGTGAAGCCCAGGCCCTCTTCGGCATCGTGCAGGGCGGCATCCACGAAGACCTCCGAAGGGAGCACCTCGACGCCATCAGCGCCATGCCCTTCGACGGCATCGCCCTCGGCGGACTCTCCGTCGGTGAGGCCGTCGAGGACATGCACCGCACGCTCGACGCGATCGCCCACGAGATGCCCGCGGAGCGCCCTCGATACCTCATGGGCGTCGGCACGCCGCGCGACCTCCTCGTGGGCTCCCTCGCGGGCGTCGACATGTTCGACTGCGTGCTCCCGACGCGCAACGCGCGCAACGGGCAGTGCCTCACGTGGCACGGCCGCGTGAACATCAAGCAGCTCCGCAACCGCCTCGACTCGGGCCCCATCGACCCCCGCTGCACGGGCCTCTGCTGCACGGGCGGAACGGGGATCTACTCCCGCGGCTACCTCCGTCACCTCTACGTGGCCGGTGAGATCGTCGCGCTGCGGGTGATGTCGCTGCACAACCTCCACTTCCTCGCGGAGCTCATGCGGGCGATGCGCGCGGCCATTCGCGAGGACCGCGCCGAGCGCTTCGTGCGAGAGACGCTCGCCGCGATGCGCGAGGGCGACGAGGTCGGGCCCGTCGACCAGAACGCGATGCGCCACGATCCGCGCGCGAAGCAGAACGCGAAGTAG
>JBPOHC010000962.1:0-2597 GCA_052035985.1 Myxococcota bacterium | reverse complement strand
TGAGTTCGTGCTGTGGGCGGCCGCGAAGCGCGGCCTCGACTGGACCGTGAAAGTGGTGAAGGATCTGGATATGACCACGGAGATCGCAGGCGAGATTCTCAGCTCCGCCGCGCACGACGAGGAGCAGCACCGCATCAAGACGGAGCTCACGCGCAGGCTCCTCGAAGCGTTCCCTGCGGCGGCCAATGAGATCCGAGAGAAGGCGCACGAGGAGGGCCGCGAAGAGGGCCGCGAGGAGGGCCGTGAAGAGGGCCGTGAAGAGGGCCTGCGCGTGGCGATCGAGGCGTTCTGCGATGCGCTGACCATTCCCCTCGACGCCGACCGCCGCGCGTGGCTCTCCACGGCCTCCGCCGCCGCGCTCACCACGCGCCTCACGGAACTCCGCGCGACGCGCGCCTGGCGCTGAACCCCGCCGCCGATCTCCTCGCCGTCGACCGTTCTCCGCCCGGGCGTCCTTGCTCCGCGCACCCCCCGTCGATAGAGTGCGCCCCGTCCGACGTCCCCATGCACGACGCCAGCGATCGATTCGCCCCTGGGGTGGTCCTCAACAATCGCTACCAGCTCCAGCGCGAGCTCGGGCGCGGCGGCATGGGCGCCGTCTTCGCCGCGCGTGACACGCTCCTCGACGCGCCCGTGGCCATCAAGGTGCTCCTCGGTGATCGCCCGAGCGCCAACGTCACGAAGCGCTTTCTTCAAGAGGCACGCGCCGCCGCGCAGGTGCGCCACGCCAACATCGTCAGCGTGCTCGACATCGGGCAGGACGAGTCCTCTGGCGCCCTCTTTCTCGTGCAGGAGTTCCTCCAGGGCAGGGACCTCCGTCGGAGCGTCGAGGCCCTCGGGGCGCTCTCGCCGCGGCAGGCCATCGAGTTGCTCATCCCCGTGATGCGCGGGCTCGCGTTCGCGCACTCCAAGGGCGTCGTGCATCGCGACCTCAAGCCCGACAACATCTTCCTCTGCGACACGAACGACGGGGTCGTGCCCAAGATCATCGACTTCGGCATCGCCAAGGTCACCGATGAGCAGGGCCAGAGCGCGCAGAACACCCGCACCACCCAGGTGCTCGGGACGCCCTTCTACATGTCTCCCGAGCAGGCTCGCGGCGATCGCGCCGTCGACCATCGTTCGGACGTCTGGTCCCTCGGTGTGGTGCTCTTCTTCGCGCTCACGCGGCGCTATCCCCACGAGGGCGCCACCACCAACCTCATCATCACCAACATCATCGCGCGGCAGCCGACGCCCATCACCCACTACGCGCCGACGCTTCCGCAGCCCGTCGTCGAGCTCGTTCACGGCGCGCTCCAGTACGAGCCGGAGCAACGCTACGCCTCGATGGACGCGTTCACCCAGGCCGCCCGGAGCTGCCTCGCGGCGCTCGACAACCACGTCGACGCTGCGTCCGTCGCGCGCATCTCGAACGCCGCGCCGATGCCTCCGCCGCAGCCCGCACCCGATGTGTACACCGTCGCGCCGCAGGTGATGGCGACGGTGCCGACGGAGCGATCAGGCGGCGGTCGCGCGCGGACGTGGATGCTGCTCGTCGCGGTGCTCCTCCTCGGGAGCTGCGCGGGCGTGGCGACGTACCTCTCGACGCGCTCGAACGCGACGACGCTCTCTCCGCCCGCGACGCGCACCACCGCGTTGACGGTGGCGGCCCCCGTCGCGCCCGCCGCGGTTCCTGCTGCGCCGCCGTCGGTGGCGCCCGCGGTCGTCGCGCCTCCGCAGCCTCAAGCGCTCGCGCCGACGCCTCCGCCGATCGCGGCACCGCAGCCCGCGCCGCCCGTCGTCGCGGCACCGCCCATCGCGCAGGAACCTCCGCCGCAGCCCTCCGTGGCGGCGCGTGTGGTGGCGCCTCCGACGCAGCGTCCAGCTGGGCGCCGTGGGCCCGATCCGCGGGCTCTGCGTGTCGCGCCGAGAACGCCTGAAGCGACGCATCCTTCGGCGGCGAATCCCTTCTACTGAAACGGCGCGAGGCGTCTCGGCGCTGATCCTCCGACCGTGTAGACAAGCGCGGAGGCGCGACGATACCCTCCGCGACGTATGGATCTTCGACGCGCGCTTTGGGGAGCGACTCTTGCGGCCGTGCTCGTCCCCTCCGCGGGCTTCGCGCAGACGCTCACCGACTCGGAGCGGAGCGCGCGCGTGTCGCTCCTCTCTCGCGCCGACGCGGCGCGGAGGGCGAATCACCTCGACGAGGCGCTGGAGCTCATCCGTCAGGCAGAGCAGATCGGACCCACCGCGGGCACGAGGATGCTCTCCGCGCAGGTGCTCTCGCAGATGGGACGCTACGCGTCGGCCCTCATCGCGGCGGAGCAGTGCATCCGTGAGGTGGAGATCGACACGCAGACCACGTCCGCGAATCGACGCGCCCTTCGCGAGATGTGCGAGCGTCAACGCGATGAGGCGAACCAGCATGTGGCGCGGGTCACCGTGCATGTTCCGAGCGACGCTCCCTCGGAGATGGAGGTGCGGGTCAACGACGAGGTGCTGCGTCGCTCGCTCTACAACGTCGAGCAGGTGCTCGATGCGGGGCAGGTGACGCTGCGTGCGATCGTTCCCGGGCGCGCGCCGTGGGAGCGCTCACAGACCCTCATCGCGGG
>JBPOHC010001032.1:0-6894 GCA_052035985.1 Myxococcota bacterium | reverse complement strand
CTGAGGTATCCGCCGCCGCCGCCGCCGCCGCGGTTGCCGCCGCCGCCGCCGACGGTGAGCGCGCCCGCGAGGCCCGTCGTGCCGAGCCCGCCGCCGCCGCCCGCGCCGCCGCACACGGGGAATCCGCCCGCGCACGCCGCGTTGGTGGCGCCCGCGACGCCGCCCGTGGTGCCGCCGCTCGAGCCGCTGCTGTTGCACGCGACGATGCGTCCGCCGTCGCCGCCCGACACGTCGATCACGCCGTTGATCACCACGGCGCCCGTGGCGCGCAGGTCGAGGGGGCCGTTGCCATCGGAGCGCACGGTCACGCCCGCGGGCACGTTGATCGTCGGGAAGTTGTGCAGGCCCGGCGGGAGCACCGTGTCGCGCGTCGGGTTGAAGGGCCCCTCGCTCCCGTTGCTCGGGAAGCGGTTGCAGTACCCGCCGTTGCACTGCGCGCCGCCGGCGCACGCGCGTCCGCACGCGCCGCAGTTGGCGTTGTCGGTCTGGAGGTTGGCCTCGCAGCCGTTGGCCGCCGCGCGGTCGCAGTCGGCGTAGTCGGTGTCGCACGCCCTGATCGCGCACGCGCCCGCGGTGCAGGTCGGCGTCGCGTGCGGGAGCACGCAGCGGTTCATGCACGCGCCGCAGTTGGTGACGTCGCTGCGCGTGTCGATCTCGCAGCCGTCGGGGATGAGCGTGTTGCAGTTGGCGAAGCCCGCCTCGCAGGTGAGCCCGCAGGCGCTCATCGCGCAGGTGGGGGTGCTGTGAGCCCCCGAGGTGCACGCGCGGCCGCACATGCCGCAGCTCGCGACGGTGCTGCGGAGGTCGACCTCGCAGCCGTCGACCGCCATCATGTTGCAGTCGGCGAAGCCCGGCTCGCACACGATGCCGCAGACGCCCATCGCGCACGAGGGCGCGCTGTGAGGACGCGTGGGGCAGACGTTTCCGCACGCGCCGCAGGCCGTGGGCGAGCTGCGCGTGTCGGTCTCGCAGTCGCGGGCGCTCGTCATGTCGCAGTCGGCGAAGCCCGTGTCACACACGGGGACGCACGCGCCGTTCATGCACGCGGCCATCGCGTGGGCGCCCGAGGCGCAGCGGTTCATGCACGCGCCGCAGTTGTTGATGTCGCTGCTCGTGGGCGTCTCGCAGCCGTTGGCCGCGTTGCCGTCGCAGTCGGCCCACCCGAGGTCGCAGGGGCCCGTGACGCACATGCCCCGCATGCACGACACCGAGCGGTGCGGCGCGTTCATGCACGTGCGGCCGCAGGAGCCGCAGTTCATGATGTCGTCGCCGGTGTTGACGCACACGCGGCCGCAGGCCGTGAAGGGCGTCGGGCACGTGGGCTGACACACGCCCGCCTCGCAGTGGTCGCCCGCGGCGCAGGGGCGCCCGCAGCCGCCGCAGTTGAGCGCGTCGGTGTACGTGTCGACCTCGCAGCCGTTGGCGTCGCTCGCGTCGCAGTCGGCGAAGGGCGCGCGGCAGCGTCGTCCGCACATGGGAGGCGTGCCTCCGCAGGTGGGCGTCGCGTTGGGGAGCGCGGGGCACGCGGCGCCGCAGCGCGCGCACGAGGCGAGGTTGCTCGTCGCGTCGACGCATCCGCCCGAGCAGCAGAGGCGACCCGCGGCGCAGTCCGTCGCGGTCATGCACGGCGGGACGCAGACGTTGCCGAGGCACACGTTGCCGCCGCTGCAGTGCGCGTTGGTGATGCACTGGACGCAGCGGGTCTGCTCGACGAGGCAGTGCGACGCGTCGGGCGAGGGGCAGCCGCTGTCGTCGTGGCAGCCGGGGAGGCAGACCTTCGAGACGGGGTGGCAGTGGCGATCGGAGCGGCACGTGTCGTCGGGCGTGGTGAGGCACTCGACGCAGCGCCCGGTGGCCGTGTTGCAGAGCGGCGTCGCGGGCATGCCCGCGCAGTCGGCGTTGGTGCGGCAGACGAAGGGCCCGTCGGGGACGTCGACGACATCGATCGTGACGTCGGTCACGTCGGTCACGTCGGCGGGCGGGTTGACCGTCGACTCGCCGCCGACGATGGAGAGGCCCACGTCGCCGCAGGCCGAGAGCGCCGCGCAGAGCGCGACGAGGTGTGCGAAGCGTCGAGTCATCGAAGGGCTCCTCGCGGGGGTGAGGTCACGGGCGCTCATGACGAAGCCCCCGCGGGCGACACGCGGCAGGGCGTGGTGGGCGGCGGAGGGTCTGGCGTCGGCACGATGGGGTGCGGCTCGACGGGACGCAGCGGCTGCGGAGGTTCACCGCCGCGCGTCTCGAGGATGTGGAACTCCACGCGACGGTTCGCGAGGCGACCCGCGGGCGTGGCGTTCGGTTCGAGGGGCGTGCCCTGTCCGTAGCCGCGCGAGGTGAGCCTGTCGGACGCGATGCCGTGCTCGACGAGGTAGGCGCGGATCGCCTGCGAGCGCCGCTCGGAGAGGGCGAGGTTGTACGCGCGCGGACCGCCGGGGCAGGCCGTGCAGCGGTCGTCGGTGTGGCCCTGCACCTCGAGGCGGAGGATCACCTCGTGGAAGCGCAGCACCGAGACCACCTGGTCGAGGATGGTCTGGTTCTCGCGCGTCGTGGCGGGGTTGAGCGAGACGATGTTCGAACTGTTGGTGTCGAAGTGGACCTGCTGCGTGATGCGGATCTGGCTGCTGTCGAGCGTCGCGATGGGGTGCGGGTCGGGGCAACCCGCGCGCGCGGGGTCGGGCGTGGGGCCCGCGGGCTGGAGCGGGCAGAGGTCGGCCTCGTTGGGCACGCCGTCGTGGTCGTTGTCGGTGTCGGGGCAGCCCGTGCGGACGTGATCGGGGAAGTCTCCCGCGGCCACGGTGGGGCACTGGTCTTCGTTGCCGTAGACGCCGTCGTGGTCGTCGTCGGGGAGCGGGCACCCGAGGCGCGACGCGTCGGGGTGGTTGCCGCGCGGCACCGTGGGGCACACGTCGTCGCGGTCGATGATCCCGTCGCAGTCGGTGTCGAGCGGCGCGGGCGGCGGCGGCGGCGATGGGGGCGGCGCGCGCAGCGTGATCGAGACCCCCGCGGACCAGTACGTCGCGTCGGAGTCGTAGGTGGTGACGTTGGGGCTCGTCACCGAGCCGGGCTGGATCACGTCGTGGATGCGCACCACGGGGCCGAGCGCGATGGACTGCGTGAGGTCGAACTCGAAGCCCACGCCCGCGTTGAGCGCGGCGCGCGCGAAGGGACCCGTGAGCCCGTAGCCCACGTTGCCGTCGAGAAAGAGCCTCCCCACGCGGCCGATGCGGGGCTCGAGGCGCAGGCCCGCTTCGAAGGCCATGAGCCGCCCCGTCCCGTCGCGAGTGCTCGTGGGGAAGAACCCGTTGGCGAAGGAGACCTGCACCGCGAGGGCGTCGACGAGGTTGAACGCGAGGCGCAGCGTCGCCTGGATGTTCAGGCTGTCGTAGCCCATCACGTTGCCGCCGTAGGCCTGCGGCGAGGTGTTGCGCTGGTAGTCCGTGAGCATGGTGCCGACGCCCGCCTCGCCGCGGAGCGCGAAGCGTTGGAGGACCTGCGCGTGGGCCTCCGTCGGCGCCGCGAGCAGGCACGCCAGCGCGCCCGTGAGCGCCAGGGCCACGCGTGGCGGAGCTCCACCGCGCGGCGTCAGTCTGAGGGGTGGTCGTGAGCGATGCGCCATCGTCTGCACCTGTGAATCGGTGGTTCAGGAAATACCTTCGTACAAGGGCGGCGAGCGCGTCTCGCGGGCGTCCCCAGACGCGGGTATGAATCCCTCGCATCGTATCGAGGTGCGCGTCGGGGGACCAAGCAACCTGCGCCGAATTCCGCTGTGCAATCGTCGTGGCGCGGTGCCTCGCATCGGTCGTTTGGTGAGAAGTACGAAGCCCCGCGCGGAGGTGTTCTAGAGTGCGCTTCGAGGCGCATGGCATCAGAACCCAAGGTCCGACATCCGCTGGCAGAAGGCGATTCCGTGTGCGGCGAGTACGTGCTCGGCCCGGTGCTGCGCCTCGGCGCGTGGGTGTCGGTGTTCCTCGCGCGGCGGGCCGATGAGCTCAACTACGCGTACGAGGCGCGCGTCGTCCACGTGGAGCCCTCCGACGATCCCGTCGCCGCGGCGGCCCTCCACCGCGAGGCTGCGCTGCTCACGGAACTCCGTCACCCGTCGATCCCGCGGGTCGTGGCCGTGGGCGTCGAAGCCTCGGAGCCGCTGGTGATCTCCGAGCGTCCCGAGGGCCGCACGCTCCGTGAGATCGCCGCGGACGGAGGCGCCGACCTGGCCCTCTCGCTCCGCGTGGTGTCGGGCGTGGTGGGGGCCCTCGACGCGCTCCACGGCCGCGATCCGCCGGTGGTGCACCGCCGCATCTCGCCCGAGGTGATCGTGGTGAGCGACGAGCATGTGTGGCTCGAAGAGTGCGGCCTCGCGCACGTGCTCACCCGCGCGGGCTGGCTCCCTGAGGAGGTCTCCACCGTCGCGCCCGAGTACCTCACGCCCGAGGAACTCCAGCGCCACGCCTCGCCGCGCTCCGACGTGTTCGCGCTCGCCACCGTGGTCTTCGAAGCGCTCACGGGAACAGCCCCCTTCGCGGGCGACACCGACGCGGCGCTCTCGCTCGCGATCATGGTGGCGCCGCGGCTCTCGGCCAGCGAGGTGAGCCCCAACGTGCTGCCCGAGCTCGACGCCGTGTTTCACCGCGCCTGGGCCCGCGACGCGCGCGAGGGCTTCACCGCGACCGACTTCGCCGCGGCCTTCGAGAGCGCGCTCGAGTCCGCCGCGCAGCGCATCGCCCGCGAGCGCGCCGCCGGGCGTGAGCCTGTCGCGACGCTCACGCCGCTGCGCGGATATCCCTCAGCGCCGCCGCCTCCGAACGCGTCGCCCACGGCATCACGTCCCCCCGTCGCCGCGACGCGTCCGCCGCCGCTGCCGCGCGCCACGACGCGACCGCACGGCACCGAGTCACACGCCGACGCCGCGGTGAGCGCGCCCGTGCGACGCAGCACCGGGAGCAGCGCGTCGGCGCGACCGCGACCGCCCGTGAGCGCCGAGCTCGAGAAGCCCGTCGAGATGCCCTCCGCGGTCCGCACGCTACAACCCTCGCCCGCGGCGCCCGACGACCCCGACGTCACGCAGCGCCGCGCGGCCTCCGTCGAGCGCAGAGAGAGCCTCGCGGGGCCGATGCCCGCGGCGACGGGCTCCACGGCTCCGTCCGCAACCTCGACGAGACCGCCCGATCGCTCCGAGTCTGATCGTCCGACGCTGCCTCCGCGTCCGAGGTCCGTGGCGCCGCAGCCCGACGAGGCCCTGACCGCGCCCGTCGCCGTGAAGACCACGCCTGCGATCAGCCCCCAGGCCGCGCGGACGCTCGGCATCGCGATCGTGCTCGCGGCGCTCATCGTCTCGCTCTCGCAGGTCTACATCGCGCGCACGACGGCCCCGTCTCCCGACGTGACGGGCTACGCGCTCCGCCCGACCTCGGACCCGCGCGCGCCTCAGCCCGAGCCCGTCGCGGTGACGCCGGTCAACGTGCCCGCGCCGTCGCCGCCTGTCGTCGAAACCCATCCCTCGCAGCCCGTCGTGACGCCGCCCGCGCCCCCCGAGCCTGCGCCGCCGACGCTGGTCGCGCAGGTCGACGCGGCGGTGCCCTCGATCGACGCGTCGGTGCGCTCGATCGACGCCGCGGTGCCGCGGCCTGCGGTGAACCTCCCTGCGCGCCCGACGCTCGCAGAGCTGACGCGCGTCCGCACCGAGGTCCACGCGGCGATTCAGCGCTGCGTGGTCGGGCAGGGGGTCGGTCCCTTCGTGCAGGTCGTTGCGCTGTACGCGGGGACTTCGGGTCGCGCGTTTCGCGTCGACATCACGGGTCGCGCGAACCAGGAGCCCATGGGCGCGTGCATCGAGTCTGCTGTGATGCGTTGCGCCCTCGCGCGCTTCGCCACGCCGGTGTGGCGCGTCGAGTACGGCGTGCCCATCGCGGCGCGGTAATCGCGCGACCGCAGGCGCCGCCGCGCGTCACCGGCACTCGTAGACCCCCGCCCGATCGAACTGGACGCCCTCGCGCAGCGTGAGCGGAGCGGCGGAACCAGCATCGAGCGGAGCGAGGTCGACGGATGCGCCGGGGCGCGCGTAGAAGAACGTGGCGCCCGTCACGCCCAGGCTCGCCTGGCGGTGCGTCGTCGCCCAGAGAAGCACCTCCAGGTCGAACGCGAGCGACGCGCGGAACGGCACGTCGTCGGCGATGTGGAAGCGGTAGAGCGAGACGAAGCCCGCGGAGCCCGCGCCATTGGCGCGGAGCTGGCCGTTGAAGGGGTGTGAGAAGCGCCGCGTCGAGCAGAACGCGTAGTTGAAGAAGTCTTCGGTCCCGGTGCCGCGGAGCGCCTCGGGCGGGTCGTCGTCGACGGAGAATCGAGGGTCTCCCTCGCCCCACCAGTCGCGGTCGGAGTTCGCCACGTCGAGGAGCGTCCCGACGTAGCGCCCCGCGCCCCGCACGGTCAGCAGCCGCAGGGCCGAAGGCCCCTGTGAGACGTCGGGCTCGTGCCTCCCCATGAAGGCAGCGTGCAGGTACAGCGTGTCGTCGTCGAACGCGCGGGCCTCCATCGCGAGCGAGACGCCGACGCGCACGGCGCCGCCCCCGAGGTCGACGAGCGAGAAGCTCGCCTCGCTGCGCATCGGCATCGGCAGCCGCAGCACCACGCCGTCGGACACGCGATACACCGGGAGCGAGGTCACCGGCAGCTCGCGGGCCGTGCGCAGAAAGAGCCCCGTCAGCGGCACGTAGACGGCGCGCTCTCCATCGAACGAAACAGCCAGCGCCGTCGATCGCAGCGCGCGCTCGTCGGTGACCTCTGCGCGGAGGCGCAGCGATCGGATCACCCCGCCCCCGGCGGGAGCCCGCACGACGTGGGGCGTCGGGGAGGGCGCCGCGTCGAGGTCGAAGCGCTCCGTGTCGACCGGCATCTCGC
>JBPOHC010001067.1:0-12509 GCA_052035985.1 Myxococcota bacterium | reverse complement strand
ACCGCGAGCTCACGGAACCCACGTGGGTGCTGCTCGGGCTCCTCGACGCGGCAGACACCGTGCGTGATGCCGTGGGGAGTTTCGCGGAGGCGTGCGGTGCGACGCCCGATGGAGTGCGAGCGCAGGTGCTCGGCTTCGTGCGGGAGTCGCTCGCGAGAGGGCTCCTCCTCGCGGGGTGAAGTGCTCCCACTACTGTCACCGAGCAATCGGCGTACGTGCCAGGCGCGCAAACAATCGCCCCAAAGGACCGGCGGCGCTCACGACGCCGGGAGCGATCTCAGCGCGACGCCCCGGCGTCCTCACGGCCGCCGGTTCCTGCTCGGTACTCCACCCACATCAATCTGTGACAGTAGGGCTACTCGGGGCCGTCGCCGGTGCCCGCGGGGCAATACGCGGCACGCGCGGTCACCGACACGAGGCGCTTGCGGCGCTCGGTGATCTCGACGGGCAGGGCCTCTCCCTCGCGCAGGAGGATGGCCGTGAGCTCGCGGCCGTAGCAGCAGCCGGTGTCGAGCCCCGTGGCGTAGGGTTCGAGCTGGAGGTTGCGCCGCGCGTCGTGTCCGAAGACGAGCTGCCGCGGTCCGCGCCAGGCGCGCGCCCAGGGACGCGGGAGGAGCTTCTTCGTAGGCTCTCCGTCGTCGTCGATGGAGCGCACCGTGAGGAGCACCTCCTCGCTCGCCTCGTGGGGCGCCTTGCGGGGATCGACGCCCGCGTGGACGATCGTGAGCGCGTGCTCGGGGAGCGGGAGCACCAGCGGCGCGGCGTCGAGGCGTTGAAAGTGGTCTTCGCCGAGGGCCTCGACGACCGTGCGGTGGCGGTCTGAGAGGCGCACGGCGGCGTCGGCGGCGCGCTGTCCGAGGGAGCGCGCGAGGCGCCACCACATGAGCACCTTCTCGTCGTGGTTGCCTCGCACGAAGGTGCCTTTGTACGCGTCGACGCGCTCGACGACGCCGCGCGAGTCGGGGCCGCGCGCGACGAGGTCGCCCACTAGGTAGAGCTTGTCTTTCGAAGGGTCGAAGTTGACCTCGCGCACGAGGTCGTCGAGCTCCTGCGCGCAGCCGTGGACGTCGCCGACGATCAGGGTCCGTCGCATCTCGCGGTCACTCTCCGTAGGGGGGGATTTCGATGGTTCGTCCGCGCCATCCGTCGGCGATCCAGGGCTCGACGAGGCGGCGGAAGTTGGTGCGGGCGCGGGCGCGCGAGAAGTACTCGTAGTAGCCGAGCACGACGCGGGTGAGGAAGATGAAGTCGCGCTGCGACGGCGGCACGCGCCGCGCCTGGAGGAAGTAGAGCACCAGCTCCTTGGCGGCGCGCACGTAGCTGAACGCGGTGAAGTCGAACTCCTCGTCGCGGATGATGCCGCTCGAGAAGTAGTCGGCGATGCGGACCATGTCCTCCATCTCGCGCGCGTCGTTGCGGTCGTGGAGGAGCCCGAGGGCGCACATGGCGTCTTTGAAGCGCTCGGTGTCGCCGGCCATGCGCGAGACCACCATCTCCGTGAAGGGGCGGAGAAAGCGCTCCTCGTCGAAGATCTTCACGCAGCCGAAGTCGAGGATGCCAAGGCGTCCGTCGGGGAGCACGCGGTAGTTGCCCGGGTGCGGGTCTGCGTGGAGCACGCCGCCGCGCATGAGCTGAAACCAGAACGCGTCGGAGAGGCGCTTCACGATGAGCCCGCGGCGCGCGAGGTCGCCGTTCTTGAGGGCCTCGCCGAGGTCCTCGCCGTGGAGGTAGTCGTAGGCGATGACGCGGAGGCCCGAGAACTCCGGGTAGACCTTGGGGATCACCACCCACTCGACGCCTTCGAATAGCTTGCCGAGGAGCTGGGCGTTGTAGGCCTCGCGGCAGTAGTCGGTCTCTTGCGCGAGGTGCTCGGCGATCTCTTCGGCGACGGGGGTGAAGTCGAGGCGGTCGTTGCCCACCACGTCGGCGAGGAGCTTCTTCACCATCGTGGCGCCGAGCTTGAGGTTCTTGAGGTCTCCGTCGACGGACGCGTCGGCGCCGGGGTACTGGACCTTCACCGCCACTTCGGTGCCGTCGGGGAGCGTGGCGCGGTGCACCTGACCGAGCGACGCGGCCGCGATGGCCTCGCGCGAGAAGGTCTTGAAGAGCTCCTCGGGGGGCGCGCCGAGGTCCTTGATGATGACCTCGCGGATGGTCGCGTAGGCCATCGGCGGCGCGCTCGACTGGAGCGACCGGAGGATCTCGCCGTACTCGCCGGGTAGGGCTTCGGCGTGCGTCGAGAGGAGCTGGCCGACCTTCATCAGCGGCCCGCGAAGCTCCTTCATCGTCTCGGCGATGCGTCGCGCGTTCTGCACGTGACGCTGGAGCTCCACCTCGGCGCGGCCCTTGTCGGCGCGGAACCTGTCGAGGATCTTGCCTCCGAGGTAGCTCGACGCGACGGCGCTGCCCATGATGCCCGTCTTGAGGGTGCGCACGAGCCTGCCTGGAACCTTCTCCTCGGTGTCCTTGGCCATGACGGCGCGTAGTAGACCCCATCCCGGGATCGCGTGTCGAGGTGCGTCGGAACCGACACGGCCTGTGATATGACCCCGCGCGTGCATCCGCTCGCTGCGAAGGTTCTCCAGGGTGACGTGCGCGCGACCGCACGACTTCTCCGCGACATCGACGACCGCGCCACGGGCTGGCTCGACGCGCTCTCCGAGCTGCACCCCCACACGGGCGAGGCCTTCGTCATCGGCGTGACGGGCAACCCCGGCGCGGGCAAGAGCACGCTCACCGATCAGCTCATCTCGCACTACCGCCGCGAGGGGCTGCGCGTCGGCGTGGTCGCCGTCGATCCGACGTCGCCGTTCTCGGGTGGCGCGATCCTCGGCGATCGGATTCGAATGCAACGCCACGCGCTCGACCGCGAGGTGTTCATCCGCTCGATGGCGACGCGCGGACAGCTCGGCGGGCTCTCGCGCAGCACGGCCGACGCGACGCGCGTGCTCGACGCGTGGGGCGCGAAGGTGGTCATCGTCGAGACCGTGGGCGTGGGGCAAGACGAGCTCGAGATCGCGCGCCTCGCGCACACCACGGTGGTGGTGATGGCGCCGGGGATGGGCGACGAGGTGCAGGCGATCAAGGCGGGCATCCTCGAGGTGGCCGACGTGTTCTGCGTGAACAAGGCCGACCGCGACGGCGCCGACGCGACGGTGCGTGACCTCGAGATGATGGTCGCGCTCGGTCACGAGATCGTGTCGGCGGGCGCGCACTCGCGCGGCCACGCGGCGGGCTCGCTCGACCTCGCGCGCGCAGAGCACCGGGTGAAGGCGGGCGAGTGGCTCGTGCCCATCGTGAAGACCGTCGCGTCGCGCGGTGAGGGCGTGACCGCGCTCGCGGAGGCCATCGCGAAGCACCGCGCGTGGGAGGCGTCTTCGGAGCTCGGCGGCGCGCGCAAGGCCGAGCGCGCGAGGGAGGAGCTCCGTGTGGTCTTGAGCGACATGCTGCTCACCGAGGCTCGCGAGGCGCTCGCCGGGGAGTTCGAAGCGTCCTCGCAAGCGCTGCTCGATCATAGGATTGACCCTTATCGCGCCGCGCGCGCGCTCGTGGATAGGTTCCGCGGTCGCTGATCGCGGCTTCGTCCGCGAAGCGGGCGAGCGGTTGAGAGACACCGCCCCGACGCTGCGAGTCTGTGTTTCGGCGTGCGGTGTCGATGGCGCGCCGAGGCTCCGCGGACCGCGGCGCGTAGACGCCTGTGGAGAACCTTATTTTACGGTGTTTCGAGGCGAGAAGACGAAGCGTGAACGCCGCGCCGCAGGCGATGAGATCATCGGTTTTAGGGCGCGTGAAGTTGACGAGAACGCACTTCAGGAGCGTCCGCGCGCTGCCCTTGAAGCTGCCGCGAAACAGACAAAAATCGTGTCGCTGCGCTTTGAGGAGTTTCTCGAAGCGCCGTTGAACAAGGTGAAGGCGCCGCGCGGCGCGACTGCGATCAGACGCGTCAGAGACGCTTCTCGCGCAGGGAGAAAGATGGCAGACTCAGCGCTTGGTTGTCCTCCGACGACCATGAGGAACGGAGAGTTCGACAGGTGAGTGAGGTTGCCCCCAAGGCCCCGAGCGCGTCTTTCACGACGATGACTCAGCTCGTGTTCCCCGAGCACGCCAACGCGCTGGGCAAGGCCTTCGGCGGTCAGGTGATGGCGTGGTCTGACATGGCCGGGGGCATCTGCTCGATGCGACACTCGGGCGGGGCCACGGTCACGGCCGCCATCGATGACCTCACCTTCGAGAGCCCGATCAACATCGGTGACACGGTGGTGATCGAGGCGCGCGTGAACGCGACGTTTCGCACCTCGATGGAGATCGAGGTCGTGGTGTGGGGCGAGTCGGCCGCGACGTCGCAGCGGTGGCGCTGCGTCGAGGCTCGCTTCACCTTCGTGGCGATCGACGGGGCGGGGAGCCGCCGCGAGGTCCCCCCGTTGCGGCCTGAGAACGAAGACGACCAGCGACGGATGAACGAAGCCAGCGCGCGCAGGGCCGAGCGTCTGGCGAGACGTAAACGATGACCCCCAAATACCCCTCAGCGCCGGGCCCGATGATCGCCGGCGGGTAGCTTCGAGGGGTGCCAAACGGACAGTGCCACTACGATGCGCCTTCAAACCGCACTCGAAATGCTCTCCGCGTCGGACCGTGAGGCCCTGAGGACCCGTCGCGGGATTCGCGTCGACCCGAAGAAGCGGCTCGATGAGATCGAGCAGACGGCGCGCGCCCTCGTCGCCGAGACGGACCTTCGTCATTCGAAGTTCCCCGCCGACGTGCGCCAGCTTCTTCAACGGCTCGCGGTCTCAGGTGGCGCGCTGCCGGGAGGCGCCAACGACCCTGGCGCGAAGCTCCTCTGCGACCTGGGTATCGCGTTCCGCCCGTCGCCGCCGCCGCCCACGCCGGTCACCAAGGGCAAGGCCCTCCGCGGAGCAGCCGCAGCGGCCGCCACTGGACCGCGCCTCGCGGCTACGACGCTGGTGCTCCCTTCGGCCTTCCTCGTACAGGTTCCGGTGGGCGAGGGCGAAGACCCGCAAAGCCTCCGCGCGTGCTTCAGCATGATCGACCCCGAGATCGTGGGGCCGATGGTGACGCAGGTGCTCGGCAAGCCCCTCGGCGTCACCGGCGCGATGGCGCTTCAAGAGTGCTGGGAGATCCTCTCGACCGCCGGCTGGCTCGAGTCTCAGGTGAAGGAACTCCCCGGTGCTGAAGCCCGCCTGCTCGACGCGATCGAGCGCGTCGGCGGCGAGGTGAACACCGAAGAGCTCCTCGCGCTCGACCAGGCTCCGGGGCTCTACCGCACGCAGTCGGGCATCGCGGTGCCGAAGCGGGGCGCGCCCTACATGCTCCAGCGTCGCGGGCTGCTCTTTCAGCTCGGCGTCGAGCGCTTCGTCGTGCCCTCCGAGGTCGCGCGCATCGTGGGCGCGCCGAGGCTCGCCGAGCGCGCCGCGCGTCAGGCTTCGATCCAGGCGGCCGTGCGCGCCGAGGATCACCTCCCGCTCCGCGCTCGTTACGCGCGCGATCCGTCGCTCGCCGTCGTGGCCGCGCTCGCGATGCTGCGCACCTGGGAGGTCCCCGTGCGCCCCGACATCGCCGTGCCTCGCGCAGCCCTGAAGCGCGTGGCGGAGCGGCTCGGAGATCGCGAAGAGTCCATCGGGATGCTCATCGCGCTCGCGCGCGCCGCGGGCTTCGGACGCCTCGCGACGCCCCTCGCGACGGCCGTGGGATCGCTCCAGCTCCGCGCGGGCGAGGTCGGTGCGACGCTCTGGAAGACCTATATTCACGGCGGCGCCTGGGATGAGACCCGCCTCGAACCCGAGGTGATGCGATCGGGCATCGTGGCGCGCGCGACGACGGCGGTGGTGTCCGCGCGGCGCGTGCTCCTCGATGCGCTCGAGGTGGTCGCCAAGGAGCGCTGGGCGACCATCGAAGCGGTGCTCGAATACGCCGCGACGGACCCGCGCCACGCCGCGGTTCAGAGGCTCCATGAGCGCGCGTCGAGGGAGCGCCCCGGCGTGTTCAAGCCCGCGCTCGAAGACGCGTACCGCGAGATGCTCACGCAGTCGTTCCCGGTGCTCGGCGCGGTCGACGTGGCCGATGACGGGACGGCCGTGCGGCTCGTCGGGCGCATCGTGTCGGGGGGCACCGAGATGAAGCCCCTCGCGATGAAGGAGTCGAAGCCCACCGTGTCGCGCACGTCGCTCGACGTCCCCGCGTCGGTGTGGATGCACGCGCTCGTCGACCTCGCGGACTTCGGCGAGTTCGATCACGTGAAGCCCGAGCCTGCGCCCGGGTCGCTGATCTTCTCGCTCGGCGCCGCGGCGCTCACGCGCGGTCGGGCGAGGGGGCTCACGGGACAGCACGTCGACGCCAGGCTCCGCGCGGTGGGGCTCACGCCGCCGTTCCCCGCCGCGGCCGCGGAGCTCGTCACGGGGCTGTCAGACTCGCGTGAAGCGTCGTTCGTCGCCGCGTCGGGCGTGATCCTCACCGACGACCCCGCGGTGCGCTCCGAGCTTCGCGCCGATCCCTCGGTGCGTCGCATGCTCGTCGATGTCGACGTGGGCGAGGTGCTCCTCGTGCGACCCGACGCCGACATGGAGCGCCTCCAGACCCGCCTCGCCCGTCTGGGCGTGCGGCTCATGGAGCTCCGCCCCGCCGCGCAGACCGTTCCGCCGCCCGCGATGGACGCGCCCAACGACGCGCCCGTCGCGCAAGACGGCTGACCGCCGCGCGACCCGCTCGTGGCGCCGCTTCTCACCGGAGCGGCGCCAGACCCTCGCCTTTCCCCTCAGACCGCCGAACCCATCAGCACGACGCCCGATCGCTACGGGACGACGTAGCGCTCCGTCGCGATCGCCCGCCGGGCCTCGGCCACGGCCTCTTCGTGCGAGGTCACCGCGCGCTGCCAGGTCACTTCGAACCACACGTCGAGCAGGTGCTCGGGGTCGCTCACGGAGCGAATCTCACGCGAGGCCGACGTGACCTCGTCGTAGCCCGCCGCGCGCAGGCCCGCGGCGCGCGCCCTCACCGCGTCGAACATCGCGCCCGAGTCGAGCGTGGGCGCGTCGTTGCGCTGCGCCCGCATCACGACCGTGATGAGCGGTGACGCGCCGCCGCGGACCCGCACGCCCGAGTCCATGAGCTGCACGTTCTGCCGCTCGGCGAGGTGGACCTCGTCACCGCGGGTGCGAAACACCTCGAGCCCTGCGGTCACGAGGTTGCGCTTGAGTTCCTTCACGTCGATCAACGGACACCATCCAGGGCGTCGGAGCCGGCGCGGACGTTAACACGGTCCCCCGCCGCGGGATGGCACACAAAATCCGCTGTCCCGGGTCTCGCTTCAGGATCGGACGCGTGATTCCCCCGCTTGCGGAGCGTTTCGGCCCGACGGTACGCTCCGCGCGTCCCGCACCTGAGGCGTCTCTCCACACACCGCCGCGCGGGCTCCAACACAGCAATGCACGCCATTCTCTACGTCGGCTCCGACCTCGCGCCCATCCTCGCGCTCGGCACCTCGCGTCGCATCGGAGAGGGCGAGGTTCAGCTCACGCGCCCCGGCGCGGAGCCCCTCGATTTCATCCTCGAGCGCGACACGTCGAGGGCCCTCCGCTGGCTCACCGCGCGCCCCATCGACGTCGTGATCGTCGACGCGCGCGTCGCGACGGGCGTGCCCCGCGCCGATGCCAGGGCCATGCTCGACAAGCTCTTTCCCTCGACCGAGGAGTCGCACGGTCTCGGCCCTCGCGAGCGCACGCTGGTGCTCGTCGACGCCGACGCCGAGGGCTCGCGCGTCGCGTACGAGGCCGGCCGTCACCGCGTGCTCCCGCCGCTCGTGGGCGAGGCGCCGGGCGTGGTGCTCGAGCAGATCGACGCGCTCGTCACGTCTCGCGGCCGCGGGCGCATCGCGCTCTGCCTCGCGGGCGGCGGAATCGAGGGGCTGCTCTACGAGCTCGGCGTGCTGCGCGCGATCGACCGCTTCATGCTCGACCGACGCCTCTGCGACGTCGACCTCTTCTTTGGCATCAGCGCGGGCAGCATCCTCTCGGCCTTCATGGCCAACGGCGTGTCGGCGGACGAGATCGCCGACGGCCTCCGCCGCGGCAACGATCGCGTCCCGCGCATCACGAGGGGCGACCTCTTCGACCCCAACGTCGGCGAGCTCGCGAGTCGGGCCTGGGGCCTCACGCGCGAGTTCGTCGGGCGCGGCGAGGCGAGGAACGCGCTCTCGGGCCTCTACCGCGCGATCCCTTCGGGCGTCTTCGCGGGTGACCGTCTTCGCGGGTACATCCAGCGCGTGCTCAACAAGCGCGGGATGAGCGACAGCTTCGAAGAGACGCGCCGCCCGCTCTTCGTCGGCGCCACCGATCAAGACACCGCCGAGGCCGTCGTCTTCGGTGAGCCCGGGTGGATGGATGTGCCCATCCACAAGGCCGTTCGCGCGTCGTGCGCCCTCGCGCCCTTCTACACCCCCGAGCGCATCGGCGGACGCTGGTACATCGACGGAGCCTTCACGCGCACCACCAACATGCGCGTCGCGGTGCGCCACGGAGCGACGCTCGCGCTGCTCGTCGACCCCCTCGTGCCGATCTACTCGACCAACCCGGGCTACGTGCACCAGCGCGGCGGTCTCTTCGGCGCGATGCAGGGGCTCAAGGCCCTCATCAACGGACGCTTCGACAAGGCCGCGGTGACCATCGCAGAGATGTTCCCCAACGTGTCGTTTCACCTCTTCAGGCCCGAGGGAGACGAGATGCGCGTGCTCTCGGGGTCGCCGATGAAGTTCCTCTACCGCGAGGAGATCGAGCAGCTCGCGTACGAGAGCACCGTGCGAAAGCTCCGCTCGATGCTCCCGCGGCTCCAGCGCGATTTCGCCCGCCACGGCGTGCGCTTTCAAGAGCCCGTGCACGTCCCCGGCGCGGACCCCTACGTCGACGGGATCCTCGCCGTCGCATGATCCGCCTCGTCGGCGCCCTCGACACCGTCACCGCGCTCTCTGCGCCCGCGCTGCGCATCGTGTCGCTCGTGCCGAGCGAGACCGAGTGCGTCTTCATGCTCGGCGAGGGGCGCCGCGTCGTCGGTCGCACCGACTACTGCGCCGAGCCGCGCGGTGAGGTCGCGTCGATCTCCTCCGTCGGCGGAACGAAGAGCGCCGACGTCGACGCGATCGCGGCGCTCTCGCCCGACGTGGTGCTGATGAACCAGGAGGAGAACACCGAGGCCATCTACCGTGACCTCGTCGCGCGTGGGATCGCGGTGCATCTGAGCTTCCCCAAGACCGTGATCGACGCTGTGAGCTTCGCGCGCAACGTCGCGACGCTCTGCGGACTCGACCCCGATGCGTGTGCCGTCGTGAAGGACCTTGCGCGCGCCGTCTCCGAGGCCGAGAAGCTCCGCGCGCTGCGCGCTCCCGTGCGCGTGTTCTGCCCGATCTGGATGGACCCGCTCATGACCATCCACGGCGAGACCTTCATCTCCGACGTGCTCGACCTCGCGGGCGGCGCCAACGTCTTCGCCGATCGCACGAGGCGCTATCCCCTCGCGGCGGACCTCGGCCTCGCGCCCGCGTGGGAGGCCGAGCGCGTGGGGCGCCGCGACGTGCGCTACCCGAGGGTGACGCTCGACGAGGTGGTGGCGAGGCAGCCCGAGGTGGTGCTCCTGCCCGATGAGCCCCATCCCTTCAGCGAGGCTGACGCCGAGGTGTTTCGCGCGCTCCCCATTCCCGCGGCGAAGCGCGGGAGGGTGCACCGCGTCGACGGCAAGGACCTGAGCTGGTACTCGCCGCGCCTCGTCGATGGAATTGCCCGCGTCGCGCGGTGGCTTACGCCCTGACCCACGGCGGAGCACTGGCGCGAGAGGCCGCTCTTGCGGTACCAACGCGGCTCCCACCGACAGGAGCGTTTCACCGAATGAGCAGGAAGCGTGACGTGCGCGACGCGAGGTTCCGCGATCGCGAGCCCCAGGCCCCGTCCTCGAAGGCCCCGCGGGAGCCGAGGCCCGCGCCGCGCCCCAGCACCAACACATCGTCGAGACCGCCTCGCGGCGCGCGCAGCGCCCGCCCGATCGCGCGCGATGACGACGACCGCGACGACGATCGCGACGACGACGACGAGACCCCCGAGACGCCCTCGGGCCCGGTGCCCTGGTACCTCTCGTCGAACGTGCTCATCCCTGGCGCGCTCGCGCTCCTGCTCGGGGGCGCGTTCTACGCGAAGTTTCGCCCCGAGCCCTCGGCCGCGCCGCCGCCCGCTGCGTCTGCCGATGGCGGCGACGTGCCGGCGATCGACAACCCCGCCGACGCAGCGCCCGCGCCGCCGACGCCCGCGCCTACGAACCCCACGCCCGCCGTGGCCGTCGACGCGGGCGTTCCGCTCAATCCGAACCCCGTCACGCCCGCCCACCCGGAGCCCTCGACCCCTGATCCGCTCCACGGTCAGTTCACGCTCGCGCAGGCCACCGAGGGACTCACGGGCGAAGGCCCCCTCCACGCGGACATCATCACCTCGATGGGCACCTTCGACTGCGAGATGCTCCCGCAGCAGGCGCCCAACACCGTCGCGAACTTCGTGGGCCTCGCGCGCGGCCGCCGCGATTTCTGGGACCCGGTCGCGGGCCAGTGGGCGCGTCGCCCGTTCTACAACGGCTCGCTGTTTCACCGCGTGATCCCCGACTTCATGATCCAGGGTGGAGACATCCTGCGGTCGGGGCAGGGCGATCCGGGCTACGAAATCGCCGACGAGAACGTGCGACCGCACGACGCGGCGGGGCTGCTCTGCATGGCGAACCACGGCCCCAACACCGGCGGCGCGCAGTTCTTCATCACCGAGGTCGCCAAGCCCCACCTCGACGGCACGTACTCGATCTTCGGGCGCTGCACGCCGACGGACCTCGTCGGACGCATCACCCACGTCGCGCGCGGCGAAAACGATCGCCCCAACGAGCCCGTGTACATCCTCCGCGTCGACGTTCGCAAGGGCGCTCGCCCCGCGCAGTAGTCCGACAAGACCCCCGACGGAGGTGCCGCGATGAGGGCTCGATGGGTCGTGGTTGCGCTCCTCTCGGTCGGCTGCGGCGCCTCGGAGGACACGGGCTCCTCGTCGCCTCCCGATGCGTCTTCGGGCGTCGACGCGAGCGACGTCGTCGATGTGTCCGTCGCGCTCGATGCGCCCGCCGATGCGCGAGAGGAGTCCGTCGACGACGTCGCCGCAGAGGCCACGCTCGACGCCTCCGTCGACGCGTCTCCGCTCGACGCGGAGCGCGACGTCCCCCCGCGCGCTGACGTCTCGGACGCTGCGGTGATCGACGCGCCCTCGCCGCCTCCGCCGCCTGCGGGCGAGGTGCTCTACACCGCGGATCGAACGCACTCGCCGATCACGACGGAGATCGCCGAGGCGCTGCGGGCGATCACCAGGCGGGCGCCCGCGGCGAGCGATCGCGAGTTCGCGAAGGTCGGCGACTCGAACACCGTGAGCACCAACTACCTCACGTGCTTCGCGGGGACGCGCGTCGACCTCGCGGGGCGCGCGCCGCTCCAGTCGGTGATCGACAACTTTCGTATGGGCACGGCGGGCGGATCGACACCCTTCGACCGCGCGTCGCTCGCGGCCACCGTCGGGTGGAGCGTCGGCAGCGCCATCGCGGGCTCGCCGACGCCCGTCGCGAGAGAGCTCGCTGCGCTGAGGCCTCATCAGGCCACGGTGATGTTCGGCACCAACGACATCCAGTCGCGCAGCATCGACCGCTTCGCCGCGGACATGTGGACGCTCACCGACACGCTCCTCGCGGCGGGGGCGGTGCCGCTCTTCACGTCGATCCCCGCGCGCGGCGACGACCCGGCGGCCGACGCCTGGGTGCCTCGCTACAACGCCGTCGCGAGGGCGCTCGCGCAGCGGCACCGCGTCCCGTACATCGACACGCACCGAGAGCTCGCGGGCGTTCCGCGACGGGGGCTCGGGCCCGACAACCTGCACCTCAACGTCTTCATGCCGGGCGGCGCTCCGCGGGGCTGCGTCTTCACCGCCGAAGGGCTGATGTACGGGCAGAACATCCGCAACCTCAGGGTGATCGAGGCCCTCGGACGCGTGCTCGACGTCACCGCGCGAGGTGCTTCCCCGCCCGATCGCGACGCGACGCGGCTCGCGGGGCAGGGGAGCGCGACGGCGCCGTATGTCATCTCCGCGCTCCCCTTCGTCGACGGGCGCGACACGCGGGCGTCGTCGACGCAGACGATCGCGCGATACACGGGCTGCGCTTCGACCGCCGACGAGTCGGGCCCCGAGGTCTGGTATCGGCTCGTCGTCACGCGGCCCACGAGGGTGCGCGCGGAGGTCTTCGTGCGAGGGACCACCGACGTGGATCTGCACCTCCTCGACGCCCGCGCGACGGCTGCGGGCTGCGTGCAGCGCAACGACAAGACCATCACGGCCGACCTCACCGCGGGGACCTGGTACCTCGTGGTCGACTCGTACGTCGCCGCGGGCGCGTCGAGGGCCGGTGCGTACCTCATCACCGTCCTCGCCGAGTGAGAGGCG
>JBPOHC010000215.1:0-5044 GCA_052035985.1 Myxococcota bacterium | reverse complement strand
GCCAGCGTTCGAGGCGCTCGCTCCAGGTCTTTTCCCGTGGCGCCGCAGACGGCGCCCGGGTCACCCGAAGTTGAAGGGGAGGCACCGCGCGATCATCGCCCGTGCGTCGCCCTTCCAACGCCCTGCGAGGGCTTCGCGGAGCGGCTCCCACGGCGCCTGCGGGAGCTTCGCGGGGAACCTCCCCACGAGATCCTCGACGGTCGTCGGCGCCTCGAGGTTCATGCACACCCCGGCCGCGGCGCAGACCACGGCGATGAAACTCACCGTCGGCCCGGCCTCGTCGTGGGCCGCCGCGCCGATCGCGGCGGCGAGGTGGCGTCGCGCGGCGTCGACCTCGCCCAAGTCGCGCAGCAGCAGCGCACGGTGGAGCTCGATCAGCGACCAGGGATGACCCGTTCCCGAAGCCCAGCGGTCGCGCGCCGAGAGATAGCCATTCCGAGAGGCGACATCTCCGCGGCGAGAGATCCAGCGGAGCACGGCGTGGTGTGCGTAGCGTTGTGTCGGAGACACATCGGCCGCGAGGCCGGCGACCGCCGCGGGTGAGAGCCCCGCGGGGAGCAGCGCCGCAACGCGCGCGCGTACGTCCTCGTCGGAGAGGCTCGCGTGATCTGTCGCAGCGATGGCGGCGTAGGTCGCCGTCTGCGCGAGCTCGCTGGCCCCTCTGTCGGAGAGGCGTGCGAAGGCGCCGAGCGCTCGATCGAAGTGCGCCAGCGCCGTCGCCGGGTCGCCGCGAAAGGCTGCGTGCTGCCCGAGGGAACTCTGTACCCGTCCCCAATGGCGAAGGCCTGGAACGGCCGCCGGGACGTCGCTCCAGCGTGCGAGCGCGCGCGTCGCCGCTTCGAACTCGAAGCGGTTGGTGGCGAGCACCGCGCGGTCGAGGTCTGCCTGACAGGCGAGGGCGGGCTCCTCGTCGAAGAGGGCGCCGACGAGGGCGTCGAGCTCTCCGTCGAGGGCCACGTCGACCGCGCCGCGATGGTTGGCCGCCTCGAGCCGCGCGGTCGCCCACACGAGCCGTGCCGGCGCCGAGAGCGCGACGTCCGTCGGGGCGCACGAGGCGAGAAACGCGATCTCGCGCCCGAGGTCCGAGAGTCGAATCGCCTTGGAGTCGAGGTGCGTCCGCACGCTCTCCATCTGGCGATGCCACTGCGCCGGGTCGCGGCGCACGTGGGCCCGAAGCTGGTCGAGGAGCCCGGCGAGGAAGGTCCCCGGGATGTGCGCCTCGGGTCTGCGAACCAGCGCGCGCCACACGTCGGCGGGGACGTCCGCTCCGTACACGAGCGCGTCACGCACGGTCCGCAAGGTCGGCGCGTCACCCGACACAAGGCACGCGTCGCGCAGCCCGCTCTGCGCGAGACGGGCGCGGCTGGCGCCGTGGGGAGAGGTCCAGGTGAAGGCCAGCGCGTCGACGTAGCCGTCGAGGGCCGCGTCGCCCTTGCGCACGAGCCTCAGCGAGAGCGTGAGGCGGCTCGCGCGCTCGGGGTCGTGCTCCGCGATCGAGCGAAGCACGCCCGTCGCCATGGCCGACCACGCGGGGCCGTCGACCCACTCGCCGCGCTGCTCGACCTCGACCGAGAGCGTCGTCGCGCCGTCGCCGAGCGGCAGGAGCCGACACACCCAGTGGATGAGTTCGAGCACCCCGGTGACCCAGGCGTCCCCCGTGCTCCGGGCGAGCGCCGAGAGCGTGAGGCCCAGCACGCCGACGGGCGCGTCGAGCACGCGCTGCACCACCGCGTCGATCGATCGGTGGTCGGTTTGCTCGACGGCGTGCCAGCCGGGGTCGAGCGCGGCGAGCGTGACGCTCTCGGGCACGAGCAGCCCCACGAAGCGGCCCTCGTGTCCGCTGACCATGTCGCCGAGGCGCGCGGGGATGTCTCCGCCCTCGTCGATGGCGAGCGTCCATCGCGGCGAAGGGGACAGCGAGGGGATGCGATGGTCGACCGGGGAAGCGCGCACCGACGACGTTTGCGCCTGCTTCGCGCGCGCCTGCATGGACGCGAGCTTGTCGAGCTTCTTCCGTGCGACGGCGGTGAACTCGGGAAAGCCCAGCTCGCGGGCGAGCTCGTCGACGCGCTGCGAGACGATCGCGGAGTTTGCTCCGTGCGTGCGGCCGAGGCGTTCGATCTCCGCGAACGCGGCGCCGCTGCGTGCGCCGTCCGAGACCGCCCGATCGACTCGAATCGCGACGTCGCGCGGCGCCGCGGGGTGAGCGGAGAGCCGCGCCTTCGCGTCGAGCACGCGAGGGTCGGTCGCGCCGTACCACGAGGCCCACAGCCGGAGCTGCTTCCACCCCGAATGAAAGTCGTCATGGCGAGGCGTCGCGGCCGTTGCTTGCGACGGCGGCGCGGGGGTGACCGACGGCTCGTTCGCGGGCTCTTGCGGGCCGCCTTCATCGGCCAGGTTCTCGCGAGCACCGCGCACGTCGTCGACGCGCACGGTGGCGACCGGTTCGACGGTCCAGCCTCCCTGCGCTCCGAGGGCGAAGGCGAGGCGGCAGGAGGCGTCGGGGAGCGACACGGGCGCCCCTCTCCGATCGGAGAGAAGCCCAGTGAGGCGGGGCCCCAGAACGTCGACGGGTTCCTGCGGTCGGGCGACGAGCGCGGTGGCGCCGTCGGGCGCAACGAGCGCGGCCGCGTCGCCGTTGCGCGTGAGTTGCCAGCGGTTCGATGGGGTCCCCTTCATGGAGCGGGACGCTACCGCGGGGGCACAGTGCAACGGAACCCGATGTACATGTCGCGCCCCTCGTCGTGCCGATTCCACGACTGGCGCATGTAGGTCCCCTCCCAGGGGGCTTGCGGAATAGGTGCCCGCGTCATCCAAACGCCCGACTGCACGACGCCGAGGTCGAAGGGCCTCGCAGGAAATCCATCGGCGACCCACTCCAGTTCGTTCGGCTGCAGTGACCGTTCGGCTTGCGATGCGTCCGCCGAACGCCGCCACCGCTGTACTTCCGTGGAGCGGCCTTGCTCCACGGAACGAGTCGCCGCCTCCCACTCGAAGACCGTGGGCAGACGCCCCTGCCATCGCGAGGCGCAGTAGGCCTCAGCCTCCTGATGGAGCACGCAGGTGACGCGCTGCCCTTCTCCTCCGGAGAGCCGTGCACACCCGGGCGCAGACCGCAGCAGCTCCGGGCGAAAGTGTCGGACAGCGCCGATCGTCTCTGCGCGCTGCTGGAGGCAGAACGGCGCGACCGGGTATCGGGACACCTGCCCGGGATGACGAACGTTTCCCCACGGTCGTGCTCTCGCGGGCCAGGGTTGGAGCGCGACCTCGTGAGTGTCGTACAAGACGAAGCCCTCGGGACAAGTCTGCGCAGCGATCCCCGCGTCCGTCCGCACCGGCTCCGGGGCCACCGCGAGGACCGCGAGCGGACTCGGGGCGGGCGTACCTCTTTCGGTCGAGGCCGTGTCGCCGTGCGCCTGCGTCGCCGTGGGCACCTCGCGCGGCTCGCTCGCGGCCGGGCGAGAGTCGGCGACGAAGAGCGTGAAGAGGCCTGCGCCGACGAGGAGCCCCACCGGTACTGCAACGAGCGCAGCGCCGCGCCAGGAGGCTGGGCCGGCCGGCGCTTCGTTCACACTGTGCGGCACAGACGCCTCGCTCAGGCGCCGCTCGAGGATGTCGATGCGCGCGTGGGCTTCGCTCCGTGCCTGCGCGAGGGCGGCGAGCTGTGTGTGGGCGTCGTGGAGCGCGTCCTCCACCTCCGCGAGCCGTGCGCGCGCCTGGTCTCGCTCCTGACGCAGCGTTCGCTCCCAGCGCGCGTGCTCGGTCTCGCGAGCTTCCGCGTCCTTCCGCATTGACTCGACCGCGCGCTGACTGGCGTTGGTGACGCGGAGCGAACGATCACGGATCGAGTCGAGCAGACGTTGGGTCTCGGACGGCACCTGACCGAAGTGCGACCGATGAAACCACTCCACGAGGCGCGCCAGCGCGCGGGCGACATCGACGGCGTTCTCCTCGTGCTCTACGGCCTCGAGCTGGAAGTGCGCGGCGGTGTTGCCGAAGCCCTGCACTGCGTCGACAACGTTGAAGATGTCCTTGGAGATGGGGCTGTTCGGCGCCTCGCGCTTCAGCTTGTCGTGGCGCACGAGCGAGTCGATCGTCGGATTGCGCAGCGCCGCGAGAGACTGCGGCGAGTGCTTCGCGAGCACCGCGAGCAAGATCACCTCGACGCACCGACGAGCCCTCCACGCGAACGTGACGGAGTCGTCCCACCGAACCTGCGCGCAGAGGTCGAGTTCGGTCACGAGCTGCTGGACAAGTTGTTCGAAGCGCTCTGGCGAAGAGCGGCGCTCCTCGTCGTGTTCCCCGTGATCGGTCATGGTTGCGCGCGATCATAAGGCCTCGACGATCTGCGGACGTACCAGCGAACGACCGGCGAGGGCGATCGAGCCACGCATGCCTCACGAACTCGCTGCGAGGGCCGTCGTTTCAGCGTCGAATCCCCTCACGCTCCGCTCGGGCGAGACATCGCGACGATGCTCATCGCCGCTCTGTCAGACGCGACGAGTGTTCAGCGTCTTTCGTTCCGAGGACCATCGCAATGCCCCATCCACTTCACGAGTACGTACTCATCGACACCGAGACCACGGGCTTCGGCCCCGCTGCGCAGCTCGTCGAGGTGGCCGCGCTGCACGTGCGCGACGGAGCCTCGGTTCGCACCTTCCAGACGCTGGTCCGGCCGAGCATCTCAATCCCGTGGCACGCGTCGCAGGTCCACGGGATCAGCAACGCGATGGTGCGTGGCGCGCCCGCCGAAGCTGATGTCGTACGGGCGCTGCGCGACTTCATCGGCGCGCTCCCGCTCGTGGCGCACAACGCCTCGTTCGACGTCAAAGTGCTCCGCGGTGCCTTTCAGCGCGCGGGCGTCGCGGCGCCGGGCTCCGTCGTGTGGTGCTCGATGAAGCTCTCGCGGCGCTTCGTCTCCGAGGCGCCTACACACGCGCACGGGGCCATCGCGCGACACCTCTCGATCGAGGCGATCCCGTCGCACCGTTCGATGGCCGACGTGTTGACCACCCGCGCGCTGCTCGAGGTGATCTTCGACCGC
>JBPOHC010000240.1:0-4082 GCA_052035985.1 Myxococcota bacterium | reverse complement strand
CCCGACACGCTCGCCGTGCTCGCGACGGCGCTCGACGCGGTGCGCCGCTACGTGCTCGCCGTGTACACCATGATCGACCCCGATGTGCCCGCGACCGCGGAGCTCGCCGAAGCGCTGCTCGCGCCGCTCCTCGACGCCGCCGCGCAACCGCGCAAGACCGTGACCCGCGCGAAGACCGCGAAGACGAAACAGCCCGCGACGCCCGTCACGCCCGTCGCGCCCGTCACGCCCGTCACGCCCGTCGCGCCCACGCCCGCCAACGACGTCGCCCCCGCGCAGCGCCCCACCGGCACCGGCTGACCCGCCAGCACACCTCCGCCACACGATTCCCAGACGAAGGCTCGGCCCGCCGGTCAATTCCATCTTCGAGGTGAGCGCGAGGGGCGCCGCACCCGACGCAGGAGCTGCGACCATGTGGATCGTTCGTCAGGGAGTCGTCTGTGCGCTGGGTCTCTCGCTCGCCGTGTCGCTCACGACGCCCGCTGCGCGCGCGTGCGGCGGGTGCTTTCACGAGCCTCCGTCGAGCATCGCCGTCGAGCGACCCTCGGTGGTCACCGATCACCGCATGGTCCTCGCCCTCTCGACCACCGAGACCACACTCTGGGACCAGATCCGTTGGGCGGGGAACCCCAACGATTTCGTCTGGGCCCTGCCCCTCACCAACGTGCTCCGCGCGCGCATCGCCATCGCCGACGACGCCTTTCTCAACGCCCTCGACCGCGCCACGGCGCCCACCATCAAGGCCACGTTTCCGAGCCGATGCGTGCGCGATCCCGCGACCGGCGCGAACGTCACGAACGGCCCCGTCACGCGTGAGGAGGTGCAGCTCGCCGTGCGTCCGATCGTGCGGTCGGCCGATCCCGATGCGCCCCCCGACGGAGGTCCTTCGGTGATCCCCGAAGCCACGGTGGGACCGTACCAGACCGTGCTCCTCGATGGACGCTCGCGCGGTCAACACCTCGACGAGTGGCTCCCCGCCAACGGCTACGCGATTCCCGAAGGAGGACGCGCCGCCGTCGCGCACTACACCGCCCTCAACGCGGGCTGGGTCGTGCTGAGACTGCGTCCCGGTGAAGGCGTGTCGCGCATGAGCCCCGTGCGCATCGCGCTCGACGGCTACCACGCCTCCCTCCCCCTGCGCATGATCGCGTCGGGCTCCGGGGACTCCGTGGGCATCGCGCTGCTCGTTGCCTCGAACGGCGCGATGCGCGAGACCGGTCTGCCCGAGTCGCGCATCGATGCGACCGCGCTCGCGTGGGCCGCCGGGGCCCCGATGTCGAACTACGGAAACCTCTTTCAGCAAAGCCTCGGACTCATCTCTCGCCCCTCGTGGGTCACCGAGTCCGTCGTGCGCTGGAGCCCCTCCGCAGTTCCATCGAGCGATGAGCTCGCCGTGCAGAACGCGGGCGGCGTGATCACCCGCCTTCGCACGATCGCGACGCCCGCGGCGCTCGACCGCGACCTGCGCCTCGAACCGTCAGAGACCGCGCCCTTCGGACCGACCTTCATCGCGCGCGCGATCTCGACGACGACGTGCCCGATCTCCGACGCAGGCGTCGACGCGGGCCCTCTCATCATCGACCTCCCGCCGTTGACGGGCTGCCAGTGCGCCACCGCGACGCCCCGATCAGACGGAGGTCTCGCGGCCTTCGCGCTCGGCCTCGCCGCGGTGCTCGCGCGACGCCTCCGGCGCAGGTGACCGAAGTCCCGACCGACGCCGATGCGCGGCGTGGACGTTGACACCCCCGGTGTCCTCGTGGTGAGCACTTCTCCCGCGATGTCCATGAAGCCCATCCGAATCGCCCCGTCGATCCTCTCGGCTGATTTCTCACGCCTCGGAGACGAGGTTCGCGCCGTCGAGTCCGCGGGCGCCGACTGGATCCACGTCGACGTGATGGACGGGCGCTTCGTCCCCAACATCACCATCGGCCCGCTGGTGACCGCGGCGGTGCGCAAGGTCACGAAGCGCGTCGTCGACTGCCACCTCATGATCGTGGAGCCCGAGCGCTACGTGGCCGACTTCGCGAAGGCCGGCGCCGATGTCATCTCGGTGCACGCCGAGGCGTCGCCGCACCTCGAACGCACGCTCCAGGCGATCAGGGCGCTCGGGTGTAAAGCGGGCGTGGTGCTCAACCCGTCGACCTCGGAGGACGTGCTGAAGTACGTGCTCCACGCGACGGACCTCGTGCTCGTGATGAGCGTGAACCCGGGCTTCGGAGGGCAGCGCTTCATCGAGGCCGTGCTGCCGAAGATCCGTGCGATCAGGGCGATGATCGACGCGTCGGGCCGTGACATCGACCTCGAGGTCGACGGCGGCGTGGCGGCGGAGACGGCGGGGCGCGTGCGCGAGGCGGGGGCGGACGTGTTCGTGGCGGGCAACGCGGTCTTCGGCGCGAAGGACTACGCCGCGGCCATTCAATCTCTGCGGGTCGACACGACGGGAGCGCAGCGATGAGCGACGAGACCAAGGGCGCGATCGAGACCCTCTTCATCGGCGGGAGGGCCACGGCCCGTAGGCTCCAGAAGAGCCGCGTCGCCGTCGTCGACGGACCCGACAAGGGACGCTCGTACGCCTTCGAAAAGCCCGTGTGCACCATCGGACGGAGCGCGATCTGCGACCTCCCGCTGACGGACCGCGCGGTGTCGGGCACGCACTGCGAGATCGAAGCGGTGGAGTCGGGCTGGGTGCTCCGCGATCTCGGCAGCACCAACGGCTGTTATGTGGGCGACGTGCGCGTGCGCGACGCGGTGCTCCCCCTCGGCGCGCGCGTGCGCATGGGGACGACGACGCTCCAGATCGAGCCGGGAAAGGGCAGCGTCGAGATTCCGCTGAGCGAGGCCGATCGCTTCTACGACCTCGTGGGGCGCTCGGTGCCGATGCGTCAGGTGTTCGCGCAGCTCGAGAAGGTGGGACCGCTCGATGTGACGGTGCTCATCTCGGGCGAGACGGGTACGGGCAAGGAGCTCGTCGCGAGGGCCGTCCACCGCTCTTCGAAGCGCGCCAACGGACCGCTCGTGGTGCAGGACTGCTCGGCGCTCCCGCGCGATCTCGTGGAGAGCGTTCTCTTCGGTCACGAGCGCGGCGCGTTCACCGGCGCCACCGAGCGCCGCACGGGGAGCTTCGAACAGGCCAACGGAGGAACGCTCTTTCTCGACGAGGTGGGCGAGCTCCCGTTGGATCTTCAGCCGAAGCTCCTTCGCGTGCTCGAGAACCGCGAGGTGCGCCGCGTGGGAGGCGCGACCACGACGCCCTTCGACGTGCGGGTCATCGCAGCCACGCACCGCGACCTGCGCGCGATGGTGGGCGCAGGGACCTTCCGCGAAGACCTCTACTATCGCCTCGGCGTGGTGACGGTGGAGCTCCCCCCGCTGCGTCAGCGCAGGGATGACGTTCCGCTTCTGGCGCAGGCGCTCCTCGATCAGTTCTGCAAGCGCTACCCCGAGATGGGTCCGCGGAGCTTCACGCCCGCGGTGCTCGAACGCCTCGCCGCGCAGCAATGGCCGGGCAACGTGCGCGAGCTCCGCAACGTGGTCGAGCGCGCGGCGTCGCTGTGTGACGGCAACGAGATCACGCCCGACGACCTCCTGCCCGCGGGCGTGGTGCGCGCCCCGATGGTGCCTGCCGCGTCACTCGGAGCACGCACGGTCGAAGCCGTGATCGCAGGCGCCGCGGCTGGGGTCTCTCCCGACGGAGTCTCGCACGGCGTGGCGGGCGGTGTGCCCGATGAGCTCTCGGCGCTGCCCTTCAAAGACGCGAAGGCGCGCGTGCTGGAGTCCTTCGAGCCCGCGTACCTCCGCGCGCTGCTCGTGAAGCACCACGGGAACATCACCCGCAGCGCCGCGGCCGCGGGGCTCACGCGGTATCACCTCCGCGAACTCTGCAAGCGCTACGGATTGCGCGACACCGACAACGAGCCGGAGTGAGAGCCCTCTCCCCGTCCCTCCCCGCGAAGCGGGCATAGCGCTGGACACATCTCACGGCGGGCCTCGTTTCCTCGATCGTTTGCGGGGTGGAGGCAGTTCGCTTTCCTCCACGTCGTTGCGGAGGAACTCCGCGAAGGCTCGCATCTCCTCCAACCGTT
>JBPOHC010000980.1:0-5733 GCA_052035985.1 Myxococcota bacterium | reverse complement strand
CGTTCTCGTCGAGGCACCTGCGGATGTCGAAGTAGTAGACGCGCTCGATCTCGCCGCCCTTGCCGTCGGGGATGCGCGCGGCATGGCCCGAGCGGAGGCTCGCGTAGAGCGACGTGAGGCGCTGCTGACCGTCGAGGATGAGCCGTCGCTCGCGGCCCGGGTTGGCGGGCGCCCCCTCGACGGAGCGGGCCTTGAAGCGCACCTCACCGCCGCACTCGAGGAGGAGGATGGCGCCGACGGGCCAGGCCTGCGAGAGGCTCGCGAGGAGGTCTCGGATGCGATCGTCCTCCCAGACCCAGGAGCGCTGAAAGTCGGGTAGCTGGAGGTCTCCCCGATGGATCTCTTCAAGGAGGTCGCGGAGGGGCGTCTCGGATGGGCGGAAGGTCATCTGGGCGGGCATGATTCGCGCGATGACACCCGAGGGCGGGCTCGGTCGTCAACGGGCGAAGTTCGACGCCCCGCGCGGCGCGAGAGAAGCGCCCGAAGCGGAGTCGCACGAGCTCGTCGTGCGGAGGAGCCCACCCCCGAGCACCAGGCAGCACGTGGCATGCGGCGGCGAAGAGAACGCCGGGAGATCGCCGGAAGGCGTGCTCCGATCGCGCTCGGAGAAAGGACCGCGCACGCTCGGATGGGTCTCTCCCCGCGTCCCTCCCGGGGACGTTGAAACGCTTGAACTCGCGTCGTTCCAGCGCCCCCGACGGGTTCTCCTCTTTCGGGTACGGAACTTGATGACGTCACGACGACCGTTCGACGGAGACCCGAGAGGCGACGGACAACTTGTGGGGTGACAGCGCGCCCCCTGTTGGGGGGAGCAGGGCGGCGTGTCTGTTCGTGGGTGGTTGTCCGCCGCCTCTTCGGCCCCCGTCGAACGGTCGCCAACGTCTGATGCGAGGAGGACCTGTGAAACACGGATTGATCTGGATCGCGCTGACTTCTGCGCTGGCGCTCGGGTGCGTGAACGACGCGCCTACCACCGTCGGCGACGCCGGAACGATGAGCGCGAACGACGACGCCTCCGCAGAGGAGCGCGACGCCGCACTCGGCCTCGAGCACACGGAAGACGCCTCGCCTGACGCGACCGCAGACACTGACGTGGTGATCGACCGCCCCGTCGAGTCCGACGTCGAAGCGCCGACGTCTCGCTGCGGCGACGGCGTGCAGCAAGCCGCCGAACAGTGCGACGACGGAAACACCGTCGATGACGACGGGTGTAACAACCGCTGCGAGCTGCTCAGGTTCGATCCGCCGGAGATGAACAGCGTCGCGACGGGGATCCTCAACCCGTCGGCCGTCTGTCGCCCGACGGCGATGCGGGCCGGTGCGCGCGCCGCACCGCCTGTCGACGTGCGATACCGCATCCATCAGTGCCGCGGCTCTGACGGGACCTTCCCCGTCTCCATCGACAACATCCGAGCGGCGATGTCAGATGTTCGAGACGTGTACGCCGCGTTCGGCGTCCGCCTGATCGAAGAGTCGGTGCGGGAGTTCACCGAGAACGACTGCGTGGTCACGCATGGGGACAGCGCGTTCGAGGCGCGGATCGAGGGCGCGACGCCCGCGAACCTGATCCCGATCGTGTTCGTCCGTCGTATCGTCTCAGGCGCCGCGTTTCCGGTCGGAGGATTCGCTAGCTTTCAAGGCATCGTGGTCAACGCGGGATCGGCGCACGAGGTGGTCGCGCATGAGCTCGGTCACTTCTTCGGGCTCGCGCACACGCACGCTTGCAACCACGGCGTCGAGACCGCGGGCAACTGCGCCACCGCGGGGGATTTCTTCTGCGACACGCCCGCGGACCGCGGCCCCGCGGGGGTCTCCGGGCTCGACACGTGCCTCGGCGGAACCGTGCTGAACGGCTCCTGTACGAACGTCGCGTGCGCCTCGGCGAGCTGCGCTGACGCGTCTCACCCCGACCCCAGAAACGTCATGAGCTACTACCACTGCTGGCCGCCTCGGGTCAGCGACGAGCAGCAGGATTTCATCCGCTGCACGCTCAGGAACGAGCTGCTTCGATTTACCGCGCCCCCTTGCGTCGACGAGTGCCCGAGCCGAGACACCCGAGAGTGTGTCGGTGCAGGCAGCGTCCGTGTGTGCGGAAACACCGATGCGGACGCGTGCCTGGAGTGGAGCCCGCCGACCGACTGCGCGGCCTCGGAGCGCTGCGTCGGCGGCAACTGCGCCAGCACGTGCACGCCCGGAATGGCTTGCAACACGGGCAATCCGTGTGAAACCGGCGCGGTGCAATGCGTCGGTGGCGCGCCTCGCTGCGAACGATCTGGCGTCGTCGCAGCCGGAACCGCATGCGGGAGCGGACGAGTCTGCGGCGACGGCACCTGCGCGTGTCCGGCCGGAACCGAAGCCTGTTCCGGCGTGTGCGTCGACGTCACATCCTCGCCCGATCACTGCGGCGGATGTTCTCCGTGCGCACGCCCCGAGGGAGGAAGCGCCGTGTGCCGATCGGGCGTATGCGCGATGGTTTGCAGCGCCCCTCGCGCGCTCTGCGGCAGCCGTTGCATCGACACCACGACGGACACCGACAACTGCGGCGCTTGCGGTCTGCGATGCACCGCGCCGGTCGGAGGAAGTGCAACGTGCTCCGCGGGACGCTGCGTTCCGTCCTGTCCGGCGGGGCAGAGCAACTGCGGCGGGTTCTGCCGTACGACGGGGGGCGCGTGTCCCAACCCCAACACCGCGTGCGGCGGTGGCGCTGGCGTGGTCACCTGCGCGGGCTCGACGACGACCTGCGCGCTCCCACGCGACCGCACCTTCGGAGCGTGCGGATGCGCGGGCCCCCTGTGCACCTGCAACACCGCCGGCCGCTGCGTCGACGCCTACGTGGAGCTCTGCACCGACGTGAACTACACCGGTCCGAGCGGCGACACCTGCGGCGGCGGATCTCGTGGCTGCCTCCGCCTGCCTGTCGTCGGAGGTTCGCTCCGCGTGCCGAATCTCGGGTCCCTCTGCAGCTACAACGATCAGGTCTCGTCGGTGCGCCTCGTCAACGTCCGCAGCGTGACCCTCTTCTGGGACAACACCTACTCCGGCGCCTCCGTAACGCTCACGGCGAGCTGCCCTGACCTCCACGGCCGCAACGGCGTGACCTGCGGCATCATCCCCGGCACGCGCACCGACATCGGCGATCAGACGACCTCCGTCATCATCACCCCGTAGCGACGCACCAACGCAAGCCTTCGCGTGACCCCGACGGCGCTTGCTCCTGCCGCGCCAGCACGGCGGCTCGACGCGCGGTTCGTTGACTGTGCCTTCCGCGCGATGCGATTCTCGAGCGGCCCATGGAACAGCCCTCACCGACACCGATCCCTGCCGGGACCATCTTCGGCGGGTATCAGATCGTGAAGGTGCGCGGTTCTGGCACTTTCGGATGCGTCTACGAGGCGCTGCGCCTCCCCCTCCAACGGCGCGTCGCGCTGAAGCTGCTCGACCCTCGACTCTCGCAGCACCCCGAGGCGCTCGCACGCTTCGAACGCGAGGCCGTCACCACCGCGGCGCTTGAGCACCCGCACATCGTCGACGTGTTCGATGTGGGCGTCGTGGGCGAGCAGCACTACCTCGCAATGGAGTGCCTCGACGGGGAGACGCTGGCCGATCGCATCGCACGCGAAGCGCCGCTTCCGCTCGTCGAGGTGGTCGACGTGTTCGTGCCGCTCCTCTCTGCGATCGCTCTCGTGCACGACCGCGGGTGTGTTCACCGCGATCTCAAGCCAGGCAACATCTTCCTCGCGGTGCGACACGGCGCTGTCGAGCCGGTGCTGCTCGACTTCGGCATCGTCAAGGCCGCGCAGGGCGTGGGAGACACCCGCCTCACCCGCAAGGGAGCGCTCCTCGGGAGCCCCGCATACATGTCCCCCGAGCAGGCCCGATCGCTGCCCATCGATGCGCGGAGCGACCAGTTCTCACTCGGCGCGATTCTCTGGGAGTGCCTCACCGGCAAGCGGCTCTTCACCGGCACATCGGTCTGGCAGATCCTCGCGGCGGTGCAAAAAGCGGAGGTCAGTTCGCTGCACGAGGCCCGCCCCGACCTCCCGCTCGCGGCCGTCGACGCGGTGATGCGCGCGCTCGCGCAAGATCCTTCCCGTCGCTTCAACTCGGCGCGTGAACTGGGAGCCGCGCTGCTGCCCTACGCTTCGCCTTCCGTGCGCGCGCGATGGACGCCGGAGTTCGGCGGCGCAACGTCCCCCGGAACGCCCGACACGATCGCCGATCTCGACGACGACGCACCGCCCCGGTCGATGCCGGTCGTCACGTTCGACGGTGTCGTGGAAGAAGCAAGCCTCCCTCCCGACGCCCAGACCCTACCGCTCCCGAACTCGCCGCCTGTAGACGCCGTGCGCCCGGCCGTTCGGACGCCGCCGCCAGCGTCACTACGGGACGGCGAAGACGGCGCAGCGACGACGCCGCTCGACACACAACGCAACATGAACGCCGTGTGGGTGCTCGCGATCGTCGCGTCTCTCCTCGTGATCGCCGCCGTCCTCGTCGCTGCGTTCCATCGCTGACCGACGTCCCTCGTGCGTTACTTGAACCGCATTCGAGCGAGGCGGCGGTAGAATCATCCCCCGATGGATGAAGAGCACGAGCGGGATCTCGCCGAGGCGAGAGAGAGAGTGTCGCGCATCGTGCTCCAGCGATACCGACTCGACTCGCTCCAGGGGGTCGGCGGCGTGGCCGCGGTCTACGCCGCGACAGACCTCGCGACCAGCGGGCTCGTCGCCGTCAAGCTGCTGCACCCGTCCCATGCGCGCGACCGAACCGGCAGCGCACGCTTCGCCCGCGAGTCACGCGTGACGCGCTGGCTCGAACATCCCGCGATCCCTCGCTGGATCGCCACAGGTCACGACCCTGTCTGCGGCCTCGCCCTCGTGATGGAGTTCGTCGACGGCGTCGACCTGGGCGCTGTCCTCGCGCGCCACGGTCGCCTGCCCCTCGTCGAGTCTCTCCGGCTCGCCGCGCGGGCGGCCGACGCGCTCGAATCAGCGCACGCCTCGGGCATCGTGCATCGCGATGTGAAGCCTGAGAACCTCGTGCTGTGGGGCGGAGCACTCCAGCCAGAAGCGCTACGTCTGGTGGATTTCGGGCTCGCCTTCTGCGTCGACGCCACGCGCCTCACGCAGATGCACACCATCGAAGGGTCGCCGTGCTTCCTTGCGCCGGAGCAGATTCAGGGCGGCGCCGTCACCCCGGCCACGGACGTGTACGCGCTCGGCGCGACGCTCGTCACCATGCTCACGGGCGCTCCTCCCTTTGACGGCGGATACCTCGAGCAGCTCACCGCACACATGACGCAGGCTCCTCCCTCGCTCCGCAAGCGTCGCTCGGAGGTCCCCGAAGTGGTCGAGCGTTTCGTGCTCAGGATGCTCGAGAAGGAGCCGCGACGTCGCCCGTCGTCCGCGGCCGAGGTGTCCGCGCGCCTCACGGATTTCGCGGGTTGGTTCGCGAACCCGCAGCCCCCCGAGGAGCCCGCTGCGAGCGCAGTCATCGCGAACGAGACCGCGTCGGAGCTCATCGACGAGATCCAGCGTCTCACCGATCGCCTCTACACTGCACGCGCGACCGCCGCCGCCGCCCACGGACGCATCATCGAGCAGCTCGTCGAGATCACCGCGAGGCAGTTCTCGGGCGTGGGCGACCCCGCGCGCGATGCTGCGCGCGAAGCGGCGTTGGAGGCCGCGCTCCAACGGATGGAGGTCCAGAGCCGCGCGGATCAGGTGCGCCTGC
>JBPOHC010000537.1:0-3581 GCA_052035985.1 Myxococcota bacterium | reverse complement strand
GGGGGTTCGAATCCCTCTCCCCGAACCAACGAACGCCCTGGAAACAGGGCGTTCTACGAGGTCGGCCGGGCAGCGTCACCGCTACCGTCACCGGAATCCGTGGGTGAGTGCACCTCTCTCCCGAGGGCGAATGCCACCCGGAGCTTGAGCATCTCCTCGCACTGCCGCTGCCAGCTCGGCATCCGGTAGAGTTCGACGGCCGAGGCCGACGCTCGTGTCGCATGGGTCCAGCGCTGGGCGACCTCGGCGGCCATGCCAGCGTCTGCACATAGGCTGACGAAGGTGTGCCGAAAGTCGTGGACCCGATGGGCGCCGACGCTCGCGCGCTTCAGGTCCACCTGAAGGTCGCGGTACACAGCCGCCTGACGCCGCGAGCCACCCACGCTCGGCAAGAGGCGGTGCTTGCGCGCGGGCACGATCAGATCCTGATCCGTCGGCTCGCGGCCGAACCACGCCGTCCAGCGGGAGCGCCACCACGCGAGGATGCGCGCCAGCTCGGGGTGCACGGGGATCTCGCGCACTGCGTCGGTCTTCGTCGGCATGCGTGCGCGCAGCCGCTGGTGCCACTGCTCGGCGATCGTGAGGCGGTCGAGCGGAGCGTCGGGCGCGATGTCGCCCCAGCGCAGCCCAACGGCCTCGCCGAGGCGGCCGCCTGTGAGCACCTTCAGCGTGTAGAACACGCGGCGATCCTCGGGTGCGGTGTCGCAGCCGATGATGCGCGCGAGCTCCACGATGGAGAGGCGCCTTCCCCGCCGCTTCGTCGGGTCCGCATCGACCGCCCGAGGCCGCACCCCCTTGGGCAGCGTGGCGAAGGGGTCGTGTGAGAGCTGATCCTCGAAGACGGCGTGACGCAGGGAGCGGCTGACGAGGGCTGCGATGTTGCGAAGCGTGCGCGGGGCGGCAGGTCGCCCTCGCCTGCTCGGGAGCTTCTTCAGCTCGCCCAGCCACGCGGCGATCACCTTCGGAGTGACCTCGCGCAGGGGGAACGCTCCGAGCGACGTGCGGGGGAGCCAGTAGCGGGCGAGCAGGAGGTCCTTCGGGGCCTCGGTGTAGGACTGCTCCCCGAGCCAGTCCTCGACCCACCGCTGGACTGTGAGCACACCATCGGGTACGGCGACCTGGGGCACGTTCTGGCGGACGGGCGGCACGCGCGTCTCGTCGTAGCGGTGCTGCGCCCGCTGCGCGTATTCCCGCGCGTAGGGCCGCGTGATGGGCTTTCCGTCGGAGCGCGTGACGGGGATCTCGACGCGCCGGTACTCCCCCGAGGGGAGCGTCGGCTCGTAGTGGAGCGTGATGCGGGCCATCCACTTCCCGCGGCGTTGCGTGGCAGATCCTGTGCGGTTGCGTCCCATGTGTGCACCGTGACTCAGGCCGAGCGCGGTCGCGCGCGGCGAGACGTAGAGGGTTGCGGCGAGCCAGAGGGCCACGCCTTGTGAAGTTCCTGGTCGATCTCGTCGCCGCGGGTTGGCGACGATGCGACGGGCATCCCCGCGACTGCGCGGTCGACGTCGGCGGGACGCACCCAGGCGTCGCGGTGGTTCTCCTGACGGATCTCCACGCAGTGCGAGATGCACCACGCGCGGAACTGCCGCGTGGACTTGCCGCGCCGCTTCGCTTCGGCGTCGAGGGCCACCCACTCCGGTGGCTGGTCGCTGCTCGGCTGCATGGCACGGACGGCCGCGATGATCGCTTCCCCGAGGTGTCGAGCGTGGTCGTCGCGCTTCACGGCGACACCTCCGCGACGGGGGCGAGTCGAGGCGAACGAGGAACTACGTTCGAGACGGGCTTCGAAAGGGCGAGAACGACGAGGTGTTTCGTGATCACGGCCAGCACCTCCTTCCGGTGCTGCGCCCTTCTTACGGGGTGCCTCGAAGGCGCCGTTCTCGCTCATTCATATTCTGTACTACAGTGCATTGCAGTCGTGTGCGCACGAGTGATGGCACCTTCCAACTCCAGCGCAACAACGGCAATCAGCGTCTTCGCACGTCGCGTTCGCGCTCTGTCGCGGCCGTCACGCCTCGCTGTTCGTGCAGCGTCGATCTCGATCAGCAACACACTGCATTGCAGTTGATGGACGCCTCGAACTGATGCGAACCTGCGCCCAGGAGGATTCATGACCCGCCCCCTCGACCCCGACGACGTAGGCCCCGCGAAGAACCTCAATCTTCGCCTTCCGCAGCGCTACCACGACCTCCTGGAGGAGGAAGTCCAGCGGCTACAGCAGGAGAGTCCCGACCTCCCCGCGAGCAAATCGCTCGTCATCCGCAACCTCATCCGTCGCGCGTTGGTGGAGCAGGAGGAGTCCCTCATCACGCGGAAGGGGGAGTGTGTCGCGTGCGGTGTGTTGCCGCCGACGCGGCGCTCGCTTCGTGAGCGTCTGCATCATGCGATGCAGGCGAGAAGTGACGCCCCGGATCGAAAGCGCGGGATCACCTACGAGGAGATCCAGGAGAAGATCGGGGGTACGAAGCTCGCCATCGCGAAAGCGCGGGATCTCAAGGCTGGTGCGTCGGCGCCGACAACTTCGCATGGCCGCAAGATCGCCAACCTGCTGACGAAGAAGGGCTACTGACGTCTTCGAGGCCGACGGCCTCCCGGTCTCCTCTGCCAAACACTGCATTACAGTTTCTGATGTACGTCCTCCGGCCCTCGCAGAGAGGGGCGGGAGCGCTCTGTAAAGGGTCGCTGGCCCCGTGGATTCCATCTCCCACGGTTGCCAGGAGACCGTCATGAGTGAGTCCGACATCCTGTGCTCGTCCCCCTCGTCCCGCATGCCCGAGTTCGAGGACATGCCCCTCAAGAAGCTCCGTCATCACCCGGACAGGAGCCGCGTCTGGGCCGCCGTCAACGCGAAGTCCGCCGACGTACAGCGGTTCGCCAAAATGTACCGCAAGGGCGAGTTCGTGCAGTTCCCCGTTGTCGCCAAGGTTCCCGGCGAGAAGGGCCTCGTCATCCTCGACGGCGCACTCCGCGTCGCGGCGGCGAGGGCTGCGGGCAAGCGCATGATGCCGGTGACCGTGGTCCGCTGCACGTCGATGGCGCACGCGCTCACCTGCATGATCGAGATGAACCAGTCGCGCCCGAAGGTGCTGCTCGACGTCTCGATGGAGGTCTTCTACTGCTACGACGCGCAGAAGAAGCTGGCGAAGGAGCGGCAGCGTCGCTCGGGTGGTGATCGTCGCAGCACCACCGCGAAGGGAACGGTCCCGGCCAACCCCGCCGGAACCGATCGCGGCGAGACGCGCGACCTCGTCTCGAAGATTACGCACCAGAGCCGCGAGCGCGTCAGGCTGATGATCAAGCTGATCAAGAAGGCGCGGGAGAAGAACCCCGAGGCGCCGCGCGAGACGAGGATCGGGCGGGCGCTGGCTTGTCCAGACGCCGACCTGAAGGCCATCGCGAGCGAGTTCGGTGTGCTCAAGGAGCCGAGCCAGACGTCGAAGCCTGCCCGAGCTGCGCCCGCTCCCACGAGCCAGACGAGCAGCACCTTCAGCGGCGCTCTTCTCGTGATCCACTTTCGGCGCTCTCGCGTGACCCACCTGCGGTTGCAGGGAGCCGACCTCGCGTCGTGGCGGCGGCGG
>JBPOHC010000785.1:0-5216 GCA_052035985.1 Myxococcota bacterium | reverse complement strand
ATCGAACGCGGCGGGCTCTTCGATCTCTTTCTGGAACTGGAACTGGGAGGCCGAGGGTGAGGTCTACCCGACAAGCTTGCCGCGCTCGGTCGCGAGGGCAGCATTCGTCGACGCGCCGCGTGCCGTCTTCTGGACGCGTGCGCAAACGACCGACGACCCCGGCAACGACCCCACGACCACCAACTACAAGATCGCACGGATGCAGGACTCGTATGCGCCGGTTGCGGCCATTCTGGAGGGACCGCACTACTTCATTCAGCCACGGCGCAACGTCGGCATCTTCCAGAACATTGACCTGCGCCAGCCACCCCTGCCGATCGGCCCCTTCCCCTGTCCCCTCCCGCTGGAAGAACTCGTGGGGCGACTCCGGCCTCGGGTCATCCCTCTCACTCCGCAGAGCCCTTCGGGCGCGTCGAACATGTTCTTCGCCAATGGCGGCTCTGGCGACCCGACGCGCGGGGTCGTCGTGGCGCTGATGGACGTGCGCCAGGACACCCTCGTCGCCACGGCCGCAACCGGCGCTGTGAACGCGAGCGACCTCCCCGTGCAGGGCAACCTCGCCTTCGCGCTGGGCAAGATGGACGGGCACGGCTACCCGGAGGTCTACGCCTTCGGCGGGCGCAACGCCGACACCTCCCTCAGCAACGCTCTCTACTACACCACCCATTCGTATGCCTCGAACGGCGTGGTCGAGTACAAGTGGCACCATGTCGCTGGGCCCACCGACCTCCCGGCCCGTGAGAACAGCGCGCTCGTGGCCAGCGCCGACGGTGCGAGGGTCTACGTCATCGGTGGACGGGCGGGGGCGAACCTCTACGGCGACGTGTGGCGCTACGACCTGGGGATGAACCGCTGGGGGCAGGTGCCGTTGGCAGCGACGATCCCGGTTCGCTACGACGCCACGGCCGTGGCGATGAATGACCAGCTCTTTCTCGGTGGGGGCGTGGGCGCGGGTGGCACGTACCTCGGGGACCTCGTGCGGATCGACGGCATCACGGGGGGCGTGATGAACTACGGCAACGTGCTGCCGTTGGGGGCGCTGCCCGACCTGACGTTCGACGAGCACTACGAGGGGCTGATTTACGGCGGCGGGTACTACGGCACGACGTGGTACCGCGACATCTGGACGGTGCGCATGGTGGGCTCCACCGTCACGACGGCGTTCGTCCATGACTTCGGGGGCGACGGGCTCCAGGCCACACGCAACTACGCGGTGGTGGGGGACCTCGCCCACAACGCCTTCTGGGGCGTGCCCGGTCTCGACACCACTGGCTCGGGGCAGAAGGTGTGGTTCCTCCAGGACGGCACGGCCTTCTCGGGCGGTGGCACGAACGTGCTGCGGGTGGCATCGGGGGGCAGTGGCACTCCGACCACAAGCAACCCGCCGCGGCGGACCAACCCCCGCGGCGCCCCGCGTGCGACGCAGGTGCGCCCCAGGCGGCTCGCGGGCGGGGTGCGATGAATGATGAGGCGAGGAGCACGTGCGGCGTGGATCGCGGCCACGGTCCTGACGGCGTGCTCCTCGTGCCGCGATGGTGCAGCGACAGGTGACGGGGCGCAGGGCCACGATGCGCCGGTCGCAACGGATGCGGTCGAGGACGTCATGGAAGCCCCGCCGGAGGACGTGCGACCCGAGATCCGGTGTGGCATCCCTTCCGCGCGCCTCGATCAGCAACCCCCATGGGCAAACTGCACCCTGCGGATCACCCCGCAGGAGGTGCATACGATGCCCATGCCCACGTGTGGTCCCGGACGGCCCGTACTCAACTTCCCGCTCGGCGTAACTTACGAGACATGCATCCACGACGGGTGGATCTACGCCGGGCGTGGCTTCTCTCGCCGCGTGCGCCTTTCGGATGGGCGCGTCGAGACGTTGACACCCAATCGCAACGTTTATGAGATCAGCGCCTTCTGGGGGTGTAACTCGCAGGGGTTGTTGCTCACTGCCATGCATCGAGCGACCCGCACCGTGGCGCTGCTGTCATTTCGCGACCCTGCGGAGCCGGGGCGGGTGGTGTGGCACCACCAGCTTCAAACCACGGGTGGAGCGGGCGCCCTCGGTGGCCTCGGATACTTGCGCGCCAGCGACGCGTTCAGCTTCTGGCGCTTCGGGGAGTCGAACGTTTCTCTGCGCCTCTACGTGGCGTCGCCCCAGGGCGAGAACCCGCGCATGCTCGACACGGACGTGACGGCGGGCGTGTCGGATTTCGCGCTCGACGGGTCCCATCTGGTCTTCGAAATGGATTGGGACGTGACGCTCTACGACCACACCACGGGCCTCCTGGAAAACCTCACGCCGGGTCCGGGGTGGCAGCGCTTTCCGCAGATTGAGGGCACGCGCGTGGTGTACGTCGACTACCGCACGCGTGACCCGCTCGACTTCGACCACGGCAACGTGTGGCTGCTCGACCTCACGACGAGGGAGCGCAGCGCCATCACGGCGCAACCTGCGCAGCCGGATGCGCAACGCTTCCTGCCAGTGATCGGGGGCGACTGGGTGGTGTGGGAAGATAGCCGCGACGAGACCGTGCCTCTGCCGGGCATCAACACCTCCCAGACGCGCCAGCTCTACGGCTACAACCTGCGTGCCCGCCGGGAGGTGCCACTGGTGAGGGGGGTGTACAGCGCCAACTACCCGCTGATCGTCGGTGACCGCCTCTACTACGCCTGCCAGCCTACGCCGACGCAGGCCGGGGGCACCTACGTGATGGACCTGCCCCATGTCGATTGACGGCGCCACGGGGGTACCTATGACGCCTCGCGCGATGCGCGCACGGCCTACGCGAACGGACCACGATGCCGCCCCTGGGCGAATGCGGGGCGGGTGGATCCTGGCTGCGTTCGTCCTGGCATGTTCATCGTGCGGGGATGGTGCGCTGCCCGGGGACGCGTCGCTCGACGTCTTGGATGCGTCCGACGCCCCCGCCTCTGACGGCGGCCCGGATGGAGGTGATGCTGTGCCCTTGCCCCGCTGCACACTCATCGGTTGCGAATCACCGTTCGGTGTCACGTTCTCGCGCCTGGGGGGGTGGCCCGACGGCACGTACCGCGTCGAGGTCACCACCGACGGGGAGCGGATCGCCTGCGAAGTCGACATTCCACGCGAGTGCGAGCTGCGCCCGCGTTGCACCGGCGACGGGCCCTGGTTCGTCAACGAGTCGGGCTGCGCGCGCGACCCGGACGCTCGCGCGATCCGCGGCGTGAGCTTCTTCAGGTACGAGCCGTCGAGCGTGGAGGTGGCGGTGTACCGGGGAAGTCGGCGCCTCGGCGGCGACCGCTACGCGCCCACCTACGCCACGACGCGGCCCAACGGCCCCGAGTGCGAGCCCACCTGTCGGGTCGCACCCGCGGGAGTGCTCGCGCTCCAGCCCTGACCCCAAATCGCCGCCGCCATCAAGTCGCTGCGAGCACTCGTCGTTCCATGGGAGCGAGGACGGCGTGACATGCGCACCCCGCGCAGGCGCCGTCCGACGACGCCGAGCGCGTCACAGGAGCAGCGCGCGGCGCCCGCGGGTAGCGCCCGACGCGACTCGGCCGAGCGGGTTTTCGAACGCCGTCGCGTGACGGGAGTTCGTCTCGCTCGCAGGCGCCATCGTCGAGACCCACCCGCACCCGACGCGCATCGACGCGATGTGCCGGATCCTCCGGCCACGACAGTGCCGGTGCTCGTCGCACAGCAGCCGTGAACAGATCGCTCAGACTTCGAAGTCGCCTCGGCGATCCCCGACGTGGCGCTCGCCGTTGCGTGCCGTTGGACTACTGATCCGCCGAGGAACACGTCGTCGCCCGCCACGCACGCCAGCGTGCTGCAGACCTGCGCGCGGGCGCGGTCGAGCAGCGTCCTGGCGCTGCATCCTCGGGCGTCGAGGTGCGCGTGCAGGGTGGCGACCGAGGGAGCCGAGCGCGCGCCGAAGGCGACGACCAGAACCTCGTGCATGGCGCGGAAGCTCACGTTGTGACCCGCCATGACGAGCTCCAGGCGGGCAGAGCCTCTGCGGATCGAGCGTGACGGCGCCCGGGGGTCTCTCCATCGAGGTCCTTGCGTTCGACGCGGCAGCGTGGTCCGCACGGAGTCGATGCGTCACCTCGTTCTCGCCGCATTCACCCTCTCGTGCAGCTCGGTCGTGCAGTCCGAGGATGCGTCCGACGGCGACGCGATGGCGGTCGAAGCCCTCCGCGGCGTCGTCCAGCTCGCCGTCTGACACGCCCACGCCTGCGCGCTCATGGACGACGCGACCGTGCGCTGCTGGGGCAGCGGAGGGGGTCAGCTCGGCGACGGCACGACGACGTCGCGCGCCGTTCCGTCCGTGCGCGCACGGGCGTCGAGGCGTCCGCTGGGCACACGGCGAGCCCGGTGCCCGCGAGGCTCTCGACGCCCATCGCGCCTGGATCGACGGCGCCAACGTGTCGCGCAGCGCGAGCGGGCCGAAGCCGGGGATGCTGTGGGCCATCAAGGTGTGGCGGGGGCCGAAGGGGAAAGACTACGGCGCCGTAGTCTTCGGGCGGGCGCCCCTCCTGCGCCGCGGGTTCAGCGCTTCTTGCGCTGCTTGCGCGTCGCCTTCGCGGGCGGCGCGAGGGGCGGCGGGCGGTCGTGGTCGAGGTCGAGCGAGACATCGAAGGTGTCGACCGCGCACCAGGCGTCGGTGACCAGTTTCGTCCAGGGCTCGCGGTTGTGCCAGATGACATCGGCGACGAGGCTCTTCCCGCCCTCGCGGGCCAGCGCGCGGATGCGATCGAGCATGGTGCGGTCCGTCAGCCACGTGCCGTACGAGTCCACGCCGTTGCGGTAGCAGTTCACGACGATCGGGGCGCCGCTCATTGGGGGTCTCCTGTTGGGATCGCGGCGATGCTTCGCCGAGGGCTCGCGGGAATCACACGTCAGAAGCGCGCGCGCCTGCAAGCGCTTCGTCGCGCGTGGCGGTGCTCGGACACGACGGCGTGCGCGACGGCAGGTACGGTCGCCAACGCTCGAGGGACCGCGCCCGCGGCGCTGTAGCGCGGGCAGCGCTCACGACACCCGACGGATACACCCAGCCTTCACGGCAGCGCCTACGGCAGAGCGTCGGGCGCGTCGCTGCGGACGGAGCGATGCGCGACGGCGATGATCCACGCGCAGTAGCACAGCATCATCACGCGGTTGGGCCAGCCGACGGCGCCCACCGGGGGTCTGCCTGACAGCCGCACGGTCGCGAAGAACGACGTCTGCCCGAGCCACG
>JBPOHC010000458.1:0-5925 GCA_052035985.1 Myxococcota bacterium | reverse complement strand
GACGCCCTCCCAGGAGCCCACCGTGATCCTCGTTCCTCGCGTTGATCCGTCGGCGAGAGGGGTCACGTCGATCGAGCCGACGCCACCCGAACCGCCGCCTCCGCCGCCGACACCGCGGGGCCTCGAGTTCGGTGTCCGCATGGGCTACGGGTCGTTCACGGTCACCGATCAGAACGCGTGGTCGAGGCTCGAAGACCCGGGCGCGGGCTCGCTCTACTACCGGACGGACGAGTGGTTCGAGGGCTCCTTCGGCTTCGACGCGAGCGTCGGGTGGCGCTTCGCGCCGCACTTCAGCGTCGGCGCGCGCGGCGGGTATCAGCTCCTTCGCAGCGGCGAAGATCGCGACGACCTCAGCGCGTGGACCCTCGGCGTCTACGGTCGCTGGTACATCTTTCCCGGCATCGCGAGGGGCGACATCGATCCCTGGCTCGGCCTGGGCGTCGACGCGCTCGCGCGCTTCACGGTGGTCACCGCCCCCACCTCGACGTCGAGCTCTATCGGAGACGCCACCCTCACGACGCGCGCCGTGGCGCTGCCCATGTCGCTCGGCGTCGACGTGCACGTCACCGATCGCATCGCGGTGGGGGCCTCGGGCACGCTCTCGTGGTGGATCTCGTACGAGCAGTGCATCAGCGGCAGGGTCTCGACCCTCGCGACGTCGCCGTGCTCGACGCGCGGAGATTTTCCGACGGGCGTCGCGACCGACGCGCCCGTCCATCGCCTCCTCGACAACACGCTGTGGTCGGTGTCGCTCGACCTCCGATACACGCTCCCGCTCTGATCGTTCGTAGCCGAACGACCTCGCGAGACCGCTTGAGAAGAAGCCGTTCCGGTCGCTCTCGCGCCGGGCCTGAGAACTGCGATACAAGCTCCGGTCGTGACCCGGGTGTGCGCCGCCGTGACGCTGAGAGGGGCCGTGCTCGCCAGCGCGCTGCTCTCCGCGCGCGCAGCGGGAGCCCAGGAGACCCCGCGTCCGAGGGCGCGGCTCGACTGGCAGGTCGTCGACCCCGCGTGCCCTGATGCGGACGCGTTTCGAAGCGCCCTGGCGGCGCGCCTCGGCTACGACCCCTTCGACCCCGAGTCTCGCAACGTGCTCTCCGTCTCGGTGCGGACGCAGGGCGCGCGGCGGGTGCTCCTCGTGACCGTACGAGACGCGCGAGACCGCCTCGTCGGGGAGCGCTCGTTGACAGGGCGATCGTGCGCCGATCTCTACGCCTCCGCGACGCTCGCGCTCCAGCTCGCGTTCGACCCCGAGGGAGACCTCGCGCAACAGCTTCCACCACCGCCTCCACCACCACCGCCTCCACCACCGCCTCCACCGCCACCGCCATCAGCGGTGACACCATCGACCCGCCAGAGGAGCGAGACGCTTACGGTCGCACCTCCCGTCGAGGGTGAACCCGTGCGTGGCGTCGAGCTCGCGGCGCGCTTCGGATACAGCGCGTTTCAAGGCACCGACGCGAGCGCGTGGGTGAGCACCTTCCCCGCGGGAAACCCGTTGCAGGGGCTCGGCGCGGGGCCCGCGTTCGACGCGGCGGTCGGTGTTCGACTGCACCCGCGGCTCTCGCTCGGCCTCACGGGCGCGTACGCTGCCATCTCGCCTCAACGCGACGGAGATCGCGCGTCGACGTGGTCGCTCGGGGCCTATGCGCGCATCTACCTCACGCCTGGGCTTCGCGCAGGGGCGATCGATCCGTGGGTGGGGATCGGTGTCGGCTTCGTCGCGCACTTCGACGCGACGCGCCGCGTGACGACCGCGACGACGACCACCACCATGACGACCGAATACAGCTTCTCGTATGGGGCGCTGACGCTGCCGCTCTCCGCGGGCTTCGACATCCACGTGGCGAGGCGACTGGCGCTCGGGCTGTGGGCCTCGGCGACGGTGTGGTTCCCAAACGAGCTGTGCACGAACTCGTTCGCGGGGAACGTCTGCTTCGTGGAGGCCGCGTCGCTCGGGCTTCCCGTGCGCTTCGAACCCAACGTCGCGTGGCAGGCGGGCGCCTCGGTCCGCTACACCATCGGCTGGTGAGGGCCCCGAGGTCGTCGCTCGAAGCTCAGCGCGCGTTCGCGGCGCGATCGACGGAGGCCCCGAGCATGCTGTCGGGGTGACGGCGGTGAAAGTCTGCGGCCCGCACGCGCGCTTCTTCACCGCGTCCGAGCCCCGCCAGCGCACGCACCCAGAGGCTGTCGCGCTCCTCCGAGAGAGACCCGTGAGCGAAGCGTCGCGCGTGCGCCTGCACGGCCGAGAGCGCGGCGGCGTAGTTCGATCGGAGCATCGCGCTGCTCGCCTGCTCGATGAGCTGCCGCTCGGCCGAGAGGTCCGCGACCGGGTCGCTCGCCGCGACGCGCTGAACTCGCGGAACCGCAGCGTCGGGCGTCGCCGCGGGGACCTCACGGATCACTTCACGCACGACCTCGCGCACCACATCACGCGTCGGGCCGGGCACCTCGACGCGACGCTCGACCACGACGCGCGTCGGCGCACGGAGCACCAACATCGCGCCTCCGCCCGCGAGCGCGCCCGCGGCGAAGGCTCCCGCGAGCATCCACGACGAGGCCGCGCGCGTCGCAGATGTCGCTGCGGCCGTCGGTGTTTCGGCACCTCCTCGGGGACCGCCGTCGTCGCCTCCGCCGCCTCCGCCGTGGGCCGATGAGAGCACCTGCGCGAGCACACGCTCTGCGCGTTCGGGGGAGGGCATCGGCCGCTCGCGCTCGTTGTCGAGCAGCGCGCGCACGTCATCCGGGAGCTCGATGGGATCGTCGGCGCTCACCGCTCACCTCGCTTGAGTCGGAGGCGCTTCACGGCGGCGGTGAAGTCCTTGCGGGCGTGCCAGAGTCGACTCGACACGGTGCCCACGGGAATGCCGAGCGTCGAGGCCACGTCGCCCTGCGCGGCTCCGTCGATGTCGACCATGACGAAGACCGCGCGGTGGTCGAGGTCGAGGGAATCGAGTGCTTCGAGTACGAGGGCGCGGTCGCGGTCGGCGTCGAGGCGCGCGGCCATGTCGGGGGCCGAGTCGCGGATCTCCGCGGGCTCGTCGAGCACCACGCGGCGAGACCAGCCCGCGCGTCGATGGTTGGCCGCGACGCGGAACGCGAAGCCGAAGAGCCACGGGCGGATGGGGCGCGCGGGGTCGTACTGCTTCCACGCGCGATAGACGGCGAGAAAGACCTCGTGCGCCACGTCGTCGAGGTCGCGCGAGGCCACCCCGAGGCGCCGCAGCGAGTGGGTCACGTAGCCGAACTCACCGCGAAAGAGCGCGCTGAACGCGCGGTCGTCGGCCGCGGTCATCGCCGACGCGGGGGTGCGCTTCTCGTCTGGGGTGTCGGTGCGCGGCCCGTCCATCGCGAACTCTGACCGCGACGCGTAGCAGAGCGCGCGGGGCAGCGTCCAGTCGCTCTCGCGCGGCGGCGAACGGAGAACGGGGCGCATCGCGCGGACGGGGTGATCGCAGGCGGCTGACATCGAGGTCTCTGCGCTGGGATTGTGCGCAGCGCGTCGAGTCGCTCACGGAATCGACGCGTCGTGTGCGAGGCTCCGCCCCTTCGATGACCGACCTCGCGACCGCCGTCTGCTCCATCACACCCACGCAGCGCCGCAGGTTCTTCTGGGCCGCGTGGTGGACGGGCGCCCCCGTGCACAGCCCATTTCGCAAGCCCGACGCTTCGAACGGCGGCGCGCGCACCTTCGAAGAGGCGCTCGACGAGGCGCAGCGCGTCGCGGGGCGTCACCTCGTGGTCATCGAGCCCTACTGGGCCCGCGCGTGGAGCAGAGTGCTGCGCGGTGAGAAGCCGCCTCCGCTGCCGACGCAGCGCGTGGCGAAGCCCGAGCGTTCGCAGTCCGCGGTCGCGGCGCAGCGTCAGTCTGCGTGGGCCGTGCTCGGACTCGAAGCGGGCGCGACGCTCGACGACGTGAAGCTCGCGTTTCGAAAGAGAGCCTTCGAGACGCACCCCGACCGCGGCGGTGACCCGGCCGCGTTTCGCGAGGTGCGTCGGGCCTACGAGCGACTGGTTTCGAAGCTCTCCAAGGGCTCGGGCTCGGGCGGCTGAACCGCTTCGTTCGCGCGTCGATCGGCGCGTTCGAGCATCGCGACGATGTGCGGCGCGAGGCGGTACCCGCGGAGCTGCTCCGACGGCATCTGCGACGCGCCTGCGATCTGTTTCAGGCACTGCGACGTGCCGCATCCGCACGCGAACGCGCCCGACATCGCCCACTCCGTCGAGGGGTAGAAGAAGGTGAGCTCCTCGCCTTCGGAGATGGGGCGCAGCGCGCGAAGCTCCATGCGCTCGACGTCGAAGAACACGTTGGGGGCGCACGAGTGGTTCACGAACGAGAGCGCCACGGGGTCGAGCTCGATGTGCCGATGTTCCGCGACCTGAAGGGTCAGTCGGTGAGGGCGATCGTGAACCGCGCTCGCGACGAAGGAGGCCAGCGACTCACCCGCGTCGAAGGCCCTGCGCGCGCGGAGGCAGCGCCCGCCGACCTCATCGCTCGATGTCGCGTTGATCTCGAGCGACCCTGAAGAATCAACGCCCACGACCGTGCTCATCGGAGGTGGTGACCGTCCTACGTCGCGCCGTGTAGATCAAGGCGTTGCGCGGAGCGGCGAGCGTTGACATCCCGTTGAGGCGTGACGTACACGCCCCGGCGCGATCCTCTGTTGAAGACCGACGCGCAGGTCGGCGGGAGAAGACGAGGAATCCGATTGTTCGGGTCGCGGGCTGTCCCGCGATTCGATCGACCCGACGGGGTCGTGCACCTCGTCCCCCTGAACACCGACATGACCAACATCGAGATCTTCGGCTACCTCGCGTCTGCCACCGTCGCGCTCTCTCTCATGCTCAAGAACCACGCGTGGCTCCGCGCGATCAACGGCGTCGGCGCGTCGCTCTTCATCGCGTACGGCGTGATGATCCACTCGAAGCCCGTGGTCGTGCTCAACGGGTTCATCGCCGTCGCCGACTTCTACTACCTCTGGAAGATCCTCCAGACGCCCGCCGAGACCCTGGCGCCAGCTCCCGCGAAGGCGCCCGCGTCGCACGCGTAACGGCGCGACGGCGTCGCGAAGCGATCGCGGCTTCACTGCGCGCGACGTGGCGTCGAGTGAGGCGCTCACTTCGATTATCCTCGCGGCCCGTGAGCACGAAAGAAGCTGACCCCCGCTCGCTCGAAGAACTCCTCGCCGCGATCGCTGGAGAGCCCGACCCGACGCGAGCCTCCGAGGCCGCGCGCGCCGCGATCGTCCGCGCGGGCTTCGAGAGGCGATGGAAGACCTGGGATGAGCTCGCGCTCCTCGAAGCACTCGACGACGATCAGCGGCGCGTCGCGGAGGCGATCGGACGACGCAGAGACCTCGCCGTCGGCGGCTTCGGGATGCCCTCGACGCCGCGGTTCCTCCGTCGCTGGCTCGGGCTCGACGCGCCCGGCGCGCTCGAACGACGCATCGCGTGGGAGCACGAGGGACGCTCCGTCGAGTGGCCCGTCTGGTACGCGTGGAAGAGCGCGCCCGACGAGGCGCTCGAAGCGGGTCAGGGCATCCCCGAGGCGCTCCTCGAACGGCTCACGCCCGCCGAGGTGATCGAGGCCGCGGGCGAGGCGTCGCTGGAGAGCTACGGCATCGAGACGCCCTACTCCCACCGCGTCGACGCCGTGCTGGGTGAGCACGCCGCCGAGGCCGCGGGCTGGGCGCGAGGCTTCGCCGAGACGCTCGCGTCGCTCCGCAGCCCCGACAGCCCGCACGCGCGCGAGGGCACCGGCTACCTCCGCCTCGGCATCTACCAGTGGGACGCGCTCGGCGTGTTGGCGCTCGTTCCGCTGGTGCGCGCGGGCATCGAGCTCGACCCGAGCCTCGACATCATCGTTCCCTTCGCCGCTTCGACGGAGCGCGTCCGCGAGGTGCTCTCTGCGCTCCCGCCCGAGCG
>JBPOHC010000479.1:0-1606 GCA_052035985.1 Myxococcota bacterium | reverse complement strand
ACGGCACGCGACGGCGAGCGCCATGCTGGAGGATCGCCGAGACGAGTTCGCAGTCTGGGCGATCTGTCCACCCCTGCTGCACGACGAGCACGCATACCGTCGTGGCGCTCGCGGACCGCGTCGCTTGAGGCGTGGTTGTGGATTGCGCCGTTCCCCGAGTGCTCGATCGGGCTTCTGATATGATTCGAAATCATGAGCAGCACCGAGGCTCTGAGGGCCCACCTCAAGAAGTGGAAGACCGAGGTCGAGGCCACCTCCGACGACTCCGATCGCGAGCGGACCGAGTGGCTCCAGGACCTGCGCGCGTTGATGGACACCCTCCACGGCTGGCTGCGCGACGCAGAGGACGAGGGGCTCCTTCGCATCCACCGTGAGGGCACCACCGTCACGGAGCCGAAGTACGGCACCTACGACGCTCCCGCGATGATCATCCAGGCGCCCGGTCCGCGATCGGTCCACGTTCATCCCGTGGGCCTCGGCGTGCTCGGGTTCGTCGGTCGCGTCGACCTCGATTCGGGGCCTCGCAAGGTGCGCCTGCTCCGCCAGAAGGATCACACCTGGATCCTCGCGCGGCCCTCCCGCGTCTCGCCCGCGATCTTCGAACAGTCAGCGCTCGACGAGCAGACCTTCGCCGAGGCGCTCGATGACCTGCTGGAGCTCGACTCCCCCGACGTCGAATGACCTTCGCGCAGGAGTGGCCCGCCCCGGCGGACCTGCTGGCCCATTACGGCGAGATGCTCGAGGCGTTGGAGCACCTGAGCAAAGCCGGATACAGCGGCCGTCTGACGCCGACGTCGCGGTTCGCTGGCCTGACGCTGGGCGAGTTCGACGAGCGCCTCCGCGCGATGCGGAGCGAGCTCGACCGCGAGGTCTCGATGGCGCTCCTCGCGAGCTGCGAGGCCCTGCTCCGCGTGGACTTCTGGGAGCGCGTCGATCGACGACGCAAGGAGCCTCGCGACGTGCGCGCGCGATTCAAGGCGCTCGCCGATCGAGACGGGGAGCGCGTGGGCCTCGAAGACATCCTCGACGTGTGGAAGGAGCACGTCGGAAGCCCCGCGCGCTTCGACGCGTTTCAGGAGTACCTCCGCGTGCGGCACTGGCTCGCGCACGGCCGCTACTGGACCCTCAAGACCGCGCGCAAGGCCGCGCCGCAAGACGTCCTCGTCGCGGTCCGCGCGCTCTTCGAAGTCCTTCCGAACTTCCCGAAGCTCTGACCGTCGCCCTCAAGGCAGCGCGGCGGCGGCGCCCTGCGCGGGCGCGGGGAGGTCCACCGGCTGCGACAGCGCGAAGGCCACCGCGTTGGCGACGCGCTCCATCGCGATGCCCTTCCAGAAGACCCACCACTCGGGCGTCTTCACGAGGCCGTCGGCGAGCTTCGTGTGCCACTCGTTGATCGGGTTCGAACTCCGCGCGCGCCAGTACACCGACGGCGAGTCGTCCTGCATCGCGGCCCAGAGGTCTCGCGCGATGCCCTGCGGATAGGTAGTCCAACGGCCCGCAACGGCGAGCGCCATGCTGGAGGATCGCCGAGACGAGTTCGCGGTCTGAGCGATCTGTTCACACCTGCTGAACGACGAGCAGGCAATACTGTCGTGGGCTCTCCGAG
>JBPOHC010000754.1:0-2347 GCA_052035985.1 Myxococcota bacterium | reverse complement strand
CGTGTGGGGGATGGAGTAGTGGTTGCGCTCGAAGCGCAGGTAGGGGGTCTTGCCCGAGGCGATGGGGACGACGACCTCGGCGGCGAAGGGGTGCTCGGGGAGCGGCACCAGGTGCTCGCGCTCGCGGACGCGGGCGTCGCGCACGGTGAGCCCGGCGCGGTCGCCGGGGACGGTGCGCGCGTCGCTGACGCGGGTGATCCAGACGGCGAGCTGCGCGTTGAGGTCGCTGCGGTCACGCCAGGAGCGCGCGGCGAAGAAGCTGTCGCGCAGGTAGCGGATCGAGCGCTCGACCTTCCCTTTTTCATTTCCGCGATAGGGGGCACAGGGCCGGGGTACGAAGTGGTAGTGGCCGGCGAGCTCCAGCAGCGCGGGGTGGAAGCGGACGTGGTCGCCGACGCGCTCGAGCACGGCGCTCTTGAGGTTGTCGTAGAGGATGCGTCGCGGCGCGCCGCCGCGGGCCGCGAAGGCTGCGACGTGGCCGTCGAGGAAGCACTCCATGCGAGCGCCGAGGTAGAAGCGCGCGAAGATGGCGCGCGACCACCCGAGCACCATGACGAAGCACATCAGGGGGTGGGTGGCGTCGCCGACGCGGATGTTGCCGAAGGCTCCCCAGTCGACCTGCGCCTCCTCGCCGGGGAAGGTCTCACGCCGCAGGAAGGCCTCGTGGCGTGAGCGCTTGCGCGTGGCGCCGACCAGGTCGCGCACGATGCGGACGCCGCCCTGGTAGCCGCGGAGCTGGAGCATCTCGAAGACGCGGGTGGCGCGCAGGGCGGGGTACTGCGCGAGGGTCTCGGCGACGAAGCCCTTGAAGGGGTCGAGCATCGAGCGGCACTGGCGCGTGTGCTCGCTGAGCATGGCGTCGACGTTGATGGCGGCGCGGACCGCGTCGTGGTGGACGCCGAGCTGCTCGACGATGGTGCCGACCTTCCAGTGCTCGGCGAAGAACAGGGCGCGGATGCGCGTGCGCAGGGCGGGGTCGATCACGGCCGCGCCCCACGGGTGAGGTTGCGCAGGGCGCGGAAGTCCCCCATGCGCAGCGTGTCGGGGTAGCAGGGGCGGGCGCGGCGGGCGCGGGCGATGGGGACGAAGTCGAGGCTGTAGAGGGCGGAGCCGCGGTCATGGAAGGCATCGTGATAGAGGCTCGTCGCGGAGGTAGCGTCCCACTCGTCCACAGCGATGGCAGCGTCGACCTTGACCCCCTCCCAGAGGGCGACGGCTTCGAGCAGGAAGGGGAGCGCGCGGGGGTGCGCGGCGTGGAGCGGGAGCAGGGCCTTGAGGCGTGTGATCTCGTGGCTCTCGGTGATCAGCACGCGGGTCACCGTCGGCCCCGGGGCGATCACTGCCTGAATCGATCGGGTCATCGGAGGTCTCCTCGTCGCCCGCGAGGACCACCGCGGAGATCGCGGCGGGGGTGGGCGACGAGGGGACGATCCCGTGGGGCGCAGGCGCCTCGTCACGGTGATCCGTTACCAAATCGGCTCTCGGGCGCGGCTGCTCCCTGAACCTCCTCACGCGCAGTCGCGTGAGCTCCTTGGCGAAGTGCTTGCTGGCGTATCGGGCGTTGGCCTCGCGGTGCTTGCGCACCCGCTCGGCGACCGCGCACGCGACCGAGCAGTATCGATCCCCGCGATCACAGTGGGAGCAGAGGGCGACGAGGGCGGCGCAGGCGGCGCGCTCGCAGAGGAACTGGCGGAAGGACTCGTGGTGAGGTCGAGGTCTCGGCACCGCGCGACCGCGTGTCGCGCGCCGAGAAGTGGACGAGCGTCACCGCGCGTGAGACGACCCCAGCGTCGCCTCACGGCACCGACGTGATCGACCGAAGGCTCGAGAGGTAGTTGCTCCCGGGCCTTCAAGCTTTCGAAGCCGACGAAGCGACGTCAGCATCCCCGCCGCCATGGCCGCCAGTTTCCGGCCGGCGCCCGTCAAATTCCTGCGCTCTTGGCCCGCCGTCTACAGCGAACAAATCGCGCTCGAGGAGGACCGCCCAGTGAACGATCTATCGAAGGCCAGATCTGCCCCCTGCATGGGGGAGTCGACGAGCCGGGAGCGCGCGACGCTCCGGCCCACCAGCCGAGGCACGTCGAGCGCGCTCCGCAGCGCGCGCGTCGGATCGTCCTCCTCACTGCGCGCCTGCTGCATCAGGAGGCGATCGGCGAAGGGGACGAGGGCCCGTGCGAACATCTCGACGTGCATGCGATCACCCTCGGAGAACTTGCCCGGCTCGATGCGGTCCTGTAGGTAGACGACGCCTATGGGTGGGGCTTCGCCGATCGGCGCGCAGACGACAGCCTCGATCCGATTCCTGAGGACGCTGCGGCGCTTCTTGAAGCGAGGGTCGTCGAGGGCC
>JBPOHC010000501.1:0-2641 GCA_052035985.1 Myxococcota bacterium | reverse complement strand
CCGTCGGGCTCGTGGAGTCGATCTCCATGAGACGCACGAGGTCGCCCACGCGGAACGTCGAGGCGCCTCCGTTGGTGTAGCCCGCGCCCGCGAAGTTGCCGCCGATGGACGCGCCGTCATGCGTCAGCGTCGTTGTGTCGAGCGTGACCACGGCGCCCGCGATGCCGCCCGCGGCGACTAGCGCAGATGGAGCGTACCCGCTGATGTTGTTCGGGTTCAGACGAATGACGTAAGCAACGTGGCCGGTGCTCTCGTTGGCATAGAGCGTGACCTCGCGACCGATGACCTGCGCGATCTCGTCGGTGATGCCGCGTCCGCCGCTGCCGTTCGGTACACGCCAGAGCGTCACGCCGATGAGGTCGCCGATCTGCAACCCGTAGCGGTTGAGCGGTACCTGAATCGTGACGTGGCGGTACGGGTAGCGCAGCGGACCGAGCACCGTCACTCCCTGCGCGAAGACCTGCGCGTAGAGGCGCGACACGTCTTGCGCGTTGCCCATGAGCGACCGCGGCATCGTCGCGACAATGGATCGCTGACCGCCAAAGCGCGCGCGTGACGTCTCGTCGGTGATGTTCACGGTGACGCCCGCGTCCGGCGCGTGAACAGTGTACGTGTTGACGATCCCGTCGACGCCCTTCTCAAACCCCGGCGACGGTGACGACGCATCGAGGTCGTCGGTGGTGATCGTGTCGGACGTCGGTTCCGTGACGGCAAACTCTGCGACACGCGCGATCGAGACGCGTCCGTTGTACATCACGAGGGTGAAACCGTTGAGGCTCGCCTCGTTCTGGATCATCGAGAGAAGCGTCGTGTTGAGGTCGACGATATACTCGCGCCGCGTGTCGATCACCGACGGGTACGCGTTCGCGACGCTCGCCATGTGATCCCAATCGATCGCGTCGTAGATGCACGAATACTCGATGTCAAGTGACTGGCAGACGTACTTGAGCGCTGAGACCCATGTGTCGCTCGCCACGTAGAGACCAAGGCGCGCGGTCGTCACGTCGCTTACGACGAAGCCTGACGCGTACGGACCTCCTCGCCACATTGGAGGCGCAGCGCTCGATGCCGAGTTGAAGAACCCGATGAGCCGCACTCGCTCCCGCGTGATCGCGGTGCAGATGAGGTAGTTGACGCCGCCCGCGGAGGACTGCCCGACGATGCGCGCGACCTTGCGCGATGAACGGTCCTCGTCATCGCCGAAGATCAACGCGAAGTACGCCGACGTGTTGGTCGCAGCGGCGTCTCCGTCGAGCGTCGGAAGCGGCGGGACGCGCGCGTAGTCGGTCGACGTGAGGTAGACGCGCGACTCCGTGAAGATCGGCACCCATGCGCGAGCCATCGTTCCCATGCTCGCGGTGAAGTCCGCCACCGCGCTAGGCGATGGGGTCATCTGCACCGCGCACGATGGCGCCTGAATGGTCACGAGGCGCGACGGCGACAGGCCAGAAACCGTGATGCGTAGGTCGTCGCCTGACAGCGATGCGCTACACGCAGCGCCGAACTCCGTTCCGATGACCGCTGATAGCGCGCTGACGAACGACTCTCGCGTCGGGTGCCATCCTCCGAGGTCGGGCGCCGCAGCATCGCCGGTCAGCACAGCGAGTTTCGTCACCGCAAGGGTGCCGCTGTTCTGCGCGACAGCCCACGCGGGGTTGAGATCGGTCTGCGCGGGAGTGATGAGCGTCGTACGCGCGCTGAGATTGCCGCTGTGGACGTAGCCACCGATCGACACACCCGACCCGCGAATCACCTGCCCCATGCGCTTGATGGCGTGGTCTACCGTGATGAGCCACCCGTCGGCGCCATCGTCGCCACCGCCAACAAGCGCAGGGCCTGTGCCGATGGTTCCGTAGTGCTCCAGCGCGAGCGCTGTGATGACGCCAGACGACGAGAGTTGCGCGAGCCACAGCGTAGCGGGGAGGCCGACGACCTCGACGGGGATGTCTGTCACCTGTGGGTTGCCAAGCCCCGACCCCTGCGCGACGCTGTAGACGTGACGCGATGGCTTTGACCCGTACGTTCCACGCCCGCCCACGGGGACCGTGAAAGCCGTCGCTGTCTTGCTCGTGTACGTGATCGCCTCTTGGTCGAGGTAGATCACGCCGCTTGACGCGAACCCGGTCGTGCTCACGACCGGAATTGAGAGGTCCGTCGCGGCAATCTCGGCGGTGATGTACGACGCAACCGCGAGGTTCTCGGATGAGAAGAGTTGCGTTGCTGCGAGGTCGACGTCCGAGAGTCGGATGGTCACCTCTGAGACGTCGAGCACCTGAGCTGCGGCGGGGATCGCGCGCTCGGAGATCGTGAATCCGTCATCGTTGAGCATGTACCAAGGGCGCAGGTACGCACTCCAGTCCGCGAACGTCGTACCGGGCCACCACGCGTCGGGCGGCGCAACGACGGAGATGCCTGTCACGCTCACGCCCTCGGGCACGATCACGACGCCGACGCCGTTGATGAGGAGCACAGGGATCACCCGCGATCCCTGCGCCGCTGTGCTCCATGTGATCGTCACGCGCGCGTCCCCGTCTGCGTCGACTGTCGAATCCAGCGCGACGTCCAGCGGAAGTAGGCGTTCCACGACTCGCGCACGCGATCCTTGCGCGCAGCGGCGATCTCAGCGAACGGCAGCGTCACG